>CAYFOA010000236.1:0-12704 GCA_964344575.1 uncultured Rickettsiales bacterium | reverse complement strand
TCTCGTTCTCGTTCTCGTTCTCGTTCTCGTTCTCGTTCTCGTTCTCGTTCTCGTGAGGACGCTCCCACGGGGGCCTCCTCCCCAACGGGGGCGGGGGGGCCGGGCCCGGCAGGGGGGCCCTCCGCGCTCGCTCCCGGCGGAGGCGGCGGGCGGCGCGCTCCTCGGCGTCCGTGCGGATCGGTGCGAGCTCGCGGGGGTCGTCGTCGAGGTCGTACCGTTCGACGTAGGCCGGCCCGTCCACGAGCACCTTCCGCGGCGGCGCCCGGACCGCGATCTGGAGCCCCGACCCGCCCGGCGGGTGGTTCCCCTCGATCCGCCGCAGCGGCGACGGCCCCACCGTCACGGCGGGGACGTCCGCCCCCGCGTCGGTCAGCAGGCCCGGCCCCGCCACCCCCTCGGGGACGTCCGCCCCCGCCAGCTCCAGCAGCGTCGCCGCCACCCGCACCGTCGACACCTGACTCGTCACCACCGCCGGGCGCCCCCCGGGGACGCGCACCAGCAACGGCACCCGCGCCACCGGGTCGTAGAGCGAGTACTCGTGGCTCCCCTGCTGGTGGTGCTCCGCCAGCGACTCCCCGTGGTCGGCTACTGCGACCAGGGCCGCGTCGTCCCACCGCCCCAGCGCCGCCAGCCCGTCGATCAGCGACCCCACGATCGCGTCCAGGTGCGCCACCTCCGCGGCGTACCCCGCGGCCAGCTTCTCGACCCGCGCCCGCGTCCCCTCCGAGCACGGGCTTGCCCCCGCCCCGAACGCCGGGAGCAGCGCCCGGTCCCCCGCCCGCCACCGCGTGGGGTGGTCCTTCCAGTCGCACGGATCGGGCAGCGTCGCCGCCGCCACGGCGCGCCCGGCGCGGTGCGGGAGGTGCGCGTCGTAGAGGTGGACCCACACGAACACCGGCGCGTCCCCCTGGCGCCGGACCCACGACAACGCCCGCGCCACCGTCCGCTCCCCCGGCTCCTTCACCAGCCGCGCGTCGTCCTGCGCCCCCGGGAGCCGCCCCGCCAGCGGCAACGTCGCGACCCCGTCCCACGCCCCCAGCTCGTCCCGGTACGCCCCGAACCAGCGCCCCAGCCCGTGGCTCCCGTGGAGCACCGACGTCGACACGAACGCCGCCGTCCGGCGTCCCCCGGCCGCCATCCGGACGGGCACGCCGTCCAGCGATCGCGGCACGATTCGGCCGTTTCGGACGACCCCGTGCCGGTCCGGCGGCACCCCCGAAAGCAGCGTCGCGTGGCTGGGCAGCGTCAGCGGCGCCGTGGTCACCGCGTCATCGAACCGGATCGACTCCGCCGCCAGCCGCTCCAGCCGCGGCGTCAGCCCCGGCACGAGCGCGTCCGGGTACGCCGAGACGTGGTCCCGCCGGAGCGTGTCCAGCGTCAGCAGCACGACCGTCGCGGGCCCCTCCCCCTCGCCGGACGCCGGGGCCGCCCGCTCACCGGCGCCGACGGCGAACCCCGCCGTCATCAGCCCCCCGATCACCGCCGCGATCGCGACGGTCCCCCCCTTCGGCCCCGCGAGCCGGTCCCCGACCGCGTACAGCGCCGCCCCGAGGGCCGCCGCCAGCGCCCCCTCGGCGGCCAGCGCGGGCGCGATCTCGGCGAGCCCCCACCCCTGCCCCGAGAGCATCAGCCGGACCCCTTGCAGCGCGACGTCGAGCACGCCCACCACGAGCCCGAACACCAGCCAGGGACGCGACGTCACGGCAGGCAGCCTACGCCCTTTGCCCCGCCCCGCGGGCCACGTAGGCTCTCGGCAGAGGGGAACCGCCATGCACCAGCCCGTCCGCCTGATCGCCGCCCTGTCCGCGCTCGCCCTGTTCGTCGCCTGCCCCCCCAACCGCGGCGGGGGCGAGACCCCGGGCGGAGGCGGAGGCGGAGGGAGCGACAGCCTCTGGGTCGTCCTCACCCAGGTCCAGGGCGAGGAGTCGTGGGTCGACCACCAGTTCCTCCGGTCCAACGTCCCCGCCTTCTGCAGCACCATGCGGGGCGTCTTCGAGGCGTACGTGGAGGCCTACACCGCCTACTACGAGGCGTCCGCGGCGTTCCAGGAGAAGTGGGGCGACTCCTACGACTACGAGAACCCCGACTACCGCCGCGACTACTGCAACATCTGGCGGACCTACTACGACGCCTTCGCGGAGGCCTACTCCCCCTTCGACAACGGCCGCTGGCTGACCACGATCGACCTCGACCGGGACACCCCGGCCGAGGGGGAGTACGTCCGCGAGGACTACGACGACTACTACTACGACGACGACGAGCGCGGCGAGGTCGGCGACGGCTTCTGGTACGGCCGCACGATCTTCCACGACAACTACTACCGGCTGTACGCCGAGGCCTACGACTGCGACGCCTACGCGAAGGACCCGTACGCCTACCTCTACCCCGACGACGAGGTGATCGACGCCGCCTACGACAGCTTCTCGCTGACCTCGGGGACGCTCACCCTGACGGAGGTCAGCGGCAGCACCTGGCGCCTCGTCCTGAACGGGATCGAGCGCGACGAGGACGGCGAGGAGTCCGAGCTCGCCCTCGACGACACGTTCGACCGCTGCGAGATCGAGTACGAGCTGCCGGAGTACGACTACGGCTACTGAGCCGGCGCCCAGCGGCGGCGCCTACTCGTCCTCGAGCTCCTCGTAGAAGATCCCGCGGATGTTCTCGCGGTCCTTGCCCGCCGCCTTGATCATCCCCTGCAGCGCCTTGCTCATCCAGTTCAGCCGGAGGTCGAGCTTGTCCGACTTCGGCTTGTTCTCCTGGATCTTCTTGACCGCCTGCCAGCTGGTCTTGAAGTGGGGGAAGAGCCCCTTCTTGAGCCCCTCCTTGCGGATGCCGACGAGGAACCGCTGCTCCCGCTCCATGAGGCGCGTGAACATGTCGCACAGCGCCTCCTCGGACAGCCCCTGCGACAGCAGCTCGGCCTCGACCGAGACCAGCGTCTGCAGCAGCAGGTGGGCGCGGACGTCGGCGACCGGCTTCTGCTCGACGAGGAACGCCTTCATGAACAGCTCGACCGACGCGTCCACGTACTCGCGGACCTGGCGGCGGAGGTTGCCGAGGTCCTCCGGCTCGGGCCGCCGCGCGAGCTGGACGTAGCGGAGGTCGACGCCCCCGGTGACCTTCTGGCCGTCGGCCACGCGGATGCGACCGATCTCGACGCCGTTGCGGATCTCCTTCTCGTTGAACGAGATCTCGTACCCCTCGATCGTCCGCGTCTCCTGTCGCTCCGTCGAGTTGTAGGCCTGCCGCTTGGAGTCCGGGTCGTCCGTCTCCTTGTAGGTCAGGAAGATCATGTACTTGCCCGGCGTGTCGGGCACCGGCTCGGACCGCGCCCCCTCGGGGACCACGATGTCCTGCCCCTCGGGGTCGATCGCGTACCCCTCGGTGATCTCGATGCAGTCGCCCTGCGCCGTCTGGACCACCTCGGGCTTGAGCCCGGTGACGACGCCGACGCCGCACAGGTACTGGTTGGTGAGCCGTCGCTTCCACAGGAAGTACGTCTGCTCGTCGCGCAGGTCGACGTCGCTGAGGCACATCCCCTCGAAGGGGCGGATCCGCTTGTTGGCAATCGCTTCCATGGCTGTCTGTTCCTAACCCAACAGGCAGGCGCGGCCGAGGGCCGCGTTGGGGCTGAGGGCCTCGGTGCTGCACAGCACCAGGCCGTTGTGCGTGACCTCTTCGTCTCGGAAGCAGATCACGAAGTCGAGGTGAGCCGGCCGCTCGTGGGACGCGATGCGCGCCACCTGCTCGAGCAGCTCGGCGAGACGATCCCGGTACCGCGACACCAGCTTTTCGCGGTAGTCCAGGACGATGGTGAAGTACTCCTCGCGGCTGAAGCGCGGCGAGGTGAGCAGGTGCTCTCCGGCGTGGGTGACGTACGGCAGGTTGGCGATCTCTCCGTCCGCCTCCTCGCCGTCGTCCTCCAGCGGACGGGACAGGGCGCAGTTGCCCAGCTCCATCGGCTGCGGGCCGCGGCGCTGGACGACGTCCGTCTCCAGCCCCGTCAGCGTCTTGATCATCTCGCAGATGCCATGGGTGGTCCCCCGCCAGCGGAACAGCTCGACCGCCCGGCGGAGGAAGATCCGCCGCCGTGTTACCGGGATCCGCTCGTCGAGCACGAAGTCCAGCCACGACGCCAGCCACGGCAGGAACTTCGGGTCCATCCGGACCGGGTCCATGATCGCCGCCCGGCTCGCGACCGCCGACTCCGTCATGTGGGCCAGCGTCTGGAAGACGAGGAGGTAGCGGCGGAGGAAGTCGGCCTGCGCGCGGACGCCGTTTTCGCGCTGGATGCCGGCGCTGTAGACCTGCGGGAGGTGCCGGCCGAGGCCCTGCGTCGCCACCAGGAGCGACACGCGGTCGCGGGGCTCCAGCTGGGCGAAGTGGACCGGGGTCCCCTCGCGGATGAAGCGGACCTCGGCGGTCTCCGGGGCCAGCTCCAGCACGGTCGGCGCGGTCCCCCCGCGCGGGCGGATCTTCACCCCCACGATGCGCCCCTCGAGCATCCGCCGGACCTCGTGGACGTACTCGACGTCACACGGGTTCCCCAGCGCGTGGCGCACGATCGACAGCCCCGTCGGCGCGGGGAGCCGCTCGCGGATCAGGCGCTCGAGGGTGGCCAGGTGCTGCATCGGACGCCCTAGTCAGCCTCCACCAACACGGTCGGCGTGCCGCGGAGGACGAAGAGCTGGCCCGGCTTGCCGTGCCGGGGGAGCTGGCGGACGTACCCCGGCGGCGCCCCGGGGGGCGGCGCGCGGAGGACGGTGCACTCCTCGACGTGGCGGATCTCGGGGATCTCCTTGAGGATGTGCTGCAGGTCCTGCGCCCGCGGCACCTCGCCGAAGGGCCACCCCTGCCCGTCCACGCCGCCCACGAAGGGGTCGACGAACCGCTTGATCCACTCCTCCGCGCGCTCGCGCACGCCCGAGGGGTTCGTCCGCGGGATGAGCAGCGCCCTCATCTCCACCGTCACCTCGATCAGCTCGGCCATCTCGACCCGGACCTCGGTGTTGATCAGCGACCGCTCCTGCACGTACTCCTGCACGACGCGGAGCAGCCCGATCTCCTCGGCGTCGGGGATCTCGCCGGTCTTCATGTCCCGCCGGGGGAGCACGGTGAGGCGGACGACCCACGGATCGTCCATCGCGTCCTTGTAGGCGTGGCACCGGGCGAGCGTCCCGGACGCCTCCTTGGCGATGATCTCGAAGTCCTCGGTGGTGACCGCCCGCGACCGCCCCGTCAGCGCCTTCGGGGCGCGCTTGATCAGGTCGTCGATCGACTCGACGTTCCGCCCCCCGGTCGCCGCGAAGGGGTTGTGGACGCGGACCTGGCTGCCGAACGTCGGGCACACCGTGATCGACCCGGCAGGGACGTTGCCGCTCCGGCCGTCGGTCGTGAAGTAGTGCTGGACGACCAGGTTGTGCGTCCCCGCCTTGGGGATCGCGCCGTGCACGCCGTCGCCGAAGCGGACGGTGCCGCGGACCGGATCGACGGCGTACTGGGGGTCGTTCCGGTCGGCGTCGCGGAGGTCGTCGTCGAGGCTGAGCGACCACGGCGAGACCTCGCCGTTCTGGTCGACCTCGACGCCCACGAACGACTCCTTGTGGAGGTCCTCGGGGATCGACGCGAGGAGGTCGTCCGTGGGGATGACGGCGGGCTGGTGAAGCAGCTGCACCTCCTGGCTGGGGACGCCGTACGCGCTGAACTTCTCCAGCTCGCGGCGCTGCAGGTTCGTCACCTCGGCCGCGTTCAGGAGCACGTGGGTGACGCGCGGGTAGCGGATGGGCCCGTAGGTCCCGTCGGCGCGGCGGACCGCGTCGGGGAGCTTGCACCGGATCCAGCGGACCTGCGGCGCGTGCCGCTCGCCGCCTCCGAGCACGGGGATGACGACGCGGAGGAAGCCGCTGCCGCGGAAGTCGAACGTCGTCGGGATGTAGCGCATCTCGCGCCACTTCTCGCCGTCGAGGTACTCCCACGTCGCCAGCCGCTCGGCCCCGCGGGTCGGCTCGCCGGTCATCCGGAAGTAGATCGAGACCTCCTCGCCCGCGGGCAGGTCGCGGTCGAAGCAGAGGTAGATCGAGCGGCCGCTGCGGTGCGTCTCCACGGGGGCGATCCAGGGGAACTGGGTCGCCTTCCGGGACGTCAGGGAGCGCGACACGAGCGGGCGGATCGACGTGAAGCGGGGGTTGTTCCGGTTCAGGTTCGCCCCGAGCGCCTCGAAGTCGTGGAGGACGTGGCGGTACCAGTCCTCGCCGTCCTCGGCCTTCTTCTTCCGCTTGCCCCCGCCCCGGTGCTGGATGCGGATGCCGAAGACCTGCGGGTGGAGGTGCACGTCGCGCTTGACGAAGATCCCGGTCGCCTTGCCCTTGGCGGCCCCCTTCTTCTTGGGGTCCTCCTCGGCGGAGTCGCGCGTCTCGCCGACGTTCATCTCGACCTGGTCGGTCAGCTCGGCGTGGGTCAGGACCAGCCGCAGCCAGTAGGTCTCCTGGTTGAGGAGCCCGACCTGGGCGATGCCCTTGAACTGGGAGACCGGCGCGAGGCTCATGCGGACGGTGAAGAACTGGTCCTCTTCGCTGTACGTCGGCTGCATGTCGGCGAAGCAGAACTCGGTGAACGCCTGCCCCTCGTCGTCCTTCAGCTTGACGTCGCGCCAGCGCGTCTTGGCCCGGTACTGGAGCTTGAAGTTGTACCGGCGGAGGTCGTCCTCGAGGCCCCACTCGCCCGCGCGGGGGTACTTGTAGTTCTTGAAGAAGTAGCTGAACTCCACGAGGATCCGCTCGACGGTGTCCTCGAAGACGTCCGACCCCATGTACAGCGCGTGGTTCTCCGCCGGGGCGACGTTGAACTCGCTGTTGGAGTAGGGCTCCACCGGCGGCGACTCGAGGCTGCACTGCTCCAGGCGGTTGATGTCCGGCCCCTTGAGGAGGCCGACCTTGATCTGGCGCTCCAGGCTGACGACCAGCTCGCCCTCGTCGGTCAGGGCGGCGACGTCGACGGCGCGCGCGCGGGTCGACTGGAAGCGGGCCGGGGTGGCAGCGTCGGCGGGGAGCGGCCCGTGGATCCAGGCGTCCAGGCCGCGCATCTGCAGGTTCCGGTCGGGGAGCTCGGCCCAGCGGCCGTCCTCGGTGAAGTAGAACCACTGCTGCCCGGGGACGTACGTCGGGGCGACGCGCAGGCTCAGCCGCGGGAAGCGGATGATGAACGCCTCCTTGTTGCCGGGCCGGATGGGCTCGCTGAAGCGGAACTCGAGCGTGTTGTCGCCGGTCTTGGAGACGAGCAGCTCCATCGGGTGGCTGTCGCCGCGGCGGGGGCGGAAGCGGCCCTTGGGGTGCTCGCGGATCAGCTCGAGGTAGTACTTCTCGAAGTCGAGCGCGCCGCGCACCCAGAAGCGGGCGAGGTTGCGGCCGCCGTCGCTGACGAGGTCGCGCTCCTCCTCGGACCACTCGCCGATGGGGTTCTGCGGCTCCAGCCCCGCGGCGACGAGGTTGCGCGCGTCCGGCCAGGCGACCCACTCCTCCCCGACCCGGTGCTCCCAGCGGAAGAACTTCTGGAGGTCGAACAGCTTCCCCTGCTCGTTCCCCTTGAGCTCGACGTGGAGCGTCACCTCCTCGTCGGTGTGGAGCCGCTCGAGGAGGTTGTGGCCGAGGTAGAGGTACTGGTCGTAGATGTTGGCCTGGAGGTTGTTCCGATCGGGATCGGGCTCCAGCAGGGGGAGGCCCGCGGTCTCGCCGGCGGCCTCGCCGAGCTCGTAGACGGGGGGCTCCTCGGGGTCGTCGTCGATGATCCGCTCGATCGCGAGGACCTCGCGGGTGGCGTCCGACTCGCCCTCGATCTTGAGGCCGATGATCCGCTCGAGGCGCGGGTTGCAGACGGTCAGGTCGCGGACGCTGATGAAGCGGAGCTCGTCGACGTCCTCGGTCTGCTCGGTGGCGACCTCGGTCAGCTTGGGGACGCGGACGGCGCCGGTGGCGTCGTTGATCTTCTGGAAGGCGACGAGCGTGGTCGCCGGCAGCGCGGACCCCTGGCGCTCCCCGATGAAGTTGAGGAAGTGGATGTACGTCGCGTCCGGAACACGGTTCAGCCGGTAGATGACCATCTCGGTCATCCACGCGAAGAGCTGGACCAGCGTGATGCCCGGATCGCTGTCGTTGAAGTTCGTCCACTCGGGGCAGTAGACGGGGATGAGCTGCTTGGCACGCTCGACGATCTCGGCGTACGTCAGGTCGTCGAGGTTGGGAGCTTCAATCGGCACCGATGAACTCCTGGAGTTGGACGAGGTGGACGAGGTTCTGGTGGTTGTTGCTCCGCCTCACGGTGTAGGCGATGGCGATCCGGATCTGGTTGGGGTTCTCCGGATCCGGGGTGGCGCGAACCTCGCCGACGTCGATGCGCGGCTCCCACGTGGCGAGGGCCGAGCGGACCATGCTCTCGGCCTGATGCCGGGTGCCGGCGGAGTTGGTGGAGAAGATCAGGTCCTGCAGGGGGCAGCCGAACTCGGGGAGCATCTGCCGCTCCCCGGGCTGCGTGTTGAGGATGATGTGGATGCACTCCTCGATGTTCCGCTCGTGCTCGGAAAGGCCCACGCCGGCCCCGTCTTCACGCGGACCGACAGGAAACGACCACCCCCGGCCGAGGTACTCACGACTCACGGAACCCCCTCCATTTCGAGGCACCTATGTGGAACATCCCCCTCACGCGCGGAGCGCAAGGGCGGAGATTGTCCTTCAGGCCGCCCGGCGGCGCAACTCGGGGGGGGCGACGCGTGGTAGATCGCTCCCCCCACCCCGGAGGAGCCCATGGAAGCCCGCGACGTCCGCACGCCCGAAGACGCCCTGCTGCTCATCGAGCAGCGCCGGCTGAGCCACGTGAAGGTCGGCGTGTTCGACGTCGACGGGATCCTGCGCGGCAAGTACATGTCGGCGAAGAAGTTCGCCTCGGCGCTCAAGGGCGGGTTCGGCTTCTGCGACGTGGTCCTGGGATGGGACGCCGACGACGAGTGCTACGACAACGTCACCTTCACCGGCTGGCACACGGGCTACCCCGACGCGCCCGTGCGGCTGCTCCCGGAGACGTGCCGCGAGCTGCCGTTCGAGGACACCGTCTTCTTCCTCGGCGAGTTCGCCGGGGACGCCGAGGCGCTGTGCCCGCGGGGGCTGCTGCGGCGGCTGGTGGCGCGGGCGGCGAAGCTGGGGCTGGAGGCGTCGGCGGCGGCGGAGTACGAGTTCTTCGTCTTCGACGAGACGCCCGACTCGATCCGGGAGAAGGGGTACCGCGACCTCAAGCCGATTGCGCCGGGGACGTTCGGCTACTCGGTGATCCGGAACTCGGTCTGGTCGGACCTGTACGAGGCGCTCTTCTCGCTCGGCGAGGAGATGGACTTCCCCATCGAGGGGATCCACGAGGAGACGGGGCCGGGGGTGCTCGAGGCGGCGATCGCGCACGACGAGATCCTCAGCGCGGCGGACAAGGCGGCGCTCTTCAAGACGTTCACGAAGGTCGTCTGCCAGCGGCACGAGCTGATGGCGACGTTCATGGCGAAGTGGTCCCCGGACTGGCCGGGGCAGAGCGGCCACCTGCACGTCTCGCTGAAGCGGGACGACGGGACCTCGGCGTTCTACGACGAGGGGGCCGAGCACACGATGAGCAAGACGATGCGGCACTTCGTGGCGGGCTGCCAGGCGCTGATGCCGCAGGTGCTGTGCCTCGTCGCGCCGACGATCAACAGCTTCAGCCGGCTGGTGCCCGGCGCGTGGGCGCCGACGAACGCGACGTGGGGCGTGGAGAACCGGACGACGGCGCTGCGCGTCATCGGCGGCTCGCCCAAGAGCCAGCGCGTCGAGTACCGCGTCGGCCCCGCGGACGCGAACCCGTACCTCGGGCTGGCGGCGGTGCTGGGGTCGGGCCTCTACGGGATCGAGAACGAGCTGGAGCTGGGCGAGGGCATCGTGGGCAACGCCTACGACCAGGAGATCGACCCGTCCCTGAAGCTCCCCGCGACGCTGTGGGAAGCGGCGGATGCGCTGAAGGCCAGCGAAGCCGCGCGCGACCTCTTCGGAGACGCCTTCGTCGACCACTACGCCGCCACCCGCCACTGGGAGGAGCGCGAGTTCCGGAAGGCGATCACGGACTGGGAGCTGAAGCGCTACTTCGAGATCATCTGAGCCGGGAGCCGGTGTCTGGAACGGCGGATTGCGAATTAGCGGTCCAGAACCCCTCTGAATCACTGACCTTTTGATGGTGTCTGGAACGGAGCATTGAGCATTAGCACCTCCTTCACGGTGATCTCCCCGGGCGACGGCTCGACGCTGCTCACCCGGGCCTACCACTCCGACGCGGGGATCGACGACGTCCTCGCCCGCGCCCACGCCGCCCAGCGCGCCTGGCGGTCCGTGCCCGTCGACGACCGGGTCGCGGCGTTGCGCGCGATGGTCGCGTACGTCGTCGACTGCGCCGACGAGCTGGCCCGCGAGATCGCGCTCCAGATCGGCCGCCCCGTCGGGCAGTGCCCCGGCGAGATCGGCGGGTTCGCGGACCGCGCCACCCAGATGCTCGACCTCGCCCCCGAGGCCCTCGCCGACGTCCGGCCCGCAACCATCGACGGGTTCGAGCGGTTCGTCCGCCGCGAGCCCCTCGGCGTCGTCCTGACGCTGGCGCCGTGGAACTACCCCTGGCTGTGCGCCGTCAACTCGATCGTCCCCGCGATGGCGGCCGGCAACACCGTCGTCCTCAAGCACTCCGGCCAGACGCCGCTGGTCTCCGAGCGCCTCAGCGAGGCCGCCGCCGCCGCCGGGCTCCCCGACGGCGTGTTCGCCCACGTCCACGCCACGCACGACCAGGTGGCGACCTTGGTCTCCGACCCGCGCGTCGGCTACGTCGCCTTCACCGGCGCGGTCGCCGGCGGCCACGCCGTCACCCGCGCCGCCGCCTCGCGCTTCGTCGGCCTGGGCCTCGAGCTCGGGGGCAAGGACCCCGCGTACGTGCGCGCCGACGCGGACCCGCGCCACGCGGCCGAGAACCTCGTCGACGGCGCCTGCTTCAACAGCGGCCAGAGCTGCTGCGGCGTCGAGCGGATCTACGTCCACCGGTCGCGGTTCGACGCGTTCGTCGGGCACGCCGCCGAGACGATGTCCGCCTACCGCCTCGGCGATCCCATGGACCCCGCCACGAACCTCGGTCCGATGGTCCGCGTCTCCAGCGCCGAGAGCGTCCGCGCCGATGTCGCCGCGGCGGTCGCCGCCGGGGCCCGCCCCCTCGTCGACGACTCCCCCTTCGCCCGCGCCCTCCCCGGCTCCGCCTACTGCGCCCCCCAGCTCCTCGTGGGCGTCGACCACTCGATGGACGTGATGGCCGAGGAGACCTTCGGCCCCGTCGTCGGCGTCATGCCGGTGGACGACGACGAGCAGGCGATCGCGCTGATGAACGACTCCCGCTACGGCCTCACCGCCTCGGTCTGGACGCAGGACGCAGACGCCGCGCTGGCGATCGGGGACCGGCTCGAGACGGGGACGGTGTTCATGAACCGGTGCGACTACCTCGACCCCCAGCTCGCCTGGGTCGGGGTGAAGGACTCGGGACGCGGCTGCACCCTGTCCCGCGTCGGCTACGAGCACCTGACACGGCCGAAGAGCTTCCACCTGCGCCTCCGCTGACGCGCCCCTCCACCCCGAGGAGGCACACCCCGCGCAAGAGGTAGGCTTCTCTCCCCGCCGGCGCGGCGCGAACCGGAGACTCCATGCACCACCCCCTGCCCATCCGCTCCCTGGCCTGCCTCGCCATCCTGCTGTCGATGACCGCGTGCCCCCAGGAGGCCGACGAGGACGGCGACCGGTACGGCGTCTCCGAGGACTGCGACGACGCCGACCCCGCCGTCTCCCCGGCAGCCACGGAGGTCTGCGACGGCATCGACAACGACTGCGACGGCGTCGTCGACGGGGCCGACGCCGTCGACGCGGAGACCTGGTACGCGGACACCGACAGCGACGGGGTCGGCTTCTCGGACGCGGCGGTGGACGACTGCGCGGCACCGGAGGGCTACGTCGCCACCGGCGGGGACTGCGACGACACGGACCCCGCCAACTTCCCCGGCAACGACGAGCTGTGCGACGGCCTGGACAACGACTGCGACGGCACCGCCGACGACGAGGAGACCGACGGCGACGGCGACGGGCTGGCGGCCTGCGACGGCGACTGCGACGACGGCGACGCGGATCGTTTCCCCGGCAACCCGGAGGTCTGCGACGGCCTCGACAACGACTGCGACGGAGCCCTCGGCGGCGACGAGGTCGACAACGACGCCGACGGGCAGACGGAGTGCGACGGGGACTGCGACGACGCCGACCAGGACAACTTCGACGGCAACGTCGAGGTCTGCGACGGCGCCGACAACGACTGCGACGGCGCGGTCGGCGACGACGAGCTCGACGCCGACGCCGACGGGCAGACCCCCTGCGACGGCGACTGCGACGACGACGACGACGCCAACTTCGACGGCAACCCGGAGGCCTGCGACGGACAGGACAACGACTGCGACGGCGCGGTCGGCGACGACGAGCTCGACGCCGACGCCGACGGGCAGACCCCCTGCGACGGCGACTGCGACGACGACGACGACGCCAACTTCGACGGCAACCCGGAGGCCTGCGACGGACAGGACAACGACTGCGACGGCGCGGTCGGCGACGACGAGCTCGACGCCGACGCCGACG
>CAYFOA010000235.1:0-12722 GCA_964344575.1 uncultured Rickettsiales bacterium | reverse complement strand
GCCGACGGCGCCGTCCCCGCCCAGGTGCTCCCGCAGACCGGCCCGCCACCACCCTGCGCTCGTCGCCTCGTCCGCCGGCCCCACCGCGAACACCGCGGTCATGCCTCCGAGCGCCGCCAGGGTCTCCCCCACGAGCGCCCCGTCGTCCGCCTCCGCCGCCACCACGGCCAGCGCGGCGGCCGCCTCCTCGACGGCGCCGAGCAGCGCGGCGAGCTCCGGGGCCACCCGCTTGACGCGCCATCCCGCCGCCTCCAGCACCGCACACGTCCGGCCCGCGCGGGCGTCCGACCGGTCCGCCACCACCGCCGCGTCGCTCATGCCTCGCTCTCCCCTTCCTCGAAGTGCGTCGCTTCGAACCGGAACACGTCCGCGCCGCGGCGCCACGCGTCCTCGGGGAGCCCGGCCTTGTGGCAGGTCGCATCCAGGAAGGTCTCCCGATCCCAGCCCCGCTCCGAGGCCACCTGGGGCAGGAGCAGGCCCCGCCGCCCGCCGCGCGCCACGACCAGCCCGTCGCGGCCGATCTCGATCTCGTCGGGGCGGCACGGCACGGGCGGACCGAGCACCGACACCTCGAAGATCAACTCGTCGACCTCCCCGAGGCGGACCGCCGGGAACCGGGGATCGCGCGTCCCCGCCGCGATCGCCATCCGCTCCACGACGTCCGCGAGCGGCGCCGTCGCGTCGGTTCGGCCGATGCACCCTCGAAGGTCGCCGGCGGCGGTCCGCAGCGTGACGAACGCGCCCGCCTGCCGGCGCAGCTCCGGGTCGCTCAGATCGGGTACCGGCGCTGCCGCGTCGCCGAGGTGGCGGCGCAGCGAGCTCCGCGCGAGCGCGAGCAACGTCGCGCGCTGGCGATCATCGAGTCGGAGGGGGGCCAGGGACACGGCCCTCAGTGTACGCCGCCGCTACGAGGCGAAGAACTGGACGCGCGTCTCGCCGAGCTGGACGACCTCGCCGCCTTCGAGGCGCTGGCGGGTCACCAGCTTGCCGTCCACCAGCGTGCCGTTGCTGGACTTGTTGTCCTCGACGATGAACTCGTCGCCCCGGCGGAAGATGCGGCAGTGGTAGCGGGAGATCTTCCCGTCGTTCTTGATCTGGATGTCGTTGTTCCGGCCGCGGCCCAGGCTCATCACGTCCCCGCTGAATGGGTAGATGACCTGCTCGCCGTCGGGCGGGGTCACGGCCAGGCGCGGCCCCTCGCCGGGCGGGGGCGCGGCGTCGCCGCCGGTGAACTCGGAGGTGCTGTGGACCGGGGGCGCCGCTCCGGGGCCACCGCTCTCGGCGATCCCGGGCTGGGCCTGGATCACGCCCGTGGCCATCAGATCCTCGCCCTCGCCGCCGGCCGTCGCCGTCTCGGGGGACGGCTCGTCGGCCGCCGCAGGCTCGCCGCCGCCGTTCCAGCCGTCGTCCGCGGCCGCAGGCGCGTCCTCGCTCGGGGGGGGCTCGACGTCCCACTCGTCCTGCACTTCGCCGCCGGCGTTGTAGGCCGCCTCGCCGAGCTCGTCGGCCGCCGGGGCGGGCGGCGGCGGGGGCGCCTCCTCCACGGGCGGGGCGTCCGCCGGCGGGGGGATCTCCTCGGCCGCCGGGGGATCCGCATTCGGGTCCGGAATCGCCTGGATCCGCCCCTGGACGTCGCCGATCGCGCTGAGCAGATCGTCGATCTCCTTCGTGGCCGTCTGGGTCGCCTCCAGCGCCTTCTCGTCGAACGAGCCCCGGGCCTCCTTCTCCTTCGCCTCGAAGTCGTCCTTCGTCAGCTCACCGATGACGTGGCGGAGCTTGAACTCGTCGATCTGGGCCTCGATCGACTCCTTCGCGGACTCCAGCTCGGCGGCACGATCGGCCTGCTTCGCCCGCTCGGCGGCCGCCTCGTCGGACAGCTGCTCCAGCTCCGGAACCATGCCCGCGTACTGCGTCAGGTAGTCGCCGATGACGGTGTGCACGACCTCGGGAGGGAACTCCTCCCGGTGCTCGTGCGCCGCTTCCACCCAGCCCGCGAGCTGCTGACACTTGTCGAGCTTCTCCCGCAACGGGTCGAGCGAGAACTCGGGGGCGGCAGCTTCCTTGTTGGACGAGCGCTTCTTCGAGGCCATCGGAGATCCTTCCGGACAGGGGCGTGGTCCCCGCACCAGTCCGGCGAGATTTCTACCGATTCGGCGCCAACGCTGTCAATGTGCGTCGGTCAGGGTCGGCGAACCCGCGCCCCCTTGACCCGCACCTCGACGCGCTCCTTGCCGGCCTCCCAAGCGTGGACTCCGGCGCCGACGGCGACCGTCCCGGCCAGCCCGAACATGATCCCGCCGACGATCCGACGGCCCGTCTGGCCGTACTGGGAAGGCGCGTAGAGCGCCAGCAGTCCGGTCCCCACGAAGAACGCCGCCCCCCCGAGGAAAAGGAACCCGAGCTCCGGGCGCTCGCGCTGGATCCACTGCCCCGCCCCGGGGAGGACGAACGACAGCCCCAACCCCAGCCCCGACCGCCACGTGGGGAGCAGGCGGAACTCGTGGTGCTCCTCCAGCAGCATCTCCGGCGCCGGGACGGCCGCCTCGGGGGTGCCCGCGGCGGGCGGGGGGCGGAGTGGCGTGACGGCGTCGACGAGGGTCAGCTCGATGCGGAAGCGATGGCGCGGGAGGATCAGGAGCAGCTCGCCGGACGCGGCGTTGACGCCCCCCAGCGAGCCGTCCACGAACCCGCCGCGGGCCAGGTGCAGCCGGATCGGGAACCCGTACTCCATGCCCGTGAAGCTGGGAGGCGTGCGAGTCTCTGCCGTCCGCTCGCCGTCGTCGGGGACCCAGTCCGGCGTGCTCGGCTCGTCCGCGTAGGCCGTCCCCGTGACCGCCAGCAGCACCCCCACCGCCGCGGCCCACCGCCGCACTACCGGTACCCCTTCTCGTAGTTCTCGAACCTCGTGAACTCGCCGCGGAAGTACAGGTTGACGTCGCCGATCGAGCCGTTGCGCTGCTTCCGCACCAGGACCTCGGCCAACCCCTGGTTGTCCGGCGACTTGTTGTACACCTCGTCGCGGTACAGGAACATGATCACGTCCGCGTCCTGCTCGATGGCGCCGGACTCGCGGAGGTCGCTCATCAGCGGCCGCTTGTCCGCCCGCTGCTCGACTCCGCGGTTGAGCTGCGACAGCGCGATCACGGGCACGTTGAACTCCTTCGCGATCCCCTTCAGCCCGCGGCTGATCGAGGAGATCTCCTGCTCCCGCGAGTGCTCGGTCCCGTCGCCGCGCATGAGCTGCAGGTAGTCGACGACGATGAGGTCGAGCCCCTCCTTGCTCCCCAGCCGCCGGCGGCACTTCGCCCGCACCTCGGCGACCGTCACGCCCGGCTTGTCGTCGATGTACACCTTCGCGCCGGTCATGCGCTCGATCGCCTCGAGCATCGGCCCCCAGTCGTCGTTGCGGAGCTTGCCCGTCCGCACCCGGGTGCCGTTGATCCGAGCCTCCGCCGTCAGCAGCCGGCTCGCGATCTGCTCCCGGCTCATCTCCAGCGAGAAGAACGCCACCGAGGCCCCCTCGCGGAGCGCCGCGTGCGCCAGGATGTTCAGCGAGAACGCCGTCTTCCCCATGGCCGGGCGGGCCGCGATGATGATCAGGTCGCTGTTCTGGAGGCCGGCGAGGATCGTGTCGAGGTCCCGGAACCCGGTCGGGATGCCGGTGACGTCGGTGGGCGACTCCGCCCGGATCCGGAGCTGCTCGTACACCGCCTCGGCGACGTCGATCAGCTTCGCCATCTGCGTGCTGTCGCGCCCGTCCCGGAGCTCCTGGAGCCGCGACTCGGCCCGCTCGAGCCCCTCCTCGGCGCCGACCTCGCCCTTGTAGATCGCGTCGCTCAGCGTCCCCGCGGTGTCGAGGAGGTCGCGCAGGACCCGCTTCTCGCGGACCCGGGCGACGTACTCCTCGATGTTGGCGACGCTGGGGACCGCGTTGGGGAGGCCGCTGAGGTAGACGTAGCCGCCGACGTTGTCGAGCTTGCCCTGCTCCTCGAGCCGGCCCGACACCGTGACCACGTCGATCGCGCTGCCCTTGCGGGACAGCTCCACGAACGTCTCGAAGATCAGTTGGTTGGCGGGCTGGGAGAAGTCCCCCGCCCGCAGACCGAGCTCCATGCAGCGGTCGAGGCTGTCGGGGCTGATCAGGACCGCGCCGAGGACCGCCCGCTCGGCGCTCAGATCCTGCGGGTTCTTCCGCTGCGGCGCAGCAGACGATCCTGAGTCTACGAACACGGCGTCTCCGGAGGCACGCGCGCGGGGGGCCACCGCGCGGGACGATCATGCCCCGCGCGGCGAGCGAATTGGGCTGCTTTTCGAGCTACTCGGCGTCGGCTTCGGGAGCCGGCGCGTCGCCCTCGGCCTCGGCGGCGGCCTCGGCCTCGGCGGCGGCCGCCGCGATGAGCTCGGCGCTCGCCTCGTCCGGCTCGACGCTGACCTTGATCCCGGCCGTGATGCCCTGGCCGAGCTTGATCGTGACGTCGAAGTCGCCGAGCGTCTTCAGCGGCTCGTGGAGCACCACCCGGCGGCGGTCGATCTCGACCCCCTGCTCGAGCAGCGCCGCCGCGATGTCCCGCGTCGTCACCGACCCGAACAGCTTCCGCTCGCCGGAGCAGGACCGCACGAACACCACGCGCCCCAGGTTCTCGAGCTCCTGGGAGCGACCCTTGGCCGCCTCCTCGAGGCGCGTTCGCCGGGCGAGCATCGCCCGCTTGACGTGCTCGAGCTGCTTCACGTTTCGCTCGTCGGCGCGGATGGCGAGGCTGCGCGGCAGCAGGTAGTTGCGCGCGTAGCCGTCCTTGACCGTCACCACGTCGCCCGCGTTGCCGAGGGCGTCGACCTCTTCTCGAAGGATGACCTTCATCTCTCTTCTCCCGCCTCGTCGTCCAGCTTCCGCAGGTCGAACCAGGCATCTGTCAGTCCCACCGCGGTGAACATCACCGCCGCGGAGAAAAAAACCATGACCTGCGCCGCGACCCCTGCGATCCGCAGGAAGGGACTCATTCGCAGGCGGACGAACCACCAGTTCACGACCGCGATCCCCTGCAGCGTGTAGAGCACGCCGAGGAGCAGCAGGCCTCCCATCGCCGGCCAGAAGACCGCGTCGATCCGGGGCACCAGGTCCCCGAGGAGGCCGGACTGGAGCACCGAGACCGTCATCACCGCCATCGTCAGCGGCATCACGAGCCCCGGCAGCCGCCACCGGGTCAGATCGTCCTCTTCCGTCTCACCTCCAACAAACCACCGCGCGTACATCACGTTGAGCCAGAAGGCGACCGCCACGAGGGCCGCCGCCGCCGCGGGGAAGAGCCGGACCAACGTCGTCCGGAACACCGCCCGCTGCGGCGCGAACGAGTCGACCCGACCGCGGAGCTCGGGCCTCGCTTCGGCCTGCTCCTGGAGGGAGGCGGCGTACGCCTCCAGCGACTCGTCCACTCCTTGCTCGACGATCCCTACCGCACCTCCTTCGGCCGCCGCCCCCGCGATCCCGAGGACCGCGAACCCGACGCCCAGGTAGCTCGCCGCGGCGATCTCGATCGCCCGGCTCGCGTCTCCGGTCCACGCGAGGCACCGGTCCAGCAACAACGCCGGCGCCGCTACCGCGAACGCGAACCCCAATCCTGCTCCGATGGCGCCCCCTCCCTCCCCCGCGAGGGAGAGCAGGGTGGCGAACACCGGGGCGACCAGGACGCCGATCACCGACGCCCGGACCGCCGTCGCGACCCCGTGCCGCCGCCCCGCGATGAGGAGCGGCACCGGAGCCAGGAGCCCCAGCGGGGCCGGGGCCTCGAACAGCGCCGCCGCCAGGACCCCTCCGACCGCGGCGCGGAGCCACGGGGGGGCCGGCGGAGGCAGCGCCTCGGGGCCTACCGGCTCACGCGGACGCAATGTCGGCGTCGGCCGCGGCCTCCGTGGCCGCCTGGCTGGCCAGCGCCGCCTGACGCGTCTGCTCCTCCGCCACGCGGGCCTCGACGTCCACACGGTCCTCGATCTTGACCGTGAGGAAGCGGATGACCCGGTCGTCGATCCGGAGCGTCCGCTCCAGCTCGGCGATCGCGCTCGGCTCGCTCAAGAACTTCACGAGGACGTAGTTGCCCTTGCTGTACTTCTCGATCTCGTAGGCGAGCTTGCGGACGCCCCAGTCGTCGACGTGCAGCAGCGTGCCGCCCTGGTCCGAGATGACCGAAGTGGCCTTCTCCTGAACCGCGGACACGCCGTCTTCATCGACGTCCGGTCGCACGATGTAGGTGAGTTCGTACTCCCTGGCGTACATGCCTTCTCCTCAACTGCCACCGACGGGACCTGCCCCGTTGTGGCGATTCATGGCTTCTCGGACCCCGTCCTTCAGGACGGACTCCACACAGTCGGCGGCCGCATCCACAATCGCGGGCACCGACGCGGACTGATCTGGAGTCCACCGCGCCAGGACCCAGTCCGCAGGGTCCATCGGCCCGTCGGGACGGCCCACGCCGACCCGGACTCGACTGAAGTCGGGACCCCCCATCTTCTTGACGAGGTCCCGAAGCCCGTTGTGGCCGCCGTGTCCGCCGCCGTCCTTGACCTTCACCACCCCGAAGGGCAGGTCCAGGTCGTCGTGGATGACGACGACGTCCTCGTGGGCCAGCTTGTAGAAGCCGACCATCGGCCCCACCGAGTCGCCCACCAGGTTCATCCAGGTCTGGGGGCAGGCGAGGAGGGTGGACTCTCCGGCGATGTGGCCCTTCCCCAGGCGTGCCTTGAAGCGCTTGTCCTTGACGTCGACTCCGTGACGGTCCGCCAGGCGGTGGACCACGTCGAAGCCGACGTTGTGGCGCGTGCGCTCGTAGCGCGTCCCGGGGTTGCCGAGACCGACGACCAGCTTCACATCACTCCTCGGCCGCAGCCTCCGCGTCGCCGTCCTCGGCGCCTTCCTCGGCGCCCTCGGCGCCCTCGGCATCCTCGTCGAGCTCATCCTCGTCGAGGAGGCCACCGCGACGGCCCACGCACGCGACCACCGTTACGTCCGTCGTGTACACCGTGGTGCACCCGTCCGGGACCGGCAGCTCGCTCAGCGTGACCTTGTCGTTGATCTCCAGCGGTGTGATGTCGATCACGACCGCCTCGGGGATCAACGCGGGCTGGCACACCAGCGTGATGAACCGACGCGGCTGGGCGATCCGGCCGCCCAGCTCCGAGCCCGCCGCCTTGCCTTCGAGGCGGATCGGCACGCGCACCGTGACCGTCTCGCCGTCCGCGACGCGGAGGAAGTCCGCGTGGAGCAGCTGGCGGCTGATCGGGTGCTTCTGGACGTCGCGCAGCAACGCCAGCGCGATGGTCTCGCCGCCGTCGACCTCGATCGTGACGGGCATGTTCCAACCGAGCCGGCTCTTGCGGAGCTGGTGCAGCTCGGCCGGGTTCAGCGACAGCGACGTCGCCTCCCCGCCCGCGCCGTACGCCACCGCCGGGATCCGGCCGGAGCGACGCAGCTTCCGCGCGACGCCCTTGCCGTGCTCCGTGCGAGCCGAGGCCTGAATGGTCTGAGTCTCCATGGATACCTCCAACTAACCCTCCGGCGGCTCGAAGAGACTGCTGACCGAGTCGCCGGTGTGGATCCGCCGCACGGCCTCCCCCAAGAGGGGACCGACGGAGACCACCTGGATCTTCTTGCAACCGCGGGCGTTCTCCCGCAGCGGGATGCTGTCGCTGACGATGACCCGATCGAGGACCGAGCCGGTGATGCGGTCCACCGCGGGACCGGACAGGACGGGGTGGGTGCATACCGCGGACACGCCGATGGCGCCCGCCTCGACGACCGCCTCGGCCGCCTTGGTCAGCGTGCCGGCGGTGTCCACCATGTCGTCGATGATGACCGCGTAGCGGCCCTCGACGTCACCGATGATGTTCATCTCCGCGACCTCGTTGGGGCGGTCCCGGCGTTTGTCGATCATCGCCAGGGGCGCGTCGATCAGCTTGCCGTACGCGCGGGCGCGCTGGACCCCGCCGGCGTCCGGCGAGACCACCACCGAGGGCTTGCCCTTGCACAGCCGCCGGACCTCGGGGATGAGGGCCGGGCTGGCGTACATGTTGTCCACGGGGATGTCGAAGAACGCCTGGATCTGACCCGCGTGCAGGTCGAGCGTGAGCACGCGGTCGGCGCCGGCGACCTGGATGAGGTCGGCCACCAGCTTCGCCGAGATCGGCGTGCGCGGCGTGACCTTGCGGTCCTGGCGGGCGTAGCCGTAGTAGGGGAGCACCACCGTCACCCGATCCGCCGACGCGCGCTTCACCGCGTCCATGAGGACGAGCAGCTCCATCAGGTGCTCGTTGACCGGCGCGCAGGTCGACTGGATCAGGAACACGTCCCGACCGCGGATGTTGTCCTGGATCTCGGCGAAGCACTCGCCGTCGGCGAAGCGCTTGAGGCGACGACGTCCGAGCTCCGCCCCCAACGAGGCGGACAGACGAGCGGCGAAGTCCGGGTTGCTGTTCCCGGCGAGAATCTTCAGCGGACCGTATTGCATCGCTCTTCCGAGGCGAGTTACGTGGACGCGACACCAAGTCGCGGGCCCGCGGCCTTTTACAGATCCGGTCTGGAGGGGTCAAGCAGCTTTGGCTGGGGCGGGTGGATTCGAACCACCATTGCCGGTTCCAAAGACCGGAGTCCTACCCTTGGACGACACCCCAATCAGGCGCCACGTCGCACGGACTGTACGCTCCCCTTTCGGAGGTGTCGAACCGCGTCCTGCATTCCATCCAGGGTCAACGGAAACATCGGGATCACCCGCCCGATCGCTGCGATCGTCTCGTGCCGCCAGAAGCGCCGGGGCTCCGGGTTGAGCCACACGACGTCCTTGAAGTGGTGCCTGAAGTGCTTGATCCAATCCAGCCCGCTGCGCTGGTTCTTCTCCCACAACGACAGGACGCCGCCGACCGCCGTCAGCTCCCACGGGGCCATGCACGCGTCGCCCACGAAGACGACCTTGGTGTCCTCGGGGTGCTTCCGGAAGACCTCGGCCGTCGGCATCGACTCCAGCCGCTCGATCGAGGTGTAGACGCGCGAGTAGGGGCAGTTGTGGAAGAAGTAGTGGTCGAAGCTCTTCCAGTGGCCGATCTCCGCCGCCGCCGTGAAGAGCCGGTCGACCAGCCTCGCGTAGGGGTCCATCGAGCCGCCGGCGTCCATCAGGAGCGCCAGCCGGACCGTGTTCTTCCGCTCCTTCTCGAAGACGAGCTCGATGTCGCCGCCGTTGTCGCACGTGCGGTCGATCGTGGGGTCGATGGCCAGCTCCTCGGGCCCCTCCTTGCCGAGGTGGCGGAGGGCGCGGAGGGCGACCTTGAACTGGCGGACGTCGATGGTGACGTCGGTCCGGTAGTTGCGGTAACGGCGCTCCTGCGCGACCTGGACGGCGCTGCGCTGACCGCCGGGGCCGCCGACGCGGATCCCGGCGGGGTTGCGGCCGCCGTGGCCGAAGGGGCTCCGGCCTCCCGTCCCCACCCACCGGTTGCCGCCGTCGTGCCGCTCCTTCTGCTCGGCCAGCGTCTCCTCGAACCGCTTGATCAGCTCCTCGAGCGACATCCCCGTCATCCGCTCGAACGCCTCGGGGCTGATGTCGCGGACGGGGACGGGGTTCTCCAGCCACTCCATCAGCGCGTCCCGGATCTCGGGGAACTCGACCCCCTCGAAGACCTCCAGGAACGCCTGGTCGTAGCTGTCGAAGTGCGCCTCGGTGTGGACGCAGATCGCCCGACCGAGGCCGTACAGCGCGTCCTGGTCGTCGATCAGCCCCTGCGCCAGCGCCTCGTGCAGCGCGATCCACTCCTGCGTGCCGACGGGGACCCCGTGGCGGCGCAGCGCGAAGAGGAAGTCGAGGAACAAGCGGCCGCCCCTACGCCCAGGCGACCCGCCGCTTGGCCACCTCGAGGTCCTGCTCCTGCTTCAGGAGCGTCCCCAGGAAGGGCACGGCACGGGCGATCTCCTCGGCCGGCACGCCGCCCCGGATGAGGACGAAGAGCCAGTCGATCAGCTCGGAGGTCGACGGCTTCTTGCGGAGGCCGTCGATCCCGCGGAGCTCGTAGAAGCGGACGATCGCCGCCTCGAGGAGGTCCGTCTCGATGTCCGGGTAGTGGACGCGGACGATCTGCCGCATCAGGTCCCGGCTCGGGAACGCGATGTAGTGGAACACGCACCGCCGCAGGAACGCGTCCGGCAGCTCCTTCTCGGCGTTGGAGCTGATCAGCACCACGGGGCGTTCCTTGGCCTCGACGAGGCGGTCCAGCTCGGGGATGTGGAAGTTCATCACGTCCAGCTCGTGGAGCAGGTCGTTGGGGAACTCGATGTCCGCCTTGTCGATCTCGTCGATGAGCAGCACCACGCGCTCGTCGCTGTCGAACGCCTGCCCCAGGGGCCCGAGGCGGATGTAGTGCGCGATGTCGGAGACGTCGCCGCCGCCGAAGCGGCTGTCGTTCAGCCGCTGCACGACGTCGTAGTGGTACAGCCCCTGCTGCGCCTTCGTCGTCGACTTCACCTGCCACCGGATCAGCGGCATGCCCAGCGCCTCGGAGATGGCGTGCGCGAGCAGCGTCTTGCCCGTCCCGGGCTCCCCCTTCACGAGCAGCGGGCGGCCCAGGGTGACGGCGGCGTTGACGTCCCGCTGGAGGGACTCGTCGGCGATGTAGGAGTCGGTTCCGGAGAACGCGTCGAAGGACAGCTCGGTCATGCCCCGCAGGGTAGGTCTGTTGACTGAATAGTCAATCAGCTAGAGCCCCGAGAGCCCCACCAGCCACAAGGACAGCGGCTCCCACCACGTGATCAGCAGCAGCGCGACCACCAGCAGGCCGAGGAACGGCAGGGTCGCCTTGAAGATCTCCGCCACCGGTCGGCGGAAGAAGGCCGAGCTGATGAAGAGGTTGATGCCGAACGGCGGCGTCGCGAAGCCCAGCTCCAGGTTGACGACCATGATGACGCCGAGGTGGACGGGGTCGACGCCGAAGCTCGTCGCGATCGGGAGCACCAGCGGCGTCATCACGACGATCGCGGAGAAGATGTCCATCACGCAGCCGACGATGAGCAGCAGCACGTTGAGCGCGATGAGGAAGCCGATCTTCGTGTCGATGTACGTCTGGATGAACGTCGTCGCCTGCTGCGGCACCTGCTCGGCCTTGAGGAAGGCCGACAGCGCCAGCGCCATCAGCAGGATGATGAGGATCGAGCCGACCAGCATCATCGTGTCGATCGCGATCTGCGGCAGCGCCTTCCACTTCACCTCGCGGTGGACGACGCACTCGACGAGCAGCGCGTAGACGACCGCCAGCACCGAGGCCTCGGCGGGGGTCACCAGCCCCGTGAAGATGACGCCCAGCAGCAGCGGCGGGAGGGCCAGGGCGAAGATCCCCTCCTTCGACGCGTCGACCAGCTCGCCGAAGCTGAACTCCTGGCGCGGCAGCTTCCACCCCCTCAGCGCGCTGTAGACCGCGAGGAAGCCGATCGTGATGACGCCCGGGATGATCCCCGCGATGAAGAGGGAGTTGACGTCCACCTCGGCGAAGACGCCGTAGATGATGAGGGGGAGCGAAGGCGGGGCGAGGATGCCGATGGCCCCGCAGGACGTCAGCAGGCCCAGCGAGAACGGCTTGCCGTAGTCCTTCTCGAGGCTGGGCGCGAGCATGCCGCCGATCGCGATGATCGTGACCGCGGAGCTGCCCGACAGCGCGGCGAAGAAGGCGCACGCGAGGATGGTCGACATCGCGATGCCGCCCGGGAGCCAGCCCATCGCCGCGCGCATCACGCGGACGAGGCGCCGGCTGATCCCGCCGTAGGTCATGATCGCGCCGGCGAGGGTGAAGAGCGGGATCGCGAGCAGGACCGGCGAGTTCGTCAGCTCGACCATCTCGAGGATGACCTGCGTCCCGCCGCTGACGCCGTAGTCGTCGAGCTTCAGCCCGAAGCCCTGGATGGTCGCGAACCCGAGCAGCCCGACCACGCCGAGCGTCACGAAGAGCGCCTCGCCGAGGAGGGCGAGGAGCAGGAAGACGGCAGGCAGCAGGCCCGCCCACCCGAACTGGGTCCAGAGCACGGCGCCGAGGGCGAGGACGCCCGCCAGCTGGGGGACGACCGCCTTCCAGTTCGTCTCCTCGGCGAACCGCTCCTGCATCGAGAGGGCGGCCTCCATCAGTACAGCCTCCCCTCGGTGTCCGGCCCGGCGAGGTAGTCCAGCTCCCCGGTGGCGATCCCGTGGGCGTCCTCGGCGCTGAGGACGAGCATCCGCCACGCGATGATCACCAGCGCGATCGGGATGATCAGCTGCGCCATCCACACGGGGATGTCGAGGATGGCGGAGCTGTCCCCCATCTCCTTCTGGATCTCGATGTACGCCTTGGCCACCCACGCGAGGTAGCCGCACAGGAGCAGGGCGACGGTCTGGACGACGATGTTGAAGCCGGCCTTGGCCTTGGGCGCGAGGCTCCGGTCGACGAGGTCGATCGTGATGTGGCGGCGCTCCGCCGTCGCGAGCGAGGCGCCGACGAACGCGAGCCACAGCATCAGCGTGCGGACGACCTCGTGGCCCCACGGGAAGCCGCCGTGACCGACCATGCGGAGCACGATCTGGGCGAGCGGCAGGAGCACGATCGCCGCCACCATGAGCAGCAGCGCGAGCTTCTCGATCGCCGCGATCCCGCGGTCGACCGCCTGGAGGGCCCTGAGATACCGGGACCTCGAGTCAAGCCTCCTCGGTGAGGATGGGCACAAAGGG
>CAYFOA010000234.1:0-12873 GCA_964344575.1 uncultured Rickettsiales bacterium | reverse complement strand
GCCGTCTGTCCCCGATTCGCGTCCCATCGGGCGTAGATCAACGGACTGCTAGCGCGGGCAGGCTCCCCTATGCTCGCCCCGTGGCGACCGGAGATCCCCACCGGCTGCTGGCCGACGACCTCCCCCGCCGCTGGGGGCGGTACGAGCTCCAGACCGTCCTCGGGACCGGCGGGTGGGGGCGCGTGTTCGGGGCCGAGCTCCTCGGCGCCGCCGGGTTCCGGAAGCCGGTCGCGCTGAAGGTCCTCCTCGAGCAAGACGCCGAGGGGGACGCGCAGCTCCTCGACGAGGCCCGCCTCGGCGCCCGCCTGCACCACCCCCACATCGTCGAGGTCTACGACGTCGGCGAGGTCGACGGGCACGTCTACATCGCGATGGAGCGGGTGGACGGCTGCAACGCGCACGACCTCCTCGACGGGCGGCCGCTCCCGGCCCGCGCCGTCGTCGAGCTCGGGCTGCAGCTCTGCGACGCCCTGGAGTACGCCCACGGCCTCGCCTTCGAGGGACGTCGCCAGGGCCTCGTCCACCAGGACATCAAGCCGTCGAACATCCTCCTCGACCGGTCGGGGCGGGCGAAGCTGGCGGACTTCGGGCTCGCCCGGACGGCCGGGCTGACGCGGCGGGCGGCGTCGGACGGGTACGTCGAGGGGACCATCGGCTACATCGCCCCGGAGCAGCTCGGCGGCGAGCCCGTGGGGCAGCGGGCGGACCTGTTCGCGCTGGCGGTGACGCTGGTCGAGGTGGCGCTGGGGGAGCGGGCGTTCGACTTCGACTCGCGCGAGGAGTACGCGTTCGCCGTCGTGGACGCCGCGTCGCACCTCGAGGAGAGGGGCGCGCTGCGGGCCGTCGGCGGGCACTGCCCGGGGCTCGACGCGGCGTTGGCGGCGTGCCTCGTCCGGGAGCCCGGGGAGCGGCTCGGGAGCGCGCGGGAGCTGGCCGACCGGCTGCGCGCGCTCCGCCCCGAGGGGGCCGGCCTGCGCGACCTCGTCGGTGAGACCGTCCCCCAGCGAGCGGAGCTCGCCCCCACCCTCGCGCCGACGCTGGACGTCCGCCGCCACAACCTCGGTCCCGAGCCCGACGCGATGGTCGGCCGGACCGACGAGGCGGCGAAGATCCTCGGCTCGCTCCGGGAGGGCGAGCGGATCGTGACGCTGCTCGGCCCCGGCGGGGTGGGCAAGACGCGGCTGGCGCGGCACGTCGGGCGGGCGCTGGCGGAGCAGCACGACCGGGAGGTCTGGTTCTGCGAGCTGGCCGAGGCGGACGACGTCGCCGGCGTCATCCGGGTCGTCGCGGCCACCCTCGGGATCCGCGCGGAGGTGCCCGACGACGCCTCCGCCCTGGCCCGCGCGATCGCCCTCCGGGGGGACGTCGTCCTCCTCCTCGACAACGCCGAGCAGGCGGTCGAGGCGGTGGCCGCGGTGGCCGAGGCGCTCCGCTCGGGGACGCCGCGCGTGCAGATGGTCGTCACCAGCCGGGAGCCGCTGCACGTCGCGGGCGAGCGGCGCGTCCGGCTCGCCCCGCTGTCCCCCGACGACGCCGCGGCGCTCTTCTCGCTCCGGACGGAGCGCCGCATCGACCGCTCCGTCCTCGACCGCCTCCTCGACGGCGTGGACCGGCTCCCCCTCGCCGTCGAGATGGCCGCCGGCATGGCCGACGTGCTGCCTCCCGAGACCCTCCTGCGGGAGGTCGAGAGCCACCCCGAGCGGCTGCGCGGCCGGCGCCGCGGCCTCCCCCGCCGCCACGCGACGCTGGACGGCGCCCTCCGCTGGTCCTGGAACCTCCTCGAGCCGTGGGAGCAGTCCGCGCTGATCCAGCTGGCGGTGTTCCGGGGCGGGTTCACGGTCGAGGCGGCGGACCGGGTGCTCGACCTGTCGGCGTTCCCGGACGCGCCGTGGACGCTGTTCGTCATCGAGAACCTGATCGACAAGTCGCTCCTGCAGACGCTGCCGGCGTCCGACCCGATCGAGCCGCGGTTCGGGCCCTACCTCATGGTCCGCGCCTGGGCGGAGGAGCTCGCGGCGGGCCGCGCCGAGGAGTGGCAGGGGGCGATCGACCGCCACATCCGGTGGTTCGCGCTGTGCGGCGACACGGAGTTCGCGTACCGCATCCAGGGGGCCGACGCGCGGCGCGCGATCGCCGAGCTCCACGCGGAGCAGGGGAACCTCCGGATCGCGCTGGCGCGGGCGACCGCGGCGGGCCGCCCCGAGCAGGGGCCGCTGGCCATGGGGCTGATCCTGGGGCTCGACGTCATCGGCTCGACGTCGGAGTCGATGCAGATCGCGCGCGACGCCCTCGCGTCCGCGGCGCTCGCCCCCCACGTCCGCGTCCGCCTCCGCCTCACCGTCGGGCAGGCGCTGTCGATCATGGCGCCGGCGGAGCTCCCCGAGTGGGCCGAGGAGACGCTGCGGCAGGCGCAGGAGCTCGGCGACCCCGCCTTCGTGGCGCAGGCGCTGGTCTCTTGCGGGGCGGCCGCGGCGTTCGACGGGGACGAGGCGACGACGCGGGAGGTGTGGCGCCGCTCGCGGGCGATCGCCGACGCCGCCGGGGACCCCCGGCTGGTCGCCCGGATCGTCCGCTTCAACGGCCAGACCGCCTTCCTCATGGGGCAGCTGGAGGACGCCCGCGTGCTCTTGGAGGAGGCGCGCAAGCTGCACCGCGACGCGGGGTTGGCGCGGACGGAGGCGATCGTCGGGAGCAACCTGGCGTCGACGTGCTGGGTGGTCGGCGACGTCGCTCGGGCGCGGACCCTGTACGAGGAGTACATCCAGGCCCACCGGGCGATGGGGGACCGCCGGCAGGAGCTGACGGTCGAGCTGAACCGCGTCCTCATCGACGGCCTGGAGGGGCTGGACGCGGACGCGCTCCGGGTCTCGCGCGAGCGCCTCCTCCGGATCGCCGACGGCCTCCGCCGGCAGGGGGATCGGCCGCTGGTCCCGGTGGCCGCGGGCATCGCGGCGCTGGCGGGGCTCCGGCTCGGGGAGGACACTCAGGCGGAGCTGGACGACGCGCTCGCGATCCTGCGCGAGGACCACCGGATCTACACGGTCCCCCAGCTCCTCAACGAGGTCGCCCGGTACCGGCTCCACGCGGGCGATCTGGACGGCGCGGACGCGGCCCTGGACGAGGTGCTGGAGCTGAGCGGGGGGCGGGTCGACCGCACCTCGGAGGCGGAGATGGAGGCGATCCGGGGGCGGGTGGCGCTGCGGCGGGGGGACGCGGACGAGGCGCAGCGCCGCGCGGACCGGTCGGCGGAGCGGTTCGGCTCGGCCTCGATCGCGCCGCAGTCCCCGGCCCGGCGGGACCTCCACGCGCTGGCCGCCGAGCTCGGCTGACCTCGATCCTGCCGCCTACGCCTCGTCGAGCGGGGCCAGGTCCCCCACCTCCAGGGCGAGGAGGTGCCGCAGCGTCCGCGACAGCCGCTCCATGAAGCCGTAGTGCCGGAACGTGTGCGCCATCGCGTACATCGGGACGCGGTTGATGACGAGGTCCTGGAGCGACCGCCGCCACGCGAGGTGCGACTGGTCCTCGGGGATGGACACACCCGCGGCCTGCTCCAGCGCCTGCCGGTGGACCCCGACGAGCCGGCTGACCGTCGCCTCGTCCACGTCGGTGTTGAGCACGAAGGCGAGGAACTCGGCGACGTCGTGCTGCGGGAGCCCCAGCGTGGCGAGCTCCCAGTCGTACACGCAGAGCCGGAGCTCGCCGTCCCCGACCGGCCGCATGCAGAGGTTCCGGGGGTTGAAGTCGTTGTGGATCAGCGTCCGCGGCATCTGCTCGATCTCCGCCCACCACTGCGGGATCCCCTGGACGAGGGCGCGGTGGCGCTTGAGGTCGTCCTTGCCGAACCACTGCGGGAACTCGTCCCAGGCGTGCACGCCGAGCGCCTCCCACAGCTCGCTGCACGCCTCCATCCGCGCCGTCGTGGGGTAGTCGAGCAGCCACCCCGTCTCCAGGAGCGCCGCCTCCTGGCCGTACCAGACGGCGTGGACCTCGGCGATGCCGCGGAGCGCCGCCTCGATGTCCTCGATCGACCAGCCGCTGACGTCGTCGGCGCTGTCCATGTGGACCATGCGCTGCAGCCGCTCCATGACGACGAGGTAGATCTCCCGCGAGGGGTCGGCGTGCAGGCCGTGGATCCCGGGGACGTGCCGCGTGAACCGCTCGTCCGTCTGCCCGTAGATCTGCAGCTCCTTCGTGTGGCACCCGCGGAAGCCGACGAGCTCGCGCGCCTTGTTGAACGCGCTGCCGACGCGGGCGCCGCACATCGACGCCATCGAGCCGATCATCACGAGGACCTCGTCGTCGACCGGCTTGCTCTTGACGAGCACGTCCAGCGGCTCGGGGCGGCCCTCGATCTCGAGGCGGAAGGGGAAGTGGCCGATCAGCTTGTCCGCCTTGCGGGCGGTCAGCTCGGTGATGATCGAGCTGCCGAGCTTGGCGGTCGTCGAGGTCGCCGCGCGGACGGGCTCGTCCATCACCCGGCTGAAGAAGCCGGCGTTCAGCTCCTCGGCCTTCAGGAAGCGGACGGGGCGGTTGCGCCCCATCTTCTCGTGGGCCGTCGCGAACTGGCCGGACGCGATCGCCGACAGCGTCGACAGGTCCAGCGCGAGGCAGAAGCCGGCGATGATCTCGGCGAACCGGGACGCCTTGCCGGGCCCCGCGCAGCCGAGCAGCTCGAGGAACTCCCACTGGTGCGGCAAGCCGGTGCCGCCCCCGACGGTCCCGACGATGAGCGACGGGAGCACCATCGAGGCGTAGATCCCGTCGTCGGCGGCCATGAGGTGGAGCTGGCCGAGCGACGACTCGTGGACGCAGGCGATGTCCTGGCCGGTCGCCGTGAAGATCGCGGCGATGACGTTGGCGATGTTGATGTTGAAGCCGACCATCCCGACGCCGACCGACCCCGCGAGGAAGCCCTGGTTCGTCTTCAGGAGCTGCTCGGGGGAGACCTTCAGCACGCGGCGGCAGGCCTCGGCCGTGATGAGCGCCTCGGCCGTCACCCGCGTGCCGCGGCCCTGGATGAGCGACGCGAAGTTGACCTTCTTGTCGCCGCTCATGTTGGCCTCGATGACGAAGTTCTCGAACCGGATCTGGTTGTAGGACTCCATCTGCTTCATGACCCACTGGCACGCCCGCCACGTGCAGGTGGTGGTCATGTTCTGGCCCGCGGCGTCGCCGGTCTCGTACAGGAAGCTGACGTGGACCATGTTGCCCATCAGCCGCGGCTCGACGGACAGCAGCTTGGCGTGGCGGCTGACCTTGGTCGTCTGCTCGCGGATCTCGCCGACGTGGTCGCGGATCCAGTGGGTGAAGAGCAGCGCGCCGTGCATGTCCGTCAGCACGAAGAGCGGCACCCGCATCATCCGCTGCTGGACGACGCGGGTGGTGACCCCGCCGGAGGTCGAGATGGCCCGCGCGCCGCGGGTGGCGGACGCGACCAGCGCCCCCTCGGTCGTCGCCATCGGGGCGTAGAGCATCCCCCGCGCCTCGGTCCCCTTGAAGTAGAGGGGGCCGGCGAGGCCGACGGGGATCTCCACCGCGGCGAAGAAGTTCTCGATGTTCCCGGTCAGCTTCTCGGCCCGGAGCCGGGTGAGGGCGGCGTGCTCCATCGGCGCGCCGGTGATGCGGCGGACGTAGTCGAGGCGCTCCAGCCGGGCCTGCTCGGTGTAGACGCCCCGCTGGGGGATGCGGGGCGGGTCGACGAGCGACTCCTCGTCGAGCGCGAGCATCGACGACTCGCCCTGGTCGAGGTCGTCCAGCGCCAGCCACAGCGCGGCGCGGGCGCCCGGGTTGGTGGGCTCGAGCCGGAGCGAGATGGCGTCGGACGTCTCGATCCGGACCTCGGTGACCGCGAGCACACCGACGATGGCGAACGGCTCGTCGACGAACCGCAGCTGCAGCTCGGTGACGCGCAGCCCCTCGACCCACACCTGGTCGACGTCGTCCGGCGCCTCGACGCGGAGGTGGTCCTTGGACAGCTCCAGCAGCCGCCCCTGCAGCTTCGTCCCGGCGACGCGGAAGTGGGCGCTGAGGACCTCGTCGGGTCCGAACTCGAGGTGACGGCTCATGAGGGCCGACGATCTTACGCCGCTCGGTAAGCTGACGACATGAACCGACCCGCTCTCGCCTGGATGCTCGCCGCGGCGCTGCTGCTCCTGCTTGCGGGCTGCCCGCCGGATCTGAGCGTCTACGGCGACGACGACGAGGCGGCCGACGACGACGACCTGGCCGACGACGACGACTTCGACCCCGACGACGACGACGTGTTCGACGACGACGACGTCGAGCCCGACGGGGACCTGCTGGAGCTCTGCCCCGCCACGGGGGAGGAGACGCTGCCCGTCGAGGAGACCCTGACCTGCTTCGAGGACGTCCCCGGGGAGCAGGAGCGGTGGGACTGGTACACCGTCTCCGTCGACGCCGGGGACTGCGTGCACATCGCCGCCGACAACGACCCCGACGGCGCCGACGTCCGGGCCTTCGCGCTGGACGCCGATCTGACCTCGTTCTACGGGATGGCGCTGGATTGGACGCAGCTCGACGACGAGCGCACCTGCACCTACCCGGTGTGGAACGGCTTCGACTGCCCCGAGGCGTCGGTCACGGCGGTGACCGACGGGCTGTTCCACGTCGGCGTGTCCCAGTGGAGCGGGTCCGAGTGCCCCGACGACGCCGGCTACACCCTGATGGTCGCGGTCAACGGGGTGGACGTCGTGCCCGAGCTGCAGGCGGACGACGTGTCGATGGAGGACTACCTCGCGGACCCGCCGGTCGGGGACGACGACGACAGCGGGGACGACGACGACAGCGGGGACGACGACGACGACTCGGGCGACGACGACGACGCGACGGACGACGACGACGACTCCGCCGGCGACGACGACGACTCGGCGCCCTAGCCCTCCCGGGCCGTCCGGCCGAACCGCCGCAGCAGCAGCGGGAGCACGACGAGATCGGCGTACAGCGCCGCTGCCGCGGCCACCGTCGTGAGGAGCCCGAAGGCGACCACGGTCTTGACGTCCGCGAGCATCAGCACCGGGTAGCCGATCACCAGCAGCAGCGTCGTCACCACCGCGGGGACGCCCGCGTGGCGGTGCGTGTACGCGACCGCGTCCTCCCAGCTCATCCCCTGCCGCTCGGCGTGGCGCCAGTGGAGGAGGAAGTGGACCGTGTCGTCGATCGAGACGCCGATCACGATCGCCGCGACCGTCGCCGTCGCGATGTCGAGGTGGATCTCCAGCGCCCCCATCACCCCCATCATCACGAGCACCGGGAACACGTTCGGGACCAGCGACAGGAGCGCCAGCCGGAGGCTCCGGAGCCACAGCAGCATCAGCGTGAAGATGATGACCAGCGCCCCGAAGAAGCCCCGGATCTGGCTGCTCATCGCGTAGTCCACAATCTTCGAGTACAGCGGCGGGTAGCCCGCAGGGACGATCGTCCCGTGCTCGCCGATCGCCGCGTCGGCCAGCCCCTGGAGCTTCGCCAGCAGCCCCTCGAGCTCCTTGGCGCTCATCATCGTCCCCACCAGCGTGACCCGCCCGAGGCTCGCGTCCTCCGTCTGCAGCGGGGCGAGGAAGTTGTCGCCGAAGTCCTCGTCGTCGCGCTCCCAGGTGAAGCCCTGGATCTCGAGGAGGAGCCGCAGCTGGGCGACCATCTCGGGGGTCAGGGGGCCGGTCATCCCGAGGACGTCGGCCATGCGGCGGTAGATCGTGTGGAGCCCGTAGCCGTCGTGGACCGCGGTCAGCCCCCGGGCCGACTCCTCGAAGCGGCGCGTCGCCTCCAGGACCTCGGGGGAGTCCGCGCGGAGCCCGTCGGCGGGGCGGACGAGGAAGTCGAGCACCGAGTAGGCCCCCCACTTCCGCTCGATCGCCTCGTGGTCCTGCACGACGCGGTGGTCGTCGGGGAGGTAGCCGATGGTGTACGTGTCGGTGACGACGAGCGTCGCGCCCCCGACCGACAGGGCGAGGAGCATCGCCGTCAGCCCGATCAGCAGCGGCCGCCGCTCCCGCAGCGCCTCGCCGATCGCGTCGAGCTGCCCGTGGATGACGCGGTTGCGGGGGAGGCGCCAACCGGCGGGGAGCGACATCAGCGCCGGGGCCATCAGGACGAGCGACGCGATCAGCGCCGCGCCCACGCCCAGCGCCGCGAACCCGCCGAGGTGGCGGATGACGGCCATGGGGGAGCCGAGGAGCGCGCCGAAGCCGGCCATCGTCGTCAGCGTCGTGATGAGGCAGGGGACGAAGATGCGCCGCAGCGCCGCCGCCACCACCTCGGCGCGGGGCGCGTCGGGGCGGGCCGCCTGTTCTTCGACGAACGCCGCCGGGAAGTGCACCGCGTCGGCCAGGCCGAGGACGATGATCAGCGTCGGGAGGACGACCGTCACCATGTTCAGCTGGTGGCCCGCGTAGCCGTATACGCCGAGCGCGACGATGGTGCCGATCGAGACGACCCCCATCGCCGCGACCACCAGCCGCCACGACCGGAACAGCCACCCCATCGCGATGAAGATCAGCAGGTAGCCGAGCCCTACGAAGAGCCCGAAGTCGTGCTGGGTGATGAGGTTGAGTCCGCTGTAGATGACGCCGATCCCGCCGACGGCGCCGCGGTCCCCGAGCCCGTCGCGGACCCCCTGGATCGCGGTCACGATGGCGTCGCGGCGGGCGTCGAAGTCCGCCATCGCCTCCATCTCGACGTGGAGCATCGCGCGCGCCCCGTCCGGGGAGATCAGCCGCCCCGCGAAGAGCGGGTTGTCCTTCATCCGGTCCAGCCCGCCCGCCAGCGCGGTGTCGAACCGGACCCCGTCCTCGATCCGCCACGCGTCCCGCATCGTCAGGATGGAATGGACCCGCGCGACCCCCTCGATCGCCTCCAGCTCGTCCGTGAGCCGCCGCAGCAAGTCCAGCCCCTCGTTCGAGAGCACGCCGCCCTCGGGCTCGACCATCAGCAGCGCGACCTCGTCGTTGCCGAACCGGGCCTGGAACTCGTCGTACTGCTGCAGCGCCGGGTCCGTCTCCAGGAACCACACCGTCAGCGCGTTGTCGGGGACGGACGCCGACTGCACCCCCGGCATCAGCGCCGCCGTCGCGAGCAGCAGGGCGACCAGCGCGAGCCAGCGGTAGCGGACGAGCGTCGTCATCGCTCGGCGACGTGGAAGGAGCGGTAGAACCAGCTGCGGTCGCGCCCGTGGAGCGCGGCGCTGAGCTCGTCGAGGGGGCGGAGGTCGCCGATCGGGGGGCGGGGGACGAGCAGGCACCACCAGGCGAGGCGGCCCCCGGGGCGGAAGGCGCCGGCGAGCGCGCCGAGCACGTCCGCGTACAGCTCGGGGCTCATGTACTCGAACATGTCGCTGAAGGCTCCCTTGCTGAACGGGCCGTGCGCGCCGATCGCCTGCTCCATCTGGCCGGTGACGACGCGCACGCGCGGGGCGACGGCGCGCAGCCGCTCGAAGTTGGCGGGTCGCAGGTAGGCGGGGCCGGACTCCAGCGGCCCGTACGAACCCGACAGGAAGGCGCGGACGTAGAAGTTGTCCGACAGCTTCGTGTTCGTCATCGCCCACGTGAAGCGCTGCAGGAAGTAGCCGCCGACGTCGCCGTCGCGGACGTGCCGGAACTGGGCCGGGTCGCGCCCGTTCGCCGCCATCTGCTCGCGCCCGAAGTACCACCGGAAGCGGCGCTCGAACTCGTCCGTCAGCCCGTCGACGAGGAAGAGGGAAGCCTGGGCGTCGACGGTGGGGGAGTCGACGAGGGCGTCGAAGAGGCCGTCGGGCCAGAGGTCGGTGAGGTGCTCGCGGGCGAAGCCGAGGATGTAGCGCTCCAGGCGGCCCGCGAACACGACGCCGCCGCGGAGGACGTCGAGGTGGTCGTCCCAGAAGGCGGCGGCGACGTCGGGCAGATCGTCCCGCAGCGCGCGGTAGTGGTCGGCCGGGTCGCCGCCGCCGTCGCCGTCGCCGTCGGCCAGCCCGAGCACGCCGACGAGGCGTTCGTACGACCCGCTCCGCGCCGCCGCCAGCTTCAGCTCCAGGAGCGCCGTCTGGGCTGGGTTCATGTCGACGGCGGTGACCGTGTTCGCGCCCGCGAGCGCGAGGCTGAGGACGTTGTCGCCGGCGGAGCAGATGCAGAGGACGTCGTCGTCCGGCCCGATCCGGAGCCCCTCGCGGAGGAGCTCGTCGTCCTCCCACACCATCGAGTAGCGGAGGGTCGCCTCGGAGAGCAGGTCCGCGACTTCGGAGGTCAGCTCGCTCATCGTCCGTTCAGCCTCTCCCGCAGGGCGACGCGGTCGATCTTGGAGTTGTGGCGCGAGTCCATGGGGATGGCGTCCACCGTCCACACCACGACGCCGTCGAGCTCGCGCTTCCGGACGAACTCGCGCGCGGCGTCGCGGGCGACGTTGGGGTCGGTCCCGTTCGCGGGCTGGACGACGACCGTGGGCGCCGCGTCGAGCTGGAGGAGGCACGCGCGGCCGACCGAGGGGAGTCGGTCCAGGGCTTCTTCCAGGGGGTAGGGGTGGAGGACGGTGTCGCCGGCCCGGACGAGGTCCTTGACCCGGCCCGTGAGCCAGAGGCGGCCGTGGCGGTCCCAGCGGGCGACGTCGCCGGTGCGGTGCCACACCGTCCCGTCCGGCTCGAACAGCTTGTTCGCCCGGGTCGCCTCGACGTCGTCCAGGTAGCCGCGGTTGACGTGCTTGCCGCGGACGATGAGCTCGCCGGGGTCGCGGTCGCCGACGACGTAGGGCGCGATGGAGTCGTCGCCGAGGTCCACGGGCGCCGGCTCGGGGAGGTCGACGAGCGCCACCTCCGCTGCGTCGGCCGGGGTCCCCACGAGCACGCCCTCGCCGACCGCGCCGAGGACGTCGTCGAAGTCCACGCTCGCGATGGGCTCCGCCTCGGTCGAGCCGTAGAGCACCATGCCGCGGACTCGGGGGAGCATCATCCCGACGCGGGCGCACAGCTCGCGGGAGACGCGGGCGCCGCCCACCCCGACCGCCCGGAGCGTCTCGGGAGCCGCCGCGGTGCCGTCCTCCAGCGCGTCCAGCAGCCGCTCGACGTACGCCGGCGCGCCGCTCATGCGCGTCACCCCGTGCTCGGTCGCCCACGACCAGACCGCCCGCGCGGGGGCCTCCGACACCGCCCGGAAGTCCACCGGGGGGAGCACCGTGGGGATCCCGCAGCAGAGGTTGTGGAGCGTGACGACGGGGAAGCAGGGCATGTCGATCTCGTCGGGATCGGCGGGGAAGTGCTCCGCCAGCGCGAGGTGCTGCTCGGTCAGCAGCGTGTGCGTCCGGTCGGCCCCCTTGGGGCGGCCCGTGGAGCCCGACGTGAACGTGATCAGGGCGTGGTCGTCCCCGTCGACGTCCGCGGAATCCCGCCTGCTATCACCAGGGCCAGGTGCTAGCAGCCGCACCGCGCGCCGCAGGAACAGCCCCGACGAGTCCACCGAGTACTTCTTCAGCCCCCAGAGCGTGGGCACCCACCACCGGTGCCTCAGCAGCGCATGGACCGAGACGATCCCCTTCGCGCCGGACGTCTTCATCGCCGCGAGCACCTTCTTGGGGCCCATCCCCGTGTCGATGAGGACGGCGGCCATGCCCGAGGCGAGCAGCCCGAGCACCAGCGCGTAGAGGTCGAGGCCGACACCGAACATGACGACGACCCGATCGCCGCGCCGGAACCCCTCGCGCGCCAGCGCCCCCTGCACCGCCCCGATCCGGGCACCCAGCTCGCCGAACGTCACCGTCACCGACTCGGTCACCCGGTCCTCGTCCCACGCCGTCGGCAACACCAGGGCGGTGCGCTCGGGAGGATGGCTCAGGATGCGGTCGACGAAGTTCACAGCGAGCGAATGATGGTAGTCCTTTCCCGTGACCGGCACAGCAGCGCACCCCAAGCACCTGATCGCCTGGATGATGGAGCGGTTCCCGCCCGACCACGGCGTCCTCTTCTTCATCATGTACGCGACGGCGCTGCTGTTCGGGCAGTTCGTGGCCGGCGACGGGGGGCTGTCGGTCGGGGTTCAGGAGGTCGTCGGCTTCGCCGGCGCGTGGAGCTTCTTCCTGATGCTCCGGGTGTTCGACGAGCACAAGGACTACGAGCTCGACCTCCACAACCACCCCGACCGCGTGCTCCAGTCGGGGCGCGTCACGCTGGGCTACCTCAAGGTCCTGGGCGCGCTCGCGATCGGGGCGCAGTTCGTCGTCTCGCTCTGGTTCGACAACTTCACGTTCGGCCCGGTGACGCAGTGCTGGCTCGTCGTCATCGTCTGGTCGTCGCTGATGGCGAAGGAGTTCTTCGTCGGCGAGTGGCTGGAGAAGCGGCTGGTCCTGTACGCGCTGTCCCACATGGTCGTCATGCCGATGGCGCTCGTCTGGATGGCGACGATGGGCAGCGGCGTCATCGACGTCGGCGGGTTCGCGCTGCTGGCGGCGCTGTCGTTCCTCTCGGGCGCGGCGTTCGAGGTGACGCGCAAGACCAAGGGGCCGGACGAGGAGCGGGACACCATCCAGTCCTACTCCCAGGTCTGGGGCCCGCGCGGCGCGGCCGGGATCGTCGCGGTGCTGCTGGTCGGCCAGGCGGCGGTCGAGGTGCTGCTCCTGCGGACGATCGCGGTCGAGCACTGGGGCTGGTACGTCGGCCTCGCGGGGACGTTCGTGCTCCCCGTGTACGCGCTGGCGAAGTACGTCTCCGAGCCCTCGACGAAGGGCCGGAAGCTCAACGAGGGCGGCGTCTCGATGGCGATGCTGGGCGCCTACGTCCTCCTGCTGGCGGCGATGATCGCCGTCCGCACCCTGCACTGGAGTTGAGATGAAGCGCTTGTGGTTCCTGGGGCTGTGCTGGCTGCTCGTGGCCTGCCCGACGGGCGACGACGAAGACGCGACCGC
>CAYFOA010000233.1:0-12914 GCA_964344575.1 uncultured Rickettsiales bacterium | reverse complement strand
CGTCGTCGTCGGGGTCCGTGCAGTCGGGGTCGCCGTCGCCGTCGGTGTCGTCGAACTCGTCGACGAGCGACGTGTCGCAGTCGCTGTCGATCGCGTCGCAGTCCTCGGGGGCGCCGTTGTAGACGGACGGGTTGAACGGGTCGCAGTCGGTGACATCGGGGTCGCCGTCGTCGTCGTCGTCGGGGTCCACGCAGTCCGGGAGGCCGTCGACGTCGGCGTCGGGGAACTCGTCGGACAGCGAGCCGTCGCAGTCGGAGTCGACGAGGTCGCAGGCCTCCGGGGCCCCGGGGAGGATGTCCGGGTCGCCGTCGTCGCAGTCGTTGCCGCCGCAGTCGACGTCCGCGAACAGGTCGAGGTCGAGGTCGCAGTCGGGGCAGAGGCCGTCGGCGACGCCGTCGAGGTAGTTGGCCTCGGCCTCCGCGACGTCCTCCCCGAACGCCACGAGGAGGTCGAACACCTGGATGGCGCCGGGCGGGATCTCGGGCTCCGTGTGGCGCCAGTGCATCGTGATGTCGCCGACCGCGCCGTCCTCGTCGGAGAAGGCGGCGTCGACGCCCGTCTGGAAGTTCGTGTGGCCGAGGTCGACGAGGTCCGGCTCGCACGCCCCGAACGCCATCGTCCAGCCCGAGTCGACGCCGGACGAGTACGCGTAGTCCGCGAGGCCGTCGCCGTCGACGTCGACGGAGTCGTTGATCGTGGCGAGGAGGTCGTCGACGGTGACGACGATGTCGGCGTCGGCCGCGTACATCGTCCGGAGGTCGAACACGGCGAACTCGTCGCTCGTGTTCTCGACCATGAAGCGGACCTGGACGACCCGCCCGTCGACCGACCACGTCTCCTGCTTGCTGACGTCGATGACGAGGAGCGAGCTGACGTTCCACCAGTGGACGAGCTGGTCGCCGGTGGAGAGGTCCGCGTCGGTGGTCGTCGTCCAGAACGTCGAGTTGCCGACGTCCTCGGAGCTGTTGGTGTGGGCGTAGAGCGTGGCCGTGTCGAACGCGAACCCGAAGCCGAGGTGGTGCCAGGGGTCGCCGCTGGCGGTCAGGTCCACGAAGGGCTCGCTGACGTCGTCCCGCGCGCAGAACCCCTGGAGCCCGTCGTTCCACGTCCCGTCGGCGTTGTAGGCGACCCGCAGGTAGTCCCCCTCCAGGACCTGCTGCGCGTGTGCAGGCGCGAGGGCGAGCGTCAGGGTCGCCGCGACCGAGGCCGCGACGGTGAAGCGAAAACCAGCGGGCAAGGCTCCTCCGACCTACTAGGGTCGCAGACACCCAAATCCCTGTCAATGCTGAGGAATGTGGGGGATCTCCGGTTCAGCCGACGCGGACGCGGACCGAGCTCGGTCCCCAGGCCTCCTGGACGGCCGCCGCGGACGACCCGTCGACCAGCGCGAGGAGCGTGCCGCCCCAGCCGGCGCCGGTGATCTTGGCGGCGCGCGCGCCGGCCTCGAGGGCCGCCGCGACGCCTTCGCGGTCGTCGTCGTTGACCACGCCGATCTTGTCGAGGCTCCGCTGCTGCTGGTTCATCGCCTCGGCGAGCCCCTCCAGGTCGCCGGCCTGCCACGCGGCGCGGCCGTCGCGGCTCCAGCGGCCCATCTCGGCGATGACGCGGATGAGGTGGGGGTCGGCCACGATGGCCTCGCGCACGCCGCCCACGACCTCCGCCGTGCTCCGGGGCGAGCGGCGCGGGAGGAGCACGATCTGCAGCGGCGGGAGCCCCTCCAGGGGGATCGGCGCCTTCTCCTTCTCGAACCAGACCGGGGCCTCGTGGACGGCGACGGTGTGGTCGATCCCGGACGGGTCCTGGTGGAGCATGCGCTCCACCGCGGCGGCCGCGCCGAAGACGCGCTCGGTCGTCGGGGTCTCGCCGTACCAGGAGAGCAGCGCGCGGGCGACCGCCGTCCCCAGCGCCGCCGACGTGCCCATCCCGGAGCGGAGACCGCCCGCGCGGACCGCCACCCGGACCGGCAGCGGGAGCCGCACGCCGAGGGCGCGGGCGGCCGTCCCGAGGGCGCGGGAGACGTCCGACGCGGCGCCTTCGGGGGCCCCCGGCTCGACGTCGATGGCCAGCGGCGGCCGCTCCCCCCCGTCCAGCGTGCGGGCCGGCGCCTCCAGCGCGCCGCCGAGCGTGTCGGGGTCGGTGATGTCGTCCTCGTCCAGCGTCGGCGCGTCGGCGATCACCTCGTCCGCGAACTCGTCGAACTCGGGCGAGCCGAACGCGGGCATGGCCAGGGTCTCGACCGCGTCGGTCGACGCGCCGGACGTCATCGGCGCCTTGATCGGGCCGCTGTCCTTCGCGCCCGGCGGGACCCACGACACCGCCGGCGCGGCGATCACCACGCTCAGCCGGAGATCGCTCAGCGGGACCGCGATCGCGGGCTCCCCGTACACCACCGAGTGCTCCCCCAGGAGGATGATCTTGCCGCACGCCGTCGCCACCGCGGGGCGCTGGCCGGGGGGGGTGTCGGGACGGGGGGCGGCCATCGCTACAGGAGGTGCTCGCCGACGGTGCGGGCGCCCGGTCCGGGGCGGTTCTCGAGGATCTCGGCGTCCGGCGCGATCCGGCGGAGCCGCTCCTTGACCTCCCACGCCACGTCGCCCTCGCACAGCACGTGCAGGTTGGGGCCGGCGTCCAGCGTGAACCAGACGGGGACCCCCTCGTCCTCGCGCCACGCGCGGAGGGCGTGGATGAGCGCGATGGTCCCCGGCTGCAGGTACAGCGCCGACGGTCGCCCGCTCATCATGATCGCCTGGACCTCCATGGCCTCGTGCTCCACGAGCTCGCCGAACGTCTCGACGTCTCGCGCCGCCAAGGCCCCCTTCAGAGACAGGATACGCGCGCCGAGGTTACGTTGGCGCGCCGCCATGAACGGGTGACGGACCGCGATCCGGTGCCCCTCGCTGCTCCCGATCACCTTCGGCTTGCGGCTGACCACGACGACGAGATCACGCAGGTCCCAGTGCTCCGGGCCGCAGAGCTGCTCGGAGACCGACGACGCGTCGTCCGTCCCCCCGGTCCACTGCACGAAGCCGGCCTGGATCGAGCGGCACGCCGACCCGCTCCCCCGCCGCGCCCACCGCGTCATCTCGGTCTCGTCCGGCATCCCCTCCCCGAACGCCGCCAGCGCCGCCGTCGACAGCGCCGCGAACGCCGACGCCGACGAGGCGATGCCGGTCCCCGCGGGGAAGCTGTTCTGCGACGCCACCCGCGCCCCCATCCGGTAGTACTGGTCGCGGATCCGGTCGAGGTAGCGGGAGACGCGGAGGAGCCGGTGGTCGAGGACGCGCTCGCCGTCGAGGTAGAGCTCGTCGTCCGTCAGCTCGGGGTCCCACTCGACGGTCGTCGTCGTGACCGCCTCGGACAGCGTCATCGAGACCGAGTCGTTCAGGGGGACGTTCTGCTCGAAGTCGAGCTTCCCCCAGTACTTGATGAACGCGATGTTGGAGCAGGCCTTCGCGGTGGCCTTCATGCGGTCAGCGGCCATCTAGATGTCCTCGGTGGGCATCTCGACCGGAATCCCGGCGAGCAATCGGCGTCGTCCGTCGTCGACGACCCGAGGAGGCGTACTCCCAGTACGTCGACGAGGGGCGGCGGCGTCGGCGGCGTCGAGGGCCGGCGGGAGCCGGTGCGTGATGTGCATCGATGGCATCTAGGCCTCCAGGCGGAGCCCCTCGGGCTCGGGGTGCAGGTCGAGGACTTCGAACCCGTGCTCCTCGGCGACGACGCGGGCGAAGAGGGGGTTGGCGGCGAGGACGAGGACGCAGTCGCCGCCGCCCGCGCCGGTCATGCGGGCGCCGATGACGTCGGTGCTGCGGCGGAGGGAGACGACGCGATCGTGGAGGTCGTCGGGGACGGCGCCGAGGCGGCGGAGGAGGTCGTGGCCGTCGTTCAGCGCGCGCCCCAGGGCGACGCGGTCGCCGGCGACGAGGCGGTCGATCCCGTGCTCGGCGAGCGCCCCGATCTCGGCGTAGACGGCGTCTCCCGGGGGGAACCGCTCGCGGACGCGGCCGATCATCGGGCCGGTCTTCACCTTGACGCCCGTGTACGCGACGACCCAGCGGAGGACGCAGCCCGGCTCGACGCGCTCCATCGCGGCCGGGTCGCCGTCGCGGTAGGCGACGTAGCCGCCGAGGAGCTGCGTCGCGACGTCGTAGCCGGAGGCCGCCCCCTGAAGCGCGCGCTGGGCGGCCCGGACCTCGGCGAAGCGGGCGGCGGGATCGGCGGCGCCGGCGAGGGCGGCGGCGGCGGCGAGGGTCGACGCGGACGACGATCCCAGCCCCCACGTCGGGGGGAAGCCGGCGTCGAACGTCAGGCGCGCGCCGGTGCCGTCGAGGTGGGCCCGGAGGATCGGCCAGAGGAGGCGGAGCCGGTCGTCGGGGGGCGTCGCCTCGGCGAGCGCCGCGGCGGGCACGTCGATGGGGGGGTCGAACACGCCGGGCGCGTCGATCCGGAGCCGGTCGCCGCCGCGCGTGGCCGTGCAGCGGATCCGCCGGTCGAGGCACATCGCGAGCGCGCGGTGTCCCTCGAGCACCGCGTACTCCCCGAACAGCATGAGCTTGCCGGGGGCCGACGCGATCACGGGGCGGGGTCCCCGTTCTTGGCCAGCTCGAGGTTCCGCTGGTGGAGCCGCATGTGCCCCTTCTGGATCCCCTCGGTGCCCAGCGCGCGGAGGGCGGCGAGGTTCTGGGCGAGGCCGACGGCGGCGAGGATGCGGGCCAGCTCCTGCGACCGGGTGACGCCCATCAGGCGGAGGGAGAAGCGGGCGAGCGGGTGGAGGCGGGTGACGCCGCCGACCACGCCGACCTGGAGCGGGATCTCGAGGCGGCCCACCAGCGCGCCGTCGCTGCCGTCCCGGTCGTCGATGCGCCAGGACGACAGGGGGCGGTAGCGGCCGTCGCGGGCGGCGTAGGCGTGGGCCCCCGCCTCGACCGCGCGCCAGTCGTTGCCCGTCGCGATCACGACGGCGTCGACGCCGTTCATGATCCCCTTGTTGTGGGTCGCCGCGCGGTAGGGGTCGAGCTCGGCGAAGCGGGCCGCGGCGACGATGCGGCGGGCCACCTCGGGGCCGTCGAGGTCGTCGGTGGCGAGGTCGTCGGGGCGGATCCGGCAGGTCGCCGCGAACACCCGCCGGTCCGCGAGGTTCGACAGGATGCGGAGGCCGGGCTCGCCCTCGGCGATGCGGGCGAGGGCGCCGGAGACCGTCTCGCACATCGTGTTGACCGAGTTGGCCCCCATCGCGTCGGCGCAGGCGACGAGGAGGTGGACGACCACGACGTTCGCCTCGGGGAAGGGCCGGACCTCGACGCCGCGCGCGCCTCCGCCGTGGGCGAGGAGGCCGGGGTCGAGGTCGTTGGCGGCGGCCACGATGACGGACTCGGCGGCCCTCAGCCGCGCGGCCGCGGCGTCGGGATCGGGGACGTCGCGCAGCTCGATCTGCCCGATCATCAGGTCCTCGACGACGTCCGTGACGAACCCCCCGGTCTCGCGCGCGCGGCGGGCCATGTTGGACGCGGCGGCCACCACCGACGTCTCCTCCACGGCCATCGGGACGAGGACCTCGCGGCCGTCGACGACGAAGTTGGCGGCCAGCCCGAGGGGGAGGGCGAACCCGCCGATGGCGTTCTCGATGAAGCCGTCGAAGAGGGCGAAGTCCTCGGACGCGGCGAGCTTCCGGATCGCCTCGTCGTCGGCGTCCAGCCCGGCGGCGGCGCGGAGGACCTCGAGGCGGCGGGCGTGGCCGAGCTTGTAGAACCCCGACAGGCGCGACGTCCGGCGATCGGCGCCCGCGAGCACCTCGCCGGGGGGCGCGGACGCGGGGCTCCGGACGGACGAGGCGGGCGGGGCGGGCGCCTCGCCACCGGCGACGGAGCCGGCGCCGGCGCGGCGGGCCGACCCCCGGAGCGCGGCGGGGGTCTCGGCGCCCGCGCAGAACGTCGCGATCCGGATCTCCTCGACGACGCGCGCGCCCAACGCGACCGCCGCCTCCAGCGACTCGTCCGCAGCCCGGAAGAACGGGAGCGCCATCCCCGCGACGTCCGCACCGAGCGCGATCGCGAGCGCCGCGTCGAGCCCCGTCCGGACCCCGCCCGTCGCCACGATGGGGAAGTCGTCCCCGAGCGCCGCCCGGCAGTCGATCACGGCGTCGGCCGTGGGGATCCCCCAGTCGCGGTACGTCGCCCCGATCTGCTGCCGCTCGGGGGACGCCGCGCGGAAGCCCTCGATGTACCCCCAGGCCGTCCCCCCGGTGCCGCCGACGTCGATCGCCGCCACGCCCGCGTCCCGCAGCCGCACCGCCACCTCGCCGCTGATCCCGCAGCCCGTCTCCTTCGCCAGGACCGGGACCTCCAGGGCCGCGCACAGCGCCTCGATCTTCGGCAGGAGCGCGCGCCAGTCGCGGTCCCCCTCGGGCTGGACCATCTCCTGCAGCGGGTTGAGGTGGACCGCCAGCGCGTCCGCCCCGATCGCGTCGACCAGCCGCCGGCAGTCGTCCACGCCGACGCCGAGGTTGAGCTGCACGGCGCCGATGTTCCCCAGCAGGAAGATGTCGGGGGCCACGTCCCGCACCGCGAACGTCTCCGCGAGGTCCGGCACCTCCAGCATCGCCCGCTGCGAGCCGAGCCCGAGCGCCAGCCCGAGCTCCTGCGCGACCTCCGCGAGCCGCCGGTTGACGTCCCCCGCCCGCCGCGAGCCGCCCGTCATCCCGGCGATCATCAGCGGCGCCCGGAGCCGCTTCCCGAGCAGCTCCACGCTCAGGTCGAGCTCGTCCGGGTGCGCGTCGGGGAGCGCCACGTGGGGGAGCCGCCAGCGGTCCCAGCCCGCCCGGGCCGTCGCCGCCTCGACGTCCTCCGTCGCCACCACGTTCAGGTGCGACGCCTTCCGGAGCCCCGACAGGTGCCCCGTCAGCGCCGCCTCGCCGTCCCCCTCGAACGCCTCGATGGCGTAGACGTCCCCCGAATCGCGCCGCAGCGTGGCCGCCACCGTGAGGCCGGCGCGGCACAGCAACTCCGCCCGGAAGGGGCCGTCCGGCAGGGCCGCTGCGCCGTCGGGCACGTGCAGCTCCGCGGCCGCCGTCGACAGCGCCGCGCACAGCACGATCCGGCCGCCGGCGCGGACGGGGAGGTAGCCCTCGAGGCGGACCGTGGTCATCGCCGCCGCAGCTCCCGCACCCCGATCGCAGCCAGCCACAGCGACGCGAACCCCCACGCGAGCCAGTCCCCGACGAGGATGTAGGGGTTCGCGAGCCACGACAGCTTCGGGATCATCAGCGTCCCCAGCGTCATCGCCGCCCACGCCAGCCAGTAGCCGCGCTTCCACTTCGGGGCGTCCGGCGGGCGGCGCGTCCCCCGCCACAGGAGCAGGCCCGTGGCGACGATGCAGAGCCACGCGAACCAGTCCCCGAGGACCGTGTAGAGCGAGGGCACGTTGACGCGCTTGACGTCGGCCACGAGGACGGTCCGCTCGAAGACGTCCGTCTGCTCGACGAGCATCCCCCGGGCGTCCACCGAGGCGCTGATCCCGGTCGTCGCCCCGCGCACCAGGGGGACGCCGTACTGCGCCGACTGGATCGCCGACAGCATCAGGTGCTGCGTCGGGTTGGACGTGTCCCCGAACCACGCGTCGTAGGTGATGTTCACCAGCAGATCCGCCCCTTCGCGCACCCCGCCCCGCACGTAGCGGTGGCGGATCGCCTCGTAGCAGATGAGGAACGCGATGTTCCCGTGGGGCGTCTCGTAGACCTCCAACCCCTCGCCGGGGTGGTAGTTCCCGACCCCCTGGATCTTCTTCAGGATCGGGATGAGGTCCTCCAGCGGCATGAACTCGCCGAAGGGGAGGAGGATGTTCTTGTCGTAGCGGGTGTCGACCTCGCCCTCGCCGTGGATCCGGAAGGCGCTGTTGTGGTTGACGCGGCGCTTGTCGGCGCCCTTCACGGAGAAGCTGCCGCCCGTCCACAGCTCGACGCCGCTGTCCCGCACGAGCTGGCGCGCGCGGGCGTTGCGGCGGTACCCGGCGGCCCCCCGGAGCGCTCCCTCGGGCCACACCCAGGCGTCGATGTCGGGGTCGCGGGCGAGCGCCGATCGGGACAGGGCGACGAAGTCGTCGAGCTGGGCGAACTTGGAGCGCTTCGACATCGCCCGGAGCGCGAACACGTCCCGGTTCGTCTGCACCAGCGCGATCTGCGCCCGCACCGCCTCCGCCTCGGCCGCCTCGATCTTGTTCAGCCGGACCTGGGAGACGGCCAGCGCGAACACGACGCAGCCGCCGAGCACGGCCGCGTTGCGCGCCACGGGGCCGCCCCACCACCGCTCCACGCCGGCCCTCCGCTGGAGCCACGCCTGCACCACCACGCCGTTGCACAGCATCACGAGGAACGACATGAAGGGGACGCCCGCCACCGCCACGACGAGGAAGATCCAGGGCAGCTGGTACCAGGCGACGCCCTGGTAGTAGGGGAAGAGCTGCGGGTTGAGGTACTCGCAGGCCGCGAACCAGGCCGCGATGGCGACCGGCCACCACTCCCCCGCCGTCGTCTGCACGGCCTTGAAGCCCCACCCCCAGACGGCCGCGTAGAAGCCCCAGAAGAGGCCGAACGCCAGCAGGCACGCCAGCGCCGCCACGACGGGGAGGTTGCTGAACGTCTGCACGGTGTGGACGACCCAGTAGAAGATGGCGACGTTGGCGCTGACGCCGATCCACCAGCCCGCCAGCGTCGCCTTGCCCTGGGTCTGCAGCGAGTGCAGCACGAGCAGCGCGGGGACGAACGAGATCGGGTGCAGCCACCACCAGTTCAGGGGCGGCGAGATGAGGGCCTGCGAGGCGCCCGAGAGCGCGAGCAGGAGCATGGCGAGAGCGACCTGCACCGCGGCTGCCTCTAGCACAGAAGACGACCCGTTACACTCCGCCGGTGACGCGCATCGACCCCCGCCCGCTGACCTGCCCGATCTGCTCGACGTCCTTCGACGGCTGGCTCGTGATGCCGGCCGCGACGAAGGGCCCGACGAGCTCGGATCTGCGGCGGTTCAGCGAGGGCGAGGACCCCCTCGCGAAGGTCGTCAACGGCTGCCCGTCGTGCGGCTACACGGGGGAGGCGGCAGCGTTCGAGGACCTCGCTCCGAAGCCCGACCAGCCGGTGACCGCGGCGTGGACGGGGGCGTGGTTCGACCAGGACGCGTTCGACGACGACCACGACCCGATGCTCGCCGACCGGCCGGCGCCGCAGTCGTCCACCCTGGAGGCCGAGTGCCGGACCCACCTGGCCGCCCGCGCCGAGGCCGCGCACGCCGATCCGGCCCTCCGCTACGAGCACCACGCGCAGGTCACCCGGTGGCTCGGCAGCGGCCCGCTCCGGGAGGGCGACGCGTGGCTCCGGGCGGCCTGGATGCACGGCGACGCGGGCCGGGACGCGGACGACCGCCGCTGCCGCCGCCGCGCGCTCCACTGCTACCGCCAGGGCGTCGCGGAGAAGCGCTGGTTCGCCCGCCGCGAGGACCTCGTCGTCGTCGCCTACCTCGTCGGCGAGCTCCACCGCCGCCTGAGCGAGGGGGACGAGGCGCTCCGCTGGTTCGAGCAGGCAGTCGCCTGGAGCAGCGGCCTCCAGCACCTCCAGGACCTCGTCGAGCTGGCCGAGCGGCAAGGCCGCGATCCGCGCGACGTCGTGTGAAGGTCACTCAGGCCGTTCTCCCGAGGCTCCCGGCGGTCGCCGGCTTCGGACTACTCGTCGTCCTGCTTGACGTCCTCGAGCCGACGAACGCGGATGCGTAGGTCAGCGCCTCGTCGGGCGGCGACGATCAGGAAGGGGCCGTCTCCGTCCAAGTCCAGCGCAGCGACGGCATCGAGGGTCTCGAGCACGAACTCCGGCGAGATGTGGCCGGGACGGAGGTAGATGATGCCGGCGGTCGGCAGCCCGTTCTGGATGGCGAGTTGGCCGAAGTCGCTGTCGTGGGTCAGGACGACACGGCCTTCTGCAGCGGCCAACTGGAGGACATCGTGGTCGTCGGCACCGCCGCGGCCGCGGTCCACGACCGTGACGACGTCGAGGCCCCGCTCGCGGAGGCCTTGGACGACTCGGGGGTGGAGGTTCTCGTCCGCGAGGAGCGGACCGGCGAGGGGGTTGCTCACGCGGGAAGCTTCACGTCCCAGACGGACTCGGACTTCACCGTGCGCGCCGCGTACCGCAGGGCGGCCTCGAGGCCCTCGCCGGTGACTTGCGGGTAGGCGTCGAGGATCTCTTCGCGGGTGGCGCCGCTGGCCAGCAGTTCCAGAAGAAACTCGACGGAGATGCGCGTCCCTTCGAGACGCGGCTTGCCGCCGAGAGTGTTCGGGTCGGCGACGATGCCCTGGGCCATGACCGGCCTCCCTTCGTCGACAGGATACGTCCAGACGCGTGCCGAGGCTTGCCTGCCGTGGCGTGTTGCGCGGTCGCGTCAGCGGGAAGAGGAGCGTGGGGCCGGTCAGGGATCGGGCGCGAAGACCTCGACGGGCAGGTCCTGGGCGGCCCCCTCGTCCCCGCCGAGGCCGGTCATGCGGAGGCCGACGAGGAGGTCGGGCACGCCGGGGCACAGCAACGGGAAGGAGACGATGACGGTGTCGGCGCCGGGCTGGGCGAGGGTGGTGACGCGGAGGGACGAGCTGGTCGCGGCGAGGGACGACAGGCCGGCCCCGTCCACCACCACCGCGTCGCCGATGCCGTAGTTGGCCACCCCGCCGTCGACGCCGAACTCCTCCTCGCCGAGGGCGCACAGGTCGAGCTGGAAGGCGACGACGAAGCCCGTGTCGGTGGTGCCGCCCCGGAAGCCTGACCAGCGCCCGTCGGAGACCTGGAGGAAGTCGTCCACCACCGCGCAGGAGACGGGCGCGGCGTCGCGGCAATCGACCTCTCCGTCGGGGTCCCACTCGTCGTCCGTCGCGTCGTCGTCGTCGTAGTCGTACCAGTCGTCGTCGTCGTCGGGCGGCGGCTTGTTGTGCACGAGCACGCCGTCGGCGAAGAACGTGTGCTCGGGGCCGCCGACCGAGAGGGTGCGGACGGACGTGGGGGGAGCGGGGGCGGGCCGCGCGTCGAGCACGCGGCGGGGAGCGGCGCGGTCGCGGGCGTCGAGCACGAGCAGGCGCTGACCGGGGCGGACGGTCCCCGCGGGCGCCCAGGCGTCGTCGTCGGGCAGGTAGACGGGGTGATCGGCGGTGGCGAGCAGGGGGCCGTCGGGGCCGCCATGGTCGAGGCGGACGAGGGCGCGGCGGGGGCCCAGGAGGACGGCGCTGACGGGGCGGGCGACGGGACGGCAGGCGGCGGCGTCGAAGCTCCGGAGGCGGGCCCCCACGGTGAGGTCGGCGATGGGGAGGCGGCGGCGGCCGGGGAGTGCGATCCGGACGGTGGGGGGGAAGCAGAAGCACCACCCGCCGCTGGTCAGGAGGCCGACGCCGAGGGCGGCGGTTGCGGTGGCGACCCGGCGGCTCATGCGCTCAGGCTACTCCGGGCGGTGGACCGAACCCAGCTCCGGCGGGCGGAGCTGCCCGCCGGGGCGCGCGCGGAACTTCCCCTGGTTGACTAGGGAGCCGGTCAGGAATAGGAAGCGCTTCATGAGCGATCCCCGGGACCTGACCTTCGCGAACTGGCTCGCCCCCATCACCGCGCGTGTGCTGGAGGGGGGCACCGCCACGCGGGACGAGGGGGTGCGGATGCTGGAGGCCGGGGGGGCCGACGCGTTCACGCTCTTCGCCGCCGCCAACCGGATCCGGGAGGCCTTCCAGGGGGCCGACGTCCACCTCTGCTCCATCGTCAACGCCAAGTCCGGGCGCTGCTCCGAGGACTGCGGCTTCTGCAGCCAGTCGGCCCACTTCGACGCCCCCATCCCCGACTACGCGTTCGTCGGCGCCGACGAGGTCGTGCGGCACGCCGAGGCGGCCAAGGAGCGGGGGGCGCAGGCGCTCGGCATCGTCGCCGCGTGGAAGGGGCTCAAGAAGGGGAAGCAGCTCGACGAGGTGCTCGACCGCATCCGCGCCGCCGCCGCCGTCGAGGGCGTCCACGCCGACGCCAGCCTCGGGCTGATCGACGACGCCGACGTCGCCGCCGCGCTCGCCGAGGCCGGGCTCCACACCTACAACCACAACCTCGAGACCTCGCGGCGGCACTTCGGCGAGGTCTGCTCGACGCACTCCTACGACGACAGGATCACGACCCTGAAGCTCCTCAAGGGGGCGGGGCTGAACACCTGCAGCGGCGGCATCTTCGGGATGGGCGAGGCGATCGAGGACCGCGTCGACCTCGCCCTGGAGCTGGCCGCGCTGGACGTCGACGTCATCCCCCTCAACTTCCTCAACCCGATGGAGGGGACGCCCATGGAGGACGCGCCGCTGCTGCGGCCGATGGACGCCCTGAAGACCATCGCCATGTTCCGGTTCGTGAACCCGACGAAGGAGATCATGGTCGCGGGGGGGCGCGAGGTGACGCTGCGGGATCTGCAGCCGCTGATGTTCGTCGCCGGGGCGTCGGCCACGATGGCGGGCCACTACCTCACGAGCAGCGGGCGCCGGACCGCCGACGACTGGACGATGATCCGGGACCTCGAGATGGACTACCGCGAACCGGGGCAGGCGCGGCCGCCGCACGAGCAGCGGACCCTCGGGATCGAGCCTCCCACCGAGGACGACGCGAGCGCCATCCGGCGCGGGGTGCGCTTCCCCGTGCTCAACGCCGCCGAGCTCTAGCGAAACCGAGCAGCCCGAGCAGGAGCAGCCCGACGCCGAGCGGCGCCGCGCCGCCCGCGTCCGCGATCGAGTTCGCGCAGTTGCAGCTCCCCGCGCTCGCGGGCGGCGCCGAGTCGTCGTCGTCGTCGTCCCCGTCGCCGGTCACGTCGTCGTCGTCGCCCGTGCTGTCGTCGTCGTCGTCGTCGTCCGTCGCGTCGTCGTCGTCGCCCGCGCTGTCG
>CAYFOA010000232.1:0-13138 GCA_964344575.1 uncultured Rickettsiales bacterium | reverse complement strand
GATGGGGCGGGCGACGACGACGACGACGACGGCCCGGGCGACGACGACGACGACGACGAGCTCGGCACCTCCGCGTCGGGCGAGTGGGGCGTCCGCCAGGCCGACTGCGGGTGCGCGAGCGCCGGGCCGGGCGCCCGAGCCCCGACGCTGCTCCTGCTGCTGCTGATCTTCCTGTCCGTCCCCCGGCGACGCCGCCGGCCCTGACATGCCCCGCCTGTCGGTCGTCATCCCCGCGTACCGCGCGGAGGCCCACCTGCCCGCCTGCCTCGACGCGCTCGCCGCGCAGGAGGGCGTCTCGGGCGACGACTTCGAGGTGATCGTCGTCGACGACGCCTCCCCCGACGGCACCGCGGACGTCGCGCGGGCCGCGCCCGGCGTCCGGCTCGAGGTCCACGGCTGCAACCGCGGCGCGGCCGCCGCCCGCAACACCGGCGCCGCCGCCGCCTCGCCCGACGCCGGGGTCCTCCTCTTCGTCGACTCGGACGTCGTCCCCGCCCCCACCCTCGTCGCCGGGACGATCGCCGCGTTCGACGTCCCGTCCGTCGCCGCCGCCACCGGCCGGTACGACCCCGAGCCCGCCAACGACGCCCGGTTCGCCCGCTACAAGGCGCTCTGGACGTTCTGGTGCTGGGAGCGATCCGCGGCGACGTCCGGCACTTCGAGCCACCTCCAGGGCGCGCTCGCGGCGATCCGGCGCGACCTCTTCGAGGAGGTCGGCGGCTTCGACGAGTCCTTCGCGGGCGGCTCCGTGGAGGACTACGAGCTCTCCGCCCGGGTCCGCGCCGCGGGTCACGCGATCGCGTTCGACGACCGCCTCCGGGGCCGCCACCACTTCCCCGGGTTCGCCACCGTCGCCCGCAACTACTGGGCCCGCGCCCGCTCCTGGACGGCCCTCGGCCCGGCCCGCCGCGGCGCCTTCAGCTCGGGCCAGGCGAGCCGCCGCTCGGCGGTGGCGGCTCTCGGCGCGCTCGCCGGCTCGGTCGGCGCCGCCACCTTCCCGATCGGGGCCCCGGTCGCCGCCGCCGGCACCGCCGCCTGGCTCGCCGCCGCCTCCCCGTTCCTCCTCTGGGTGGCCCGCCGCGAGGGCCCCGCGTTCGCCGCCTACGCCGCGACCGTCCACTTCGGCCTGTCCGCGATCGCCGGCGCGGGCGCGGCCGTCGAGGCCCCGAGAATGTTTTTCAAATCAAACCCTTGGGTCGAGCGCCCGACCCCTGGTAGCTGACACCCATGCACCGCTCCATCCGCCTTCTGCCCCTCACCCTGGCCCTCCTCCTGGCGGCCTGCCCCGAGCCGCTCGACGAGGCCCCCACCCTCCCCCTCGACGTGGCCTACGAGCCCGTCCTCACGGATCTCGCGCGCGAGGCGATCGCGCTCGTCCCCGGCTGGCTCCGCGACGACCTCCAGATCGCCCTGCAGGGCCTCGACGAGGACCTCCAGAACGAGTACGCGCTGACCATCGTGGACGAGGACGACCCGTACCTGCACGACGAGATCGGCTTCGTCATCGCCCACCTGTCCCCGGAGTCGCTGACGAGCACGAACTTCTACCCCGAGCTGCTCACGCTCAACGCCGAGCTCATCTACGAGCGCGACGCGGATCTGGAGTACGTCGAGCTCGTCGAGTACGGCGAGCCGGGCGACGAGGACCACTACACGACGACCCGCTACCGCGTCGGTCGCGCCGACTCCGAGGACCCCGACGCCGAGCCCGCCGTCGTCGAGCAGGAGATCGACCGCGACACCTACTACTGGTACGTCGTCCACCCCCGCCACGAGGACGAGAAGCCCGGCTACTTCGACCCCGACCTCGCCGGCTCGCCCTACCGCGCCCCCGACCAGGGCGTCTACTGGCGCGACTTCCTGTGGTGGGCGTCGGGCGACGACTGCCCCGACGACGTCGGCACCTGCCCCGTCCTGTCCGAGCAGCTCGACGGCGTCGACCTCCTGTGGCAGTCCCGCTACGGCACCGGCGGCGACGCCAACGGCGCGATGGGCCGGATCATCGACTGGGTCAACGGCGTCATGCACTTCGGCGCCCTCCCCGAGCGCTCCATCCAGCCCGTCCGCATCTGGGGCCTCCACCACGGCAACTGCGGCGAGCACGGCGACATCACCAACGCCGCCGTCCGGATCGGCCTCATCCCCGGCATCGTCATCACCGCCCGCGGCAACGACCACTGCTGGTCCGAGTTCCGGGACGACGACTGGACCGCCAGCGGCTGGGTCCAGGTCGAGCCCGTCAACACGTCCATCGACTACTACGGCTACTACGCCGACGGCGACGGCAACTACCGCCGCACGCTGAACGGCTTCGACGACGACTGCGACGGGTTCGCCGACGAGGTCGCGAGCACCGCCGACGCCGACGAGGACGGCGTCACCATCGCCGACGGCGACTGCCACGACGGCCGCCCCGACGTGTTCCCCGGCGCGCCCGAGGTCGCCAACCGGTACGACGACGACTGCGACGGCGTGGCCGACAACGGGCTCGAGATCGCCGACGCCGACCTCGACCTCGACGAGGACGGCTGGACGCTCGCCGCCGGCGACTGCGACGACACCGTCGCGGGCACGAACCCCGACGCCAACGACCCCCAGCCGTCGACCAACCGCCTCATGGGGCTGACCGGCGGCCGCGGCGACGCCTTCGTCCTCAACCGGACCGCCGACTACGTCAACACCTTCGAGCTGGTCGTCAACGTCACCGACGAGGCCGGCCTCCCCGTCGACGGCGCGCTCGTCTGGATCGCCGGCTGGTCGACGACCTACGCCGAGGCGACGGGCTGGTGGCCGGTCACGGAGATGGTGGCCGACGCGACGGGGACCGCCCGCATGCACCTCGGGTACGCCAACGAGTACGCGATCCGCGTCGACAGCGCCGCCGGCTCGAACCCGACCTCCGAGAACAGCATCGTCCCCATCATCGACTACTGGATCGAGGCGGGCGAGACGTTCGAGATCGACGTGACGGTCTACGGCGACGGCGTCAGCACCGGGCCCCGCGTGGAGTCCGTCGTCGACCTCGGCGGCGCCACGCCGGACTACGCGCTGACGGTCACGCACGAGGTCACCGACCACCTCGTCACCCAGAAGTCCCGCATGCTCCACGACACCTTCACCTACCGCTGGGGCGCCCCCGCCGGGATCGACGTCTTCGTCGTCGACCAGTGGGGCTACGAGCGGTTCGTCGACGGGCGCGGGTTCGCGGCGCTGGGGCACACGGCGGACTCCGTCGGGGCCACCACGACCGTCGACATCTCCGACGACCGCGAGTGGTACGTCGTCGCCGTCAACGACCGGCTCGGCGCCACCACCGTCGTCGGCGACCTCTCCGTCGCGGTCGAGGCCCTCGGCGACGTCCCCCTCGCGGCGCCGCTGACGCTCGACCGCCACCTCCTCCTGGGCCCCGGCGAGCACACGGCGTTCCACGTCGGCCGCCCTGTCGAGGCCGCCGAGTGACGCGACTGCTCCCGGCACTTGTGCTCGTCGCCGCCGCCGGCTGCGTCCCCGCGGGCGAGGGCGACGACGGGCCGGTGGTCCCGCTGGGGGGCTACCTCGACGACGACGACGACGACGGCGACCGCCACGGCCCGATCGAGAGCAACCTGGCCGAGACGTCCATCGGCTCGGACGACTTCTCGCTGGAGCCGTGCACCGTCCCCGAGGTCCTCGGCGACTGCGAGGAGCTGAGCTTCTCCCCGGTGGTCGGCGAGGCCCCCGACGACCTCGCCCCCGGCGTCCACCGCTTCTCCGACGAGGCCGCCTGGGACGAGACGGTGGGCAGCGCGGGGCCGGTCGCGTGGGAGCTCGAGGACGTGGTCGTGGCGGTGGACGAGGGGATCGGCTGCAGCTGCACCCACGAGCCGATGTGGGTCGCCCGCTGCGCCGACGACGTCGTCTACGTCGGCTACTGGTTCTACCCCTGCGGCCCCTGCGACGACGCCTTCGCGTCGATGACCGGCGCCTCGGTCCCGAAGGACGCGGACGTCGAGGTCGTGATGTGCGTCCCCGACGACGTCCGCTGCGTGAACTGACCGAACTGACGCGAACCCCCAGATTCGCTACATTCCGCCGCCGATGAGGACGGTCGCCGCCATCCTGCGCCGCGAGTTCGCGGCCTACTTCAACACGGCCCTGGGCTGGATCATCCTCGCCTACCTGCTGGTCGCGTACGGGGTCTTCTTCTTCTACATCGCGGACGTCTTCGAGGCGCAGATCGCGTCGATGCGGGGGATGTTCCGGTTCGCCCCGCTGGTGCTCGCGTGGACGGTCCCCGTGGTCACGATGCGGCTCGTCGCCGAGGAGCGGTCCAGCGGGACCATCGAGCTCCTCCTGACGCTCCCCGTGACCGAGTGGCAGGTCGTCCTCGGCAAGTACCTCGCCGCCGTCGCCGTCGTCGCCCTGGGGACGCTGCTGACGCTGACCTATCCGCTGACCCTGGCGCAGTACGGCGAGCTGGACCTCGGGCCCGTCCTCGGCGGCTACGTCGGGCTCGTCTTCGTCGCCGCGTCGTACGTCGCCGTCGGCCTCGTCTGCACGACGCTGTCGAGCTCCCAGGTCGTCGCCGCGCTGACGTCGCTGGTCGCCTGCCTGCTCTTCTGGGTCGTCGACAAGTGGTCGTTCAACGTCCCCGGCCCCGCCGGCGACCTGATGCGGTTCCTCGGCTTCGACCACCACTTCGACAACATCGCCCGGGGCGTGTTCGACAGCCGCGACCTCGTCTTCTACGCGTCGTTCGTGGCCGTCTGCCTGGCCCTCGCGGCCCACTTCGTGCGGCGGCGGAGGCTCCAGGCGTGAACGTCCGCCGCCGGCTCCTCGCGAACTCCGCGCTGACCGTGCTGCTCGTGCTCGGCGTCGCCGTCGCGGCGAACTACCTCTCGGCGCGGTCGTTCGTGCGCGTCGACCTGTCCGGCGCCCAGGAGTTCAGCCTCAGCGACGGGGCGAAGCAGATCGTCCGCGGGCTGGACGCGCCGGTGACCGTCGAGGTCTTCCTGTCCAGCGATCTGCCCGCCCAGTTCGCGCTCCACACGCAGCGCATCCGGGACAAGCTGGACGAGTTCGCGGCCGTCGCCCCGGTCCCCTTCGACGTGACCTACACCGACCCCGGCGACGACGCCGACGCCCGGTCCCGCGCCCGCCGCCTGGGGGTCGAGCCGCGGGAGACGTCGGCCCGGAGCCGGGGCAAGGTCGAGGCCCAGATCACGTTCCTGGGGATGGCCATCCTGTACCGCGACGGCACCGAGGTCCTCCCCTTCATCGACACCACGACGACGCTGGAGTACGAGATCTCACGCGCCCTGCGGCGGCTCCAGGGGGGCGACGTCAAGCCCGTGCTCGGGTTCGTAGCGGGGCACGGCGAGGCCGACGTCGCCGCCGTCCTGACCGACGAGAACGCCGCCCGGCACCCGCTGATGCCCGTCGCCCAGGTGCTCGCCGACACGTACGACCTCAGGACCGTCGACCTCGCCACGGCGACCGAGGTCCCGGCCGACGTCGACGTCCTCATCGACCTCGGCGCCCGCGGCCCGCTCTCCGGTGCCGCGGTCGCCGCGATCGACCAGCACCTCATGCGCGGCGGCGCCCTCGGCGTGTTCCCCTACTCCGCCCTGCCCGACGTCCAGAGCCGCCAGATCCACCCCGCCCCGGTCGACTTCGACGGCCTCCTGGAGCCCTGGGGGGTGACGATCGGGGACGACCTCGTCGTCGACCGGAAGCTCAACGGCGTCATCCGGCTGCCCGTCAAGATCCGCGTGCGCGGAGGGGTCCGGACGATGGAGCAGGCGGTCAGCACGCCGCTCGTCCCGATCCTCCGGAACCTCGACCGGGACCACCCCGTCACCCGACGCATGGACAGCCTCGTGGCGCCCTTCGCGCGGGCGATCGACGTCTCCGAGGCCCGGGCGGCGGGGGACGTGGACGTGACCGTGCTCGCCGGGACGTCCGCGGAGGCGACCGTCGGCGCGACCGTCCGGAGCCTCGACCCCCGCACCCTCGCCGAGCCCCAGGAGGCCGAGGAGGCGGGGTCGTGGCCGGTGCTCGTGGCGCTGAGCGGGACCTTCGAGAGCGGGCTGGAGGGCGCCGCGATCGACCAGTCCCCCGAGGGGACGCGCCTGGTGGTGGGGTCGTCGTTCGAGCTCCCCTTCGCCAACCCCGGGCTGCTCCTGAACCTGGTCGACTGGATGGCCGCGGACGAGATCCTGCTCAGCATCCGGCCGCGGATGACGTCGCCGTCGGTGCTGGAGCGGCCGGAGAACGTCACCCTCGTGCGGCTCCTCAACGTCGCCGGGCTGCCGCTCCTGGTGGGGCTCGCCGGCGTCGTCCGGCTGCGGCGCCGGAGCGGGCGGTGAGGGCGCGGCGATGAAGCTCGACCGGACGAACCAGCTGCTCCTGGCGACGCTCGTCCTCCTCGGCGCCCTGGCGGGGCTGCGGCTCCTCGACGACCTCCGCCCCCCCGAGGCGCTCTGGTCGGTGCCGCCGGTCTCGCCGCCCGCGGTCCAGGCGATCCGGTGGACGACCCCGGACGGGGCGATCGTCCTCGCCCGGGCGGACAGCGGGTGGCGCATCGCCGAGCCGATCGACCGGCCCGCGGACGCCGAGAAGATCGGGACGCTGCTGCGCGACTGGAGCGAGGGGTTCACCCCCGACCTGCGCCTCGACCCCCGGCCCTCGTCGGCGACGCTGGCGTCGGTCGAGCTGGACGACGCGCTCCGCAGCGAGCTGGTCCTCGAGGGCGCCTCGGGGCCCCTGGCGCACCTCCTGATGGGGAAGAAGATCGGCGGCGGCAGCCACTACGTCCAGCGTCCGGGGGAGGACTCGCTGTTCCGCGGGCGGGTCCCCGGGAGCTTCCGCCTGTCCACCGACCCCGACGCGTGGCGGGACGTCCGGCTCTTCCCCTTCGCCAAGGACGACCTCGCCGAGCTGACGATCGAGGGGTCCCACGGCCGCTTCGTGTTCGCCCGCGTCGAGACGACCGAGCGCGCCTTCTGGGAGGGGCGGGAGCCGGCGGGCTTCGCGCCGTCGAGCCGGGCGCTGGACCAGATGGGGCGGAGCCTCGGCAACCTGAAGGCCCAGAAGATCCTCGAGGGCGCGGACGCGTCGCCGGTGACCGAGGCGACGATGACGGTGACCGCGCGGACCGAGGGGGGCGCGACCTACACGCTCCGGTTCGGGGCGGAAGACGAGGCGAGCAAGACCGTCCCCGCGTCCATCGACGGGGACGACCGGAGCTTCGTCCTGAGCGCCGCGGTCCTGCGCCAGTTCGACAAGCCGGCGGCGCAGCTGCGGGACAAGACCGTCGTCCGCTTCCGGCGCCCCGAGGAGCCCCGGATCACGTGGACGGAGGGCGATCGGAGGGTGGTCGTGGTGCCGGCCGGGGAGCGCGACTGGCGGATCGAGGAGCCGGCGGGGTTCGCGCCCGAGGAGGCGCAGCTCAAGCTCGCAGCGAACAGCCTGCTGAACCTGCAGGCGGCCGAGGTGATCGACGAGGCGACGGAGCTGCCCGGCGGCGGGCCGACGATCCTCATCGAGACGACGGACGGCGCCCAGACGCTCCGCCTCGCCCCGGCCCCGGACGAGCAGGGCCGCCACCTCGCGCAGGTCGACGGCCGCGCCGAGACGTTCGTGCTCCGGGGGGCGGTGGTCGAGCGGCTGCTGACGACCCTCCGGGGGGAGGCCTCCGACTAGGGCCTGGTCCCAGCTAGTCCCAGGGGTTGGGGACGGGCGCCAGCTCGACCGGCTCGGGGGCGGGCGGCGGAGCGACCGGCTCGGGGGCCGGCGCGGGGGCCGGCGCGGGCTCCTCGGGGGTCACGCCCCACGGGTTGTCGGTCTTCTGGAGGTTCGCCTCGTCGGCCGCCTGGGCGAGGATGAGGAACTCGATGCGCCGGTTCTTGGCGCGCCCCTCCTCGGTCCGGTTGCTCGCCACGGGGCGGGTGTCGCCGAAGCCCGCGGCCTCCAGCCGGCTCCCCTCGATGCCGAGCTTCATCAGCTCCTTCATCACCGCCTCGGCGCGCCGCTGGGACAGCTTCAGGTTGCCGTCGGCGTTGCCCTTGTTGTCGGTGTGGCCCTCGACCCGGAGCTGCAGGATGGCCCGCTCCTTGAGCATGAGCTTGGCCACGGTGGAGACGATGTTCATCGACCCGCGCTCGATCCGGGCGGATCCGGAGCGGAAGAGGATCGGCTGGAGGATCGCGATCTGGCCCTCGGTGACGACCGCCAGCTTGGAGTCGGGGCAGCCGTCCTCGTCGCGGACGCCGTCGCGGAACTCGGGCTCGTCGGGGCAGAGGTCCTCCTCGTCCCAGATGCCGTCGCCGTCGTTGTCGGGGTCGGGGCAGCCGTCGTCGTCCTCCCAGCCGTCGCCGGTCTCGGCGGCGTTGGGGCAGCCGTCCACGTCGTCGGCGATCCCGTCGCCGTCGTTGTCGGGGTCGGGGCAGCCGTCGGTGTCCTGGTAACCGTCGACGTCCTCGGGCTCGTCGGGGCAGGTGTCGAAGGCGTCGTCGAGGCCGTCGGCGTCGTTGTCGGGGTCGGGGCAGCCGTCGGCGTCCTGGAAGCCGTCCCGGTCCTCCCCCTCGTCGGGGCACTGGTCGGCCGCGTCGGCGAACCCGTCGGCGTCGTTGTCGGGGTCGGGGCAGCCGTCGGCGTCCTCCCAGCCGTCGAGGTCCTCGGGCTCGCGGCGGCAGGCGTCGTCGGGGTCGGCGATGCCGTCCCGGTCGCGGTCGATGGGGGCGAAGATCGCGTACGAGGCGCCGACGAAGACGCGGAAGTCGGTGGCCCCGAACCCGGGGGTGATGCCCTTGCCGACGCCGCCCCGGAGCCCGAGCCCGAAGGGGAAGACGTACTCGGCCGACGCGAGCACCTCGAAGGGGGTGTGGGCGGGGTCCCCGAAGCGCTCCTCGTCCTTGTCCGAGGGGCCGGGGGTGAAGCTGCCGTCGAGCTCGAGGCGGACGTGGAACCGGTCCACGACGGGCGTGAAGCCGACGCCGGCGCCGAACGTGAGCTCGTCGCCGGTGGTGAGGTTGGCGATGGTCGCCCGCGGGTAGAAGGCCCAGCCGAGGTTCACGGCGAAGTGGACGCGCGTCCAGCTCTGGGAGACGGCGACACGGACGCCGCCGCCGGCCCGGCCGCGGCCGAGGTTGGCGCGCTCGTTGCCCGAGGGGATGGTCAGGAACGGGTTGACGCTCAGGCCGACGGCGAAGGTCTCGGGGTCGAGGGGCTGCAGCCGCGTCTCGAGGCGGATGTCGCCGATGCCGTAGCCGACCCGCTTGCCGCCGACGTTCTCGATGAAGGAGGTCTCGACGGGGATCTGGGCGATCGGGAAGTGGAGGGCGACCTCCCACCAGTCGAAGAGGCCGAGCGCGCCGGTGGCGTCGACCCCGAAGATGCCGTCGGTGATGCCGAACTGGCGGCCGACGCCGGGGCTGTGGACCTCGAGGGGGTTGACCCCGTAGTTGAGCGTCAGGTTGAAGCCGGGGCGGAACTGGGGGAGCTGGGTGGCGTCGTGGAGGAGGACGAACCCCTGGACGTCGCTGACGGGCTTGAACTGCTGGACGTCGACGCCGGGCTCGCGGGCGACGGCGAGGGCGGGCAGCAGCAGCAGCAGCAGGGCGATCCGACGCATGGGGAGCCTCCGGGACGGCACACCCTAGCGCATCGCTGTGGTAGCTTGCCGCACCTTCGTCCGGGAGCTGGATGGGTCGATGAAGACGAAGTACATCGGGCAGAAGATCCGCGTCGTGACCGCCGAGATCCGGCGGGACGACTGCTACCTGATCACCCAGCGGCTCGCGAAGAGCACGCTGCCGCTGCTGTGGGAGTTCCCCGGCGGCCGCGTCCCTCCGGGGGCGAGCAGCGAGGACGTGCTGAAGCGCATCCTCAAGGACAAGCTGGGCGTGGCGGTCGAGGTGGGCGAGCTGGTGATGGAGGTCGTGCACGAGTACGACCACTACACGGTCGACATGCAGGTCTTCCGGTGCGACATCCCCGAGGAGGAGGAGATCCTGAACCTCGGCGTGGCGGACGCCCGCTGGGTGGCCCCCTCGGAGTTCGCGGACTACGAGTTCCCCGGCGCGGACGAGGAGACGATCAGCCAGCTCCTCGACCTCGACCTGCTGGACACGATGGAGGTCAACTGACCTCGGGAACGGATCGGGTTTCCTCCGTGTTTGCTTGACGAAGACGCCTCCGAGCAGGCAAACGGAGCGCCCCCGTCATGAAGCATCATCGCAACGTCTTCCTCACCCTCGTCCCGATCCTGGTCGTCCTCGACCAGGTGACGAAGTGGCTCATCCGCTCCCGCCTGCCCCTCGAGCCGGGGCAGCGTCGGCCGAAGGTGGTGGTCATCGACAACTTCTTCAACATCGTCCACGCGAAGAACCCGGGGGCCGCATGGGGGCTGTTCGGGGAGGCCGAGTACCGGATGGTGTTCTTCACGGTGGTGACGCTGGTCGCCTTCGTGTTGATCCTGGGCTACTTCCGGCAGCTGACGGCGCAGGACCGGCTCCTCGCGATCAGCCTCAGCTCGGTGTTCGCGGGCGCGGCGGGGAACTTCATCGACCGCCTGCTCTTCCGCGAGGTGACGGACTTCCTGCAGTTCTACCTCCCGCGCGACAGCACGGTGGGGGCGTGGCTGGTGGAGACCGTCAAGACGTCGTACTGGCCGGCGTTCAACGTGGCCGACATCTGCATCAACGTCGGGGTGGGGCTCTTCATCTGGCACGTGATCTTCATCGAGGGGAAGCGGGAAGCCGCCGCGAAGGCGGAGGCGGCGTCGGCCCCCGCGGAGGCGTGATCGCTTGAACCCCTGGCTGCTGCGGCTGGAGCTGCCGCTGGTCGGCCACGTCGCGGTCCAGAGCTACTTCTTCTTCTTGATGCTCGCCTGCACGGCGGCGGTCGAGGTGGCGATCCGGGAGGCCCGCCGGAGCGGCGACGACCCCCGGGACGTGCTCCGGATCGCGGTGCCCGCGATCGTGGCGGGGCTGATCGGGTCGCGGCTGGCGCACTTCGTCTTCGTCGCGCCGGGCAAGCTGTCCGGCGATCCGCTCGCCTTCCTGCGCGTGTGGGAGGGGGGGATGGTGTTCTACGGCGGCCTGATCGCGGGGCTCGCGGTCGTCGTGATCGGGACGCGCTGGCGGGGGATCTCGCTGGTCCGGTTCGGGGACGTGCTCGCGGTCCCGGTGATGGTCGGGCTGGCGCTCGGCCGGCTCGGCTGCCTGTCGAACGGCTGCTGCTACGGCCGCCCCATCGACTGGGGGACGGGGGTCGAGTGGCCGTGGGCGGTGACGTTCCTGTACGGCGAGGTCCCGAGCGCCCTGCGGGGCATCCCGCTCCACCCCACCCAGGCCTACGCGGCGCTCAACGCGGCGGCGATCGCGGCGGTCGTGTGGTGGATCCGGCGCCGCCAGACGTTCGACGGCCAAGCGATGGGGCTGGTGTTCGTGGCCTACGGGCTGAGCCGGAGCGTGATCGAGCTGTTCCGGTTCGACGTGCATCGATCGTTCTGGTTCGAGGACGCGATCGGGCAGGTGATCTCGACGTCGCAGGGGATCTCGGTCCCGATCGTCGCGCTGGGGGTGTGGCTGTTGGTCCGCGGCTCACGAAGCGCGGTCGACGAACACGCCGCCCGGGCCTAGGACGCGCGCCGGCGGGAAGGATCCCGCTCCCGCCTCGAGGGCGAGCTCCAGAGCGACCTCGAGCTCCGCCAAAGCCTCGGCGCGGGTGTCCCCGAACGCCGACACGGCGTGCGCCTCGGCCGCGCGGGCGATGTAGCAGCCGTCCTCCTCCGACCAGAAGACCTCGACGCCGTACTTGTTCGCCATCGTCGTCACTCCCCTACAGATACCTCAGGACCTGGCGGACCTGATAGGGCTTCGCCTCGCCGTTTGCACCCCGCTGGACCACGACGACCGCGCCGGCGGCGTTGCGGAAGCTCCGGTGACTGCCCCGGGTTCGCACGTGCTCGAACCCGGCGCACTGCAGCAGGCTGACCAGCTCGCGGAACCGAAGCCCCGCCGGGTTGCGGCGCGCGCGGGCCTCGAGCTTCCGGCATCTCGACTCACTCGGCATGGCGATCCCTCACCACCCCGGCCTCAACTTCCCCCGCTGCTTCCGCTTCCTGTCCCACTCCCGGTCGTCCAGCAGCGTCGGCGGCTCCGGCGTCTCGGGCTCCTCGGGGGTCTTCTCCTTCTTCTTCTTCTTCTTCTTCCGCTTCCGCTTCCGCTTGGGCCGGGGGCGCTCCTCGCAGGGGAGCTGGACGACGCGGGGCTCGGCGCTCACGCCCTCCTGCCACCAGGCCTCGATCTCGTCCGCATCCCACGTCCTCAGCGTCTTCCAGAGGTGCGTCCCGGGGCGGTGCTCCGCCGTCATCTCCCAGCCGTCGGTGCAGACGCGGATCGGGCCGTGGCGGCCCGTCCAGTACAGAGGGATGTGGCGGGTCAGGTAGCGGGCGCGGACGCTCGCGTGGGGGTGGTGCCAGCGGTTGTCCGCGCCGACCCCGGCGATCGCGACGAGGGGGTCGACGGCGTCCACGAACGGCTGCGTCGACGACGTCTTGCTCCCGTGGTGGGGGACCTTCATCACCGTCGACCGGAGCTCCGCGGGCAGGAGCCGCGCCTCCGAGGACGCCTCGACGTCCCCCGTCATCAGGAACGACACGCGCCCCAGCGCCGGCCGCAGCACGATCGAGCGGTCGTTCGCGTGGCGCGGCGGGTCCCACCCCACCGGGGGGTGCAGCACGTCCACCTCCGCCGGCGCCCCCACCGCGGGGACGTCCCCCGCCTCCACCTGCCGCAGGGGCACCCCGCGCGCCCGCGCCGCCGTCACCAGCCGCCGCATCCTCCCGGTCATCCGGGTCCGCCCCGGGATCCAGAGCTCGCCCACCTCCAGCGCCTCGACCACCGCCACCAGCCCCTCGACGTGGTCCGCGTCCCCGTGCGTCGCCACCACCGCGTCCAGCCGCTCGATCCCCTCCACCCGGAGCGCCGGGAGGAGCAGCTGCGCCCCGACGTCGCGGAACCCCAGCGGGTCGCCGCCGCCGTCGATCAGCCACCGCGCCCCGTCCGGCCAGTCCACCAGCCAGGCGTCCCCCTGCCCCACGTCCAACCCCGTCACGCACAGCGTCGGCGGCGTGAACCGGGGCGACGGCGCC
>CAYFOA010000231.1:6453-13152 GCA_964344575.1 uncultured Rickettsiales bacterium | reverse complement strand
CGCTAGCTGACGCCTACCCGGCGCGGCCAGAACGGGGCGCGCCGAGCGGATACAGTGCATCCCACCGCTGGTCGGGGACCTTCTCGAGTGCAAGGACCACCGCGAGTAGAAGAAGCAGCCCACCGACCAGTTCGAGGACCACTTCGCCCAAACCCTGGAAGTACCCCTGGCCAGCATCCAGCCCCGCTCCAAAGGACTGGCCGGCGAGACCGCACCCGTCCGGAAGAAGCAGGAAAGCGAACCCGAGCCCCGCCACACATCCCAAGAACATGGCCGCGCGGATGGCGGCCAGCAACACCTTGCCCTTCGCGTGGAGCCGATCGTCTGCGCTCAAGTTTGTCGCCCCGACTCGCCACCCTGTGGATCCGGGAATGACGCGAACTTGAACGCGTTGAGGGGCCGGCCATCCGAGTCGGTGCTCAGCGCGGGGCCATGCATCGCGGCCAATCGCCGTTCCAGACGGTCTCGATCGCGACAATGCTGCTGTAGTGTCGGGCGGCCAGCAACGCGGTTCCCGCGCCAACAGCGATGCCGATCACCGCTGCCACCTGCGCTCCGTCGACTCCGACCAGCAATGCGGCACTGCCTGCCAGGGCAAGCCCGGCAATGCCGGCGAGAAGACCCGTGCGCTTCCTTCGGCGTTCAGTCATCACCCCCGGCGGAACGGTGCGGACGGCGAACTCATCACCGCAAATGGGGCACTGGATTGGGGTCAGAGTGAGCCGCTCAAGGTCCAAGTCCACGCGGAATACGCGCTGGGTCACTCGATCTCGACTGATCTCTCCGTATTGCGGTGTCAGGCTCTCGACCCGGCGCGTCACCGGGCACTTCAGCCACACCTCCATGGCTCACCTCTTCGCGAGGGCGACGGCGACGAAGACGGAGAACGCCACGGCTGCGGCAACTCCCACGAGAAAGGCGAGGTTCATCGGGCCTCTGGCCTCCCCTCCTGATCGCGAACTCGCGAGCCTACGCCATGGCCGACTTCTTCTCGCGCAACATCTTGCGGATGGCCTTCACGGCCTTTTCGGCACGTGAGTCCCACAGCTGACTGCCCCCGAGCTTCTTCACAAACGCCGGGTCACTTAGCACGACGCTGACAGACGTCCCCCCTGAGGTGGTGAGTTCGAACGTCTCCGCTGCCGTCAGCTGGATCGTCTCTTCCTGGAAGTTGACGGTCTGGCTTTTCGACTTCGTCGAGACCGATACGACATCGCGATAGAAGTACTCGTCGGTCTCCTCGTTCAGTGGCTTGCCGGTCGTAAGATCGTAGACGCAACCGAAGCACAGAAGCTGATGTTCTCCGAGGTCGATGCAAGTGGTCGCGATCGGGGTATACCGAACGACGCCGTCCTGCCCCACTCGGTGCCGCCAACGCGCGCCAGCGACGTTGCCGAACTTGAGCCCAGTCACGAACACCGGATCTCCCACCACGTCGTCCTCATCGAATCCGAACTTGTCGAGCGCATGCGTTCTGAGGGTGGCCATGTCTTCTTCACGCCACGAGTCCATCTGGTCGTCGGTCGGCCGGGCGTCGTACCGGCTCTTTGCAGACGAGTAGATGGCGATGGCGATCACTAGAACGAAGACTCCTGCGACGATCATCGACCAGTGGGCGACTACCCCGAGGCCGATCAGCACGATGGCGACCAGGATCGCCTTGATGGGGAGTGAGGGCTTCGGCGCCTCAAACCACTCGATGATCGCCTTCCGCTTCTCCTGCTCGTCCATGACTCGCCTCCTCAGCTAGCTGGCTCTCGAGCGACTTCGAGATGCCCCGCGCGTCTTTATACCAAGGGCGGCGCAGCCACTCCAACTAGGCGGTGCGACTCCCGAATCTCCGCCGCGTCGAGGTGCTTGGCCCGGGCTTGAGCTAGGAGTTCATCAGGGCTGGGAGGGGGTGAACGCATCCCGTTCCTGACGTAGTACTCGTCGCGGATGGTCGCGAGGAGCGCGTCGTACCGTCCGTTCGCCGGATCGAGCTGAATGGCCGTCTCCACTAGCGACTCGGCCTCCTGCGCCGTCCTCCGGTTCGCCTTCCGCGGCCGTTTGCCCCTGAACAAGCAGATTGCCCGATAGTAGTAGCCCTGTGGATCGGCCGGGTGCGCTTCGACCAGTCTCGCCAGGAACCCCATCGCGAGGTCGTAGAGGCCCAGCTTGAGGTAGCAAATCCCGATGGCCAGGAGGGCTTCAGAATCCGTCGGGGCGTTCTTCAACGAGTTGGAGTACTGGGCGATGTACTTCTGTATCGCCGGCCGTTCGAACTTCTCGAGATACGCCACCGAGGTGACCAAGCGCGCCGACTTGCACTTCCGGCACCGGTTCTGTTGTAGGGCCTCGGTGTCGAACGCCCAGCCACATTGCGAGCAGGATTCCGTCGTCATCTCTCTCCTCCCTGGGTCCATTCCAGCCTGGCGGCCGATCCACGTTCTCCAAACCCCTGGTCAACCCCGCTGCTTGGCGATCGCGAGTGCCTCGCCGAGCGTCCGCCGCAGACGCTCCTGAAAGTCCGGGTCGGCGGCCTTCGCCGAGGCACCATCCAGGCCGGTCAACTGCTCCCACACGCGGTAGACCAGGTTGGAGTCCCGGCGAAGAGCCTCGGAGAACTTGATGCGTCGGCCCAACTCGGCAAGTTCCTGTTCGACGCCCCATCCATCGATCTCAGACTTCGTGCGAAGGGATGCGCAGATTCGCATTAGATCATCGATGCTAGCTTCCACGCGGGTCGCACCTTGGTGCGCCCCGGCCTCGGCAAGATCGACGGTGCGAATCAGGACCAGAGCCGCCACCGCGACACCAGTCTCAGCAATCACCGCGGTGTAGTAGTGCCTAGCCTCGAACAGGTCATGACCGAAGGCGGCCCACAGCGCTGCGGTCCCCAGAGCAACGATGTTGTAGGCGAACACGATGCCCACTGAACTGGCCTTCGTCGCCACCGTCCGCTCCCCGCGCCGATCGGCTGCGGTGCGAGCGATACCGCCGAAGAGAGCCAGGAAGTTGAACGCAACGAACCATGAGGTAAAGGTGAAGGTGTCGCTTCGGTCGCCGGGCTCCCAGACGCGATAGGCAACGAACAAGACGACGCCGGCGAGAATCGCTCCCGAAGTCACCAGGACCCGTGCAATCGCTCGTCCGCTGTGCTCACGCGTCATGCTTGAGTGCCGCACTCGCCACAGAACTTCGCTCCGGGAGCGAGTTCGGCGCCGCAATTCGTGCAGGGCGGCGGCTCCAATGGCTTGCCGCAGCTGCTGCAGAATCGTCCCCCCGGTGGGTTCGAGGCGTCGCAGTGGGGGCAAGTGGATGCCGCCGGCACGGCAGGTGCCAGGCTGCCTCCACATGAACTGCAGAACCTGGCCCCAACAGGATTTGGGGCCTTGCACGACGGGCAGGGAGAGTCGGTCTGGCGGCTCCCCGCCATCGACTCGCTCGCAACGCCAGCTGCGGGGCCAGCCAGGCCGAATCCCATGCCGACTCCCATGGCCGCGCCCATCATGTTGCCGGCTGCACCGCCGGAGCCGGCGGCCCCCTCCAGCACGTCGAACTGGCGCTCCGCTCGATAGAAGTCCTGGTTCTGGCGAAAGGCCTCGCCGACGACCCCGAGACGCGCTGCTTCGTCAAGAGCCTTCCGCAGTCGCGTAACACTCTCGTCGTTCGGATCGAAGTTGATGCTCTCGATGCTGAAGTTGACGAGTTCGAGTCCAAGGGTCTGGTAGTGGCTAGTGAGCGACTCGAGGACGGCGCTAGCAACGGCCAGCGTGTGCGCTGGCAACTCCAACGCAGTGACCTTCTTGCGAACCATGAACTCGCCGAGAACCTGCTGGACACAGCTGAGGATCGGAGCCTGCATCAGGCTGACCGCAGTCGTCGAGGCGGCGGCACCTCCTGCGGCACCGACGACTTCAACAACAAACTCCCGCGAATTCGAAACGCGAACCCCGTACTCGCCGTAGCCGCGCAGGGGAACTGCGATCTTGTACTTCGGGTCCAGCAACATGATCGGGGTGCTGGTCCCCCAGTCCTGGGCGAGCGCAACCGTCTTGTTGATGTAGTAGACCTCGGCCGCGAACGGTGTCTTGCCGCCGAACGGCAAGTTGATCAGCTTGTTGAGGAGCGGGAGATTCCCGCTAGCCAGGGTGTGGGTGCCCGGACCGAACAGGTCGAGAGCCTTCCCGCCCTTGAAAAACAGGGCCTCTTGGCTCTCGTTGACAACGAGCTGGGCCCCCAGCCGAATGGCTTCTGACGGCCACCTCCAGACCAGTACATCGGAGGGCCCGTCGAACTTGATCCGATCCAGCAGCGCCACAACCGTGCTCCCCGTAGACGAATGAAAGGCCTACGATAAGCAGAGTACCGGAGTCCGTGGCGAACAACACGACGCCAGAGGCGCGAATCCCCCACGCTCCGCTCCACCGCGCCAGGCCCCGCAGTCCGGGGGCAGCCTGCCCCCGGACTGTCCCCGTTGGCGACGCCACGGGGATTGGGCCGCCCGGAGCCGGCGAGATTGCGACAGCTTGCCGGCTCGGGACGCTCGGGACGATCTCGCGGGTCAGGGCGCCGGCCCCTCGCGGAATCGGTACGTCGCCGACCGCGTCGCACCGTTGGGGTACGCCCGATCCAGCCCGTACCTGCTCCCGTCGACGACGAAGACCGCGTCGAGGTACTCAGTGAACAGGTTCCCGACGATGGTCGCCCTGGCCCGGGCGGACTTCGGTTTGCCCCGCCGATCCGTGAAGCGGTCCTCCAGCGGCCCGTCAGCGAGCCACTCCGCCCACTGCGCCGCCGTCGCCGCGGGCTTGCCGCGCTGCTCCTGACAGACCTCCAGCATCAGCTGGTACTTCGGGTCAAAGGCGTGCTCGGACGCCTCGAAGTTCGTCAGGAAGCCCTCGAAGTCGGCCCCGCGGAGGATCGCGTCCATCGTCCCCGCCCACCGCTGGCCGGTGCTGTGCCGCGCCGGAGACTCGCACGCGGGTCGTCCGGCCCGAGACCACGCGAGCACCATCCCGGCGAGCTCGGCGACGAGTTCCACCCGGTGCTCGGTGACGACGGCGACGATGTCGTCCACCGGGTAGGTGGCGCTCCGAACGCTCGCGTCGAGCTCGAGGTTCACCGGGAGCGCTCGGCGCCGGAGGTCCGGCCCGAGCTGGGTCATGTTCATCGTCAGGCAGACCAGCAGGTCGTTGACTGGCCTGGTGATCGCCGTGTTGCTGCCGAGGCGGCGGAAGTTCAGCCGGGTGTCCGTGATGCAGCGCTCGAGGACCGCGCTCTGGATCCCCCGGCGCGGCTTCGCGTTGTCGATCACGATCACGCGGTCGCCGGCCTCGACGCGGGTCGCCAGCTGCTTCTCGAACTCGGCATCGTCGGGCGTGAACGACACGGTGTTCGGGTCGCCGCCCTCCACGACGACGCCCAGCGTGCGGGCCAGGGTGCTCTTGCCCACGCCGGGCTTGTTGCCGTTGATCGCCAGGAACGGGTGGCCCCGACCCCAGTTCGGCATCGTCACCGCCGTCAGCAGCGCGCCGACGAAGTTGACCAGGTCGGCCTCGGCCTTCCAGTGGAAGTCGCGCAGCACGGAGCGCAGGCGGTCTGTGCCACGCTTCGGCCGAACCTCGGGGCCGTCGTAGAAGATCCCGCTGGCCTCGTGGAAGCCGGGGCGGCCGACGAAGTTCCAGCCCTTGTCGAACACCGGCGAGCGGGCGTAGGCCTCCAGCTTCGGCAGTCGGCGACGAACCCGCGGCGACGTCACGAACGCCCGCGTCAGGTCGGACGGCAGCACGCCGAAGCGCTGGAACGAGTCGCCGTTCTCGGTCGCCGACAAGAACCGGATCTCGACCAGCGAGCTGAGCAGGCCGCCGAGGTTCTTGTCGTGGACGGGGATCGGCCCGACGCCGGGATCGACGAACACCAGGTCGCGGCCGGTGTTGAAGAAGCGGTGGAGCGGACCGATCGCGTCGGCGAGCCTGTCGAAGAGCGCCTCCACGCTGTCACAGTTGGTGACGTAGTCGATGGCGCGGGCGCCGGGCGAGGGACTGGGAGGCGCCCGCCGAGCTCGGCGCTGGGCCTTCTTCACCTCGGCCACGGTGGCTCGGAAGACCCGGGTGCCGATCCCCGCTCTCTCCCGCACCGTCGCGAGGAGAGGCTCACGCTCGATCGCGGGGACGGCGAGCAGGCGCTCGATGACCGAGCGAACGAGCCGGTTGCGCTCGGCATCGGACGACGCGCGGCTCCACCGGGACTCGAAGCGCGCGACGATCCCAGCCGGTCCTGGCCCTCCCGAGGTTGTCGGGGACCGCGTTGCCGACCGGCCGGCCGGCAGCGGGACCCCCGACAGCTCCGCGACGACGGCGCAAGCCGCGCGGAAGTCGGCGGCGCGGCCTACCCGGACCAGGAAGTCGAAGGCGCTGCAGGTCTCGCCGCTGCGGAACGAATGGAAGCTCCCCCGCTCCGCCTCCCCCGAGCCTTCCGCGACGCCTGCCGACGGGTGCCGGTCACCGCTGGGGGAGTCGGGGTCGCGGCACTGGAGCCACCCGGCACCGGCGGCCTTGCCCGTCAGCAGCTCGCCGTAGACGGCCTCGAGGGGGAGCGCGGCGACGGCCCGCGCGCGCCAGTCCCGCCAGTCCGTCGGCGCGGTCGTCGTGGGCGGTCGCGGCGCGGGAGCCCGGGACGACGGCGCCGGGGGCTCCCGGCGCGCCACTGGCGGAG
>CAYFOA010000231.1:0-6443 GCA_964344575.1 uncultured Rickettsiales bacterium | reverse complement strand
GTCCGTCGGGGACGTCTCGGTGGTCGGTCGCGTAGCGGGGACTCGCGGCGACGGGGCCGGAGGCTGCTGGCGACGCGACACCGGCGGCGGCCCGTGCTCGAACTCCTCCGCCAGCCGGGCGAAGAGGTCCACGTCGTCTGGGATCGACGCCAGGTCGATGCTGGACAGACGGTGGGGGTGCTCGGCGGTGGCCACGCCCTTCGCGGCTACCGTCCCGTAGAGCTTGAGGATGCGGGAGGGGTTGAACGTCGAGGCGTCCACCTTCGCGCCGGCCGTCGAGAACCGCTCGTCCAGCAGCCTGAGCAGCGCGTGAGCGTCCTTCGCGGCCTGCGGCACGGCCTCCCGGCTCGCCGGCACCAGCGGGACCAGAAGGTGGAAGCCGTTGCCGCTGTCCGCCCACATCGGCTCGACTCCGCGCTCTCGAAGCCAGCCCCGGACCTGCTCGGCGACCTCCCGAGCCTCGGCCTTCTCGGCGTCCGTCGCGGATCGGTCCCGGGGTTGCCGCTCGGGGTCCACGTCCACCGCGAGGATGCTGTAGGCGACGACGTCGCGGTCCTTCGTCGTCGTGCGGACCCGCCGGATCGTCGGCCGGTCGCGCCGCGCGAGCCGGGGGTCGGCCGGGTGGAGCCCGAAGTAGATGTTGGCCTCACCCACGCGGGGGTGGTCACCGGAGGGGATCCTCGGCCGCGGGCGAGGCGTCACCGGCGCCAGCTGGGCGACCAGCACGTCCTCGTCGCCGGGCCGGAGGTACGTCGACCAGATCCCGGCCCGCTCCCCCTTGCCGATGATCCGGATCTCCGTGACCCCGCCGAGCTCGGCGTTGCGGGCCAGCACCCAGCCCAGGAAGGGCCGGAGGTCCTCGCGCACGGCGATGCTCTCCGCCCAGGGTGGGCGTGGCGACTCGTCGTGGGTGGGTGGATGGGTCACGGGCGCTGCGGGTCGGGAGCCGTCAGGAGCCAGCCGTCAGCTCGGCCTCGATCTGCTTCACCGCCGCGGGCGAGTAGAGGTAGCTGACGACGGTGCGCTGGTGGCCCTTCGCCTTGTTGACGATCGCCTTCGCCAGCCCCGGGTGGTTGCCCCGCAGCTCCAGGCGGGTGATGACCCTCCCGACCTTCTGCGCGGACACGCCCAGCGCCCGGCCGATCTCCGTCGGGGAAGCCCAGTCGTCCTCGACGGGCGGCTTCAACACCGAAAGGTTCCGCTGGAGCGCGATCTCGCTGGCCGCCACCTCGTAGGTCGCCGCGAGCGGCGCCTCGATCAGCCCGAGCTCGCGCAGCGTCCCGATGGTCTTCCGCAGCGAGCCCGCCCGGAACTTCCGGTCGTCGAGCTCCAGCTTTCGGGCCAGACGCCGCTCTCGCTCCAGCCGGTGGTCGATGGTGGGCTCGCCGATCTCCTCGCCCTCGACGCTCCGCGCGGGCAGGTACTTCCCGTCCCGGACGAGCTGCGGGAGCACCTCGTCGACCAGGAACCGGCGCAGGCGCTTCCCCGCCGCCTTGTTGGTCTTCGCCAGGGCCATGTGCAGGCCCGACTCGAAGAGGATCAGCAGGCTCGGCGCGCGACTCGGTACCGAATCGGGTCCGAGTCCGGCGAGCTCCTTGAAGACCTGCAGCTCGTCGCCGGTCAGGACGGCGAAGTCGCGGCCCTCGATGAACTCGTCCGCCCACTCCCGCGTGACCTTCGTGACGAGGCGCTTCCCGCCCCGGTGGTAGCCGATCGCGGTGCCGACCTGGCGGCCGATCCACGCCGGGGCGCCGCGGTAGATGAGGGTGTCGAGGCGCGTGTCCTCGAACGGGGTGGGCAAGGTGGTGATCTCGTTCACGGGTCCTCCGGGTGGGATGGAGCGGTCATGCCCCCTCGCGGGGAGGGAGCGATAGGTTGGAGAGGCGCCGCTGGAAGCGCAGGAGCGAGTCCCGGTCGGGGAACTCGAGCTCGACCTCGACGCCGCCCTCAGCGATCCGGAGCGTTGGCGCGTCGTCGTCGGTCGGGCCGACCAGGCGGACGTCCGGATCCTGGAAGGTCGCCGAGGCCCGCAGGCGACCGAACTCGATGGCGGGGACCAGAGCGGCGCGCAGGCGCATCGCTACCGCCCCCCCACGGCGCGGGCTCCCGCCGGCATCCACGCGGTGCGAGCCTCCGAGGCGTGGCGACCGTGCTCGCGGTCGAGGGCGTCCTCGGCGACTCCGGCCTCCCGAGCGACGTCGCGGCGGGCACGGGCGATGATCAGGTCCGCCAGCACCTCGGCGAGGTGGTCCAGCGCCGCGTCGAGGCAGGCTTCGGCCTCGGGGTGCGGCTCGTGGACGACTTCGATGCGGAGCTTCGGCTTCACTGGGTTCCCTGACGATGAGCACCGGGTGGGGCTCGCCGAGGGACAAGGGCAAGAGCGGTGCCAGGTCCGGGCGGCGACCGAGAAAGCGCTGTCAGAGCAGGGAGTTGTCGGGCTGGCGAAGCGCCCGGCTCGGTCGTCGACGACCCCGGATCGGCGGTTCGGGACGAGCCCCCGCCAGACTGGGTCGCAAGACCGCCGCATCCGGTCGATTCGCCGCCGGTTCGGGTCGCTTTCCTAGCGCTTCGGGACGATTCGCGGCCGATCTGGGACGCAAGTGGCCCGGTCGAACGTCCGCCGGTGGCCCGGTCCCGCGCCGGGCGGCCGCCTCGACAGCCGACCCGAGGGGCTCCCCGACCCCGTCCCTACTGGGTAGACGCGCGCGTTGAGGGAAGAGTCCGAAGCCGGTATGGCTTGTGCAGACGGGCTATTGGACCGAGCCGGACAGCAGTCCCAACCACCCCGCGGAGGAGCCCATGCCGAACGTCGTCACCTACTGCCGAGTCTCCTCCGATGAGCAGGCCAGCAAGGACATCTCCATCCCCGCGCAGCGCAAGGCGCTGCACCGGTGGGTGGACGAGCAGCTGGACCACGCGCTCCTGGAGGAATTCGTCGACGAGGGCGAGTCCGCCTATGCGCCGGCGGACAAGCGCCCCGGCTTCTGCCGGATGATCGCCTACTGCCGCAAGCACGACGTCGAGCTGATCCTCGTCCACAAGCTCGACCGCTTCTCCCGCAACCGGGAGGAGTCGATCCTCTTCAAGTCGCTGCTCCGCAAGCACGGCGTCCGCGTGCAGTCCATCACCGAGCACTACGACCCGGAGACGCCGCAGGGCTTCCTCTACGAGGGGATGATCGAGGTCATCAACCAGTTCTACTCGATGAACCTTGCCACCGAGACGCTCAAGGGGATGCGCGAGAACGCCGAGCGCGGCCACCACAACGGCGGGCGCGTGCCCTACGGCTACCGGCTCGAGCGGGTGCCCGACGCCGGTGGCCGGGAGCACTCCCGCCTCGTCGTCGGCCCGGACGCCGAGGTCGAGGCGATCCGCACCATGTTCGACCTGGCGGTCAACGGCGGCCTCGGTTGCAAGAGCGTCGCCAACGAGATGAACCGCCGGAAGGTCCCCGCCCCGCGCAGCCGTCACTGGAACACCTCGACGGTCGCCGCGATCCTCGGCAACCGCGTCTACGTCGGCGACCAGGTCTGGAACAAGCGGGGCAAGGACAAGAAGCTCAACCCCGAGTCCGACTGGATCGTCGTCGAGGGCACCCACGAGGGCCTCGTCGATCGCGAGCTGTTCGAGAAGCGGCAGGCCATCGCATCGAAGCGGACGTTCCGGCAGCGCAAGAGCGAGGTCCGGCAGGTCAACTACCTGCTGAGCCGGATGATGCGGTGCGAGCACTGCGGCAGCAACTTCGTCGGCCGGCGCCAGAAGTACACGAACGCCAAGGGCGAGACCTACGACCACCTCCGCTACTACTGCGGCGGCTACCTCCGCAAGGGCGCCTCGGTCTGCCCCTCCTTCCCCATCGTGCGCGACTGGCTGGAGGAGCAGGTGCTGGGCGTGCTGCGGACGCAGATCTGCGCACCGGCGCGGATGGCCGAGCTGGAGCGGCTGGTGCGCCAGAAGATCGACGCTCGCCGCCAGACCTACGGCCAGGACCCAGGCGCCGTGCAGCGCCGGATCGACGCCGTGGACGCTCGGATCCAGAACTACTACCGCGCCATCGGCGAGGGGCTGGACCCCGCGGTCTGCCGCGAGCACATCGCCACTGCCCAGGGCGAGAAGGAGCGCCTCGAGGCCGAGGCCCGGACGCTCCGCAAGGAGGACTACTACCAGCGGGCCCTGGAGACGAACCTGGCCGAGCTGCGGCGCTTCGCCTCGGCCTTCAACCAGCAGTTCGACGAGCTCCCCTTCCCGGCCCGGCGCCAGGTCGTGCTCAACTTCATCGATGACATCGCCATCAAGGACTTCAGCGCCGCCGTTCTGACCTTGAAGGTGCCCTTCGACTCGGGCGGGGTGAAGCTGCTGACGGACGAGGTCACGGGGAAGGGTCCGTCGAAGGGCGAGCAGTCGGGCGATCAGCAGAAGTTCCTACACGGTCCAATCCGGGGAGCCATTCTGAGAGAGACGCGAACCCCGGGCCACCACCCGGGGTTCCGTCGTTCTGGCCTCCGGCGTTCCCCGCACCGGGAACAGCGCCGGGAACACCCCCTCCGCCACCGGGAACATCCTCGGCCTTCGCGGCGGCCTGGACCTTGGGGTTCTTGGTGAGCCAGCGCGTGGCCGAGCGCCCCTCGTACAGCTCGATCTCGACCCGGTCCTTGTGGACGACGACTTGGCGGCACATGAGCTGAATGAACTCGCGCTTCTCGGCGAGCTCCAGGTGCTCGAAGGCCAGGTCGAAGCCACGGATCGCGTCGACCATGACCTCCAGGTCCAGGTGCTCGCCCTTGCAGGTGTCCAGCTCTCCCTCGGCCCGGGCCAGCGCCGCCTGGAGCTGCCCCTGGCGCTCCTCGGCCTCGCCGAGCAGCTTCTTCGCCATCCCGCTCGCCGAGATCCCCACCGACAGGATCTGGTGGAACGTCCGCGTCGCCGACTCCTCGGCCTCCGCGAGCTCCGCGCGCAGCTGCTCGACGCGGCGCCGAAGCGGATCGACCTGCTCGCGGGCCATCCGGTTGGCCTCCTCGACCGCCTCGGCCAGCAGCCCCGGGTCGCGCGCCGCCTCGCGGACGACGTCGAGCACCAAGTCGTCGGTGCGCTCCGCCCGGACTTGGCGGACCGGGCACTCGTGGCCGGGGCGCTTCTGGATGCCGACGCAGCGGTAGTAGTGGTAGCGGCCGCCTCGCCCGTTCGCCGCCGACGTGGTCAGCGCGCTGCCACAGGAGCAGCGCACCACCCCGGTCAGCAGGTACTCGTACTTCGCCTTCGTCGGCGGCCCATGCACCCGTCGGTTCCCCTTCATCACGGCGGCGGCCCGCTCGAAGACGTCGCGGTCGACGATCGCGTCGTGCTGCCCCTCGAACACCTGCCCCTTGTGCTTGATCTCGCCGAGGAACAGCCGGTTCTTGAGCAGTCCCTGGACGCCACCCTTCGTGAACGGCCGCCCGCCCTGCGGCCCCTTGCGGCGGGAGACGTACGCCTTCTGGCGGTGCCCCTGCTCGTTGAGCCACTTCGTCAGCGTCACCGACGACCGCAGCTCGATGTACTTGTCGAAGATGAGCCGCACAAGCGCCGCCTCGGCGTCGTTGACGACCAGGTGCCCGTTGCCCGCCGAGTCGTAGCCCAGCGGCGGGTGCCCGCCGTTCCACAGCCCGCGGGACGCCCTCGCCTTCATCGCGGCTCGCGTCCGCTCGGCGGTCTGTTCCCGCTCGAGCTCGGCGAAGACCAGAACCAGCTTGAGCATCGCGCGGCCGACGGCGCTGGAGGTGTCGAAGGTCTCGTTGAGCGACACGAACTGGACGCCGTGGTCCTCGAACAGCCGGTGCACCTCGTAGAAGTCGAGCAGCGAGCGGGACAGCCGGTCGATCCGGGTGACCATCACCAGGTCGACGTCGCGGCGGCGCACCCGCGCGAGCAGCTGTTGGAGCGCCGGGCGGTCGAGGGACTTGCCGGACTCGCCCTCCTCGCGGAAGACGTGGCGCACGTCGTAGTCCCCCGCGCGCGAGGCCAGCGCGGCGCGGAGCCGGGCCTCCTGGGTGTCGAGCGAGCCCTCGTCCTTGGTGGCCTGGAGGTCGGTGGAGACCCGGCTGTAGAGGGCGACGCGGACGGGGTTGGCAGGCTGGGCAACGGCGGTGGCTGGCATCATCGATCTCGCGGTTCGTGTTCTTGGTTACGGTACCATCTTGACCAACCTGCGAGGGGTCAGGATCGACCCTCACTCGCAGAAGGACCCGTGATACGATTCCTCGTCAAGAAGACCTAACAGGACGCACTTTCGTAACATGAGCCTCAGCCAGCCCGACCAGGTGCTCGACCTCGCCCGCTCCCGCGGCGTGGTCCGCGCGCGGGACCTCGACCCGCTCGGCATCCCCCGAGCCGTGCTGGGCCGCCTCGTGGATCAGGGCGACCTCGTCCGGGTCGGCCGCGGCCTCTACATGAGCCCCGAGGCGGAG
>CAYFOA010000230.1:0-13190 GCA_964344575.1 uncultured Rickettsiales bacterium | reverse complement strand
GCCGGACGACGTCTTTGACAACCCTCCGGGTTGCCAACAGTCCGTTGGAAGACGCTCCGCGTCTCCCACATCGACCACAGCCGAGACGACGACGAGGGATGGGAGAAGACGGTTCGGTCGGGCGTTCCTGCGGAGCCGTCGTCGGCCGACGGCCCTGGCAGGGGTGAGGTCGACGACCTCGGCGGGTTCAGGGCGCCTGGAGGGGCCCTCGAAGGGGTGAGGTCGCCGACCTCGGCGGGTTCAGGGCGCCTGATGGGGCCCTCAAAGGGGTGAGGCCGGCGACCTCGGCGGGTTCAGGGCGCCTGGAGGGGCCCTCGAAGGGGTGAGGTCGCCGACCTCGGCGGGTCCAGGGCACCTGATGGGGCCCTCAAGGGGGTGAGGTCGACGACCTCGGCGGGGTTCTGTCGCCCTGGAGGGACACAAGTCGGGTGAGGTCGGCGACCTGGTCGGGGTTATGTCGCCCTCCCGGGACACAAGTCGGGGGAGGTCGCCGACCTGGTCGGGGTTGTGGCCTACGGAGGGGACACAAGTCGGGGGAGGTCGACGACCTGGTCGGGGTTGTGTCGCCCTGGGGTGCCACAAGTCGGGGGCGGTCGACGACCTGGGCGGGGTTGTGGCCTACGGAGGGGACACAAGTCGGGGGAGGTCGCCGACCTTGGCGGGGTTGTGGCGCCCCCCGCTCGAGGCGCGCGGGCCCGGCTACTCCTCGCGCGGCGCCCGGGGGATGCGGATCCTCGGCTTGCGGTGGGCGCCGCTGACGTCTCCCGGGTCCTGGGTGAGGTCGCCGACCGCCTCCTGCTTGATGACCAGGTCCAGCAGGTCCTTGCCCGCCAGCGCCAGCTCCTCCAGCTCGCGGATCCGGTTCTTCCGGAACAGCGCCGCGACCAGGGCGGGGTCGTCGCCGCTCGCCGCCGCGTCCGCGATCTTGCCGTCCGCCGACCGCGCCGCCGTCTCCAGCGCATCCAGCACGTGGGCCACCTCGCGGACCTCGCGCTGCTCCATCACCCGCGCCACCGTCCCCCAGATGTCCGACTCCGCCGCGTAGTGCTCCCGCCGCTCCCCGGGGACGTCCCGCTTCCGCACCGCCCCCCACCGCTGCAGCTCCTTCAGCGCCATCGACACCGACCCCGCCGACAGGTTCAGCCGCTCGCACAGCTCCGCCGACGTCAGCGGCTCCGGCGACAGGAAGAGCAGCGACCAGATCCGCCCCAGGTTCCGGCGGAACCCCCAGAACGCCATGATCCGCCCGATCGCGGACGCCACGTACTCGTCGGGGTCGGTCAATTCGCGCGACATGCGCCCTGACCCTACCTCAGACGGTGGTCAGGTTCTCTGCGCGATCCAGCACCGTCAGGACCGCCTTGTAGCGCCCGAACGGCGGGAAGATGTAGGCCCCCGCGACCTGCTCGAACGACTTCGCGTGCCGAAGCGCCTCGGCCGCGATCGCGATCCCCTCGGCCCGCTGCTCGGCCCGCCCCCCCGCCTTCTCCATCCGCGCCCGCGTCGCCTTCGGGATCTGCATCCCCGGCACCTCGTTGTGCAGGAACTCCGCGTTCTTGAACGACGCCAGCGGCAGGATCCCCACGAAGAACGGGATCCGCGGAAACGCCTCGATCCGCTTCAGGAACCCCTCCAGCAGCGCCGGGTCGTACAGCGGCTGGCTGAAGACGAACTCCGCCCCCGCCTCCAGCTTCCGCCGGAACTTGTCGACCTCCTTGTCCAGCGGCTCGAACCCGGGGTTGCAGCCGCACCCGATCACGAACTGCGTCCGGTCTCCGATCGGGTCGCCGCCGAAGTCGATCCCCCGGTTCAGGTTCCGGACCCCCCGGATCAGCTCCACGCTGTCCAGATCGAACACCCCCGTCGCGTCCGGGTAGTTCCCCATCTTCGGCGGGTCGCCCGTCACGCAGAGCACGTTGTGGACCCCCAGCGCGTGCGCCCCGAGGAGGTCCATCTGCATCCCGAGCAGGTTCCGGTCCCGGCAGCAGTAGTGGACGATCACGTCGATGTCGACGGTCTCCATCACCCGCAACCCGAGCGCGATGGCCGACATCCGCGCGGTCGCCCGGGGACCGTCGGCGATGTTGATCGCCTGCACCCCGCCCTCGGCGAGCACCCGCGCCCCCTCCACGGGACGCGAGGGATCCAGCCCCCGCGGCGCGTCGAGCTCCACGCTGACGCAGAACTCCTGCCCGATCCGGCCGCCCCACCGCGACCGGTCCTCCATCGGGACCGGCTCGATCGGCTTGGCCTGACGCCCCGTGGCGGGCTTGACCCGGACGCGGCTCCGCGACGGCTCCACCGACGCGAGGAACGACCGCATCTCCTTGATCATCTCCGGCGTCGTCCCGCAGCAGCCGCCGACCACGCGGACGCCGTTCTGCACGAACCGGCGCGCGTACTCCGCCATGTACTCCGGGCTCGCCAGGTACAGCGTCCGGCCGTCGATCATCTCCGGCTGCCCCGCGTTCGGCTGGGCCGCCAGGGGGACCCCCGCCGCCGCGCTCATCCGCTCCACGAAGTCCAGCATCGCCGCCGGCCCGTTGACGCAGTTCGTCCCCAGGACGTCGATCTGCCACGTCGCCACCTTCCGGGCGACCTCCTCCGGCGACGGCCCCACGAAGTAGTGCCGCTGCGGCTTGAAGGCGAAGCTCGCGATGATCGGGATCTCGCCGCTCACGTCCCGCACCGCGTCGACCGCCTCCTCCAGCATCGCCAGCTGGCGGAACGTCTCCAGGACGACGACGTCCACCCCCTCCTCGATCAGGACGGTCGCCTGCTCGCGGTACGCCTCCCGCGCCGACCCCGCCGACAGCGGCCCCGCCGGCCGGAGCAGCAGCGGCAGGGGGCCGATCGAGCCAGCCACGAACCGGTCCTCGCCCGCCGCCTCCCGGGCGAACCGGACGGCCGCCGCGTTGAGCTCCTGGACCTGCCCCTCGAGCCCGTGCCGGGCCAGCCGGATCCGCTCCGCGCCGTAGGTGTTCGTCGTCAGGATGTCCGCGCCCGCAGCCACGTAGTCGGCGTGGATCGCCCGCACGATGTCCGGCCGGGACAGGTTCAGCTCGTCGTAGCAGCGGTTGATGAAGACCCCCCGCCGGTAGAACTCGGTCCCCATCGCGCCGTCGGCGAGGAGGACGCGCTCGGCGAGGGCGTCGCGGAAGCTCGGCATGAGCGGCATGGTAGCGTCCATCGATTCAGGTCGCCCGGAGGGTCCTCATCGACGCGTCCGTCCCGAACCAGATCGGCGGTTACCGGGTCCTCGGGATCCTCGGGACCGGGGCCTTCAGCCGCGTCTACCGGGTCGTCCGCATGGCCGCCGGCGGCTTCCGCAAGGAGCTCGCCCTCAAGATCCTCGCCCCCGGCGTCGAGCCCACCGCCGACCTGAGGAACATGTTCGTCGAGGAGGCGTCCGTCGCCGCCTGGCTGCACCACCGGAACATCGTCGCCGTCCACGAGTTCGGCATCGTCCCCGAGGGCTACTTCATCGTCATGGAGCTCGTCGACGGGCTCGACCTCCGGACCTTCCTCCGCCGCCTCCGGGGACGCGGCTCGTGGCTGCCGCTGCCCGCCGCCGTCCACGTCGTCCTCCAGTCGCTCCAGGGCCTCCACCACGCCCACACCCGGCGCGACGGGGCCGGCCACCCGCTCAAGATCGTCCACCGCGACCTCAAGCCGGACAACCTGCTCCTGTCCGTCGACGGCGCCGTCAAGGTGAGCGACTTCGGCCTCGCCCGCCTCCGCTCCCGCCTCGCCGACCAGGACGGCACGTCCGCCGGGTTCACGCGGGGGACGGCCCGCTTCATGTCGCCCGAGCAGGCGACCGGCCGCGGGGTCGACGCCCGGTCCGACGTCTTCAGCGCCGGCATCCTCCTCTACATGCTCCTCGCCGCCCGCCTCCCCTTCACCGGCAAGACGGACCTGGAGACCATGCGGTCCGTCGCCCGCGCCCAGTTCCAGCCCATCCAGCTCGTCCGCCCCCACGTCCCCGACGAGCTCGCGCGCGTGCTCCACCGCCTCCTCGCCCCGTCCCCGGACAGCCGCTACGAGACCGCCATGGCCGCCTCGGAGGCGCTCGCCGAGGCCGTCGAGGGGCTCCTCCGGGAGGCGCCGGAGCGGTCGCTGGGGGATCTCGTGCGGGACGCCCTCTCCGCGGAGGTCGAGGACTCGACCCTCGAGGAGGGCTCTACGCGGGCGCCGTTCTAGACGGACCGTCGGGGCTCAGCCGAGCTTGTCGAAGGCGACGATCGCCGCGTAGACGAGCCCGATCAGGAGCAGCGCCCAGGGGACCCAGCCGAAGCGACCGGCGTCCGGGCGTCGCGCTCGCGCCGGGCCCGTCGCGCGCTGGACCTTGTCCATCGAGATCGGACCCCGGGGGATCGGCCGGTCCATCGTCCCGGTGGCCGCCGCGGCCTCGCGCTTGCGGCGGCCCGCGTCGCTCCACTCGCGCTGGGGCGTCCGGATGACGGGGAGGTCGTCGGCGCTGTCGAACGTGTGGGGGAAGAACCCGGGGACGGGGACGTCCGAGACGCTGTCGGGGAGTGCCTCCACCTCCGTCACGGCGGTGTCGTCGGGGTCCGCCGTCGCCTCCTTGGGCTCGATCGCCCCCCCGATGCGCTGCGGACCGCGCCGGTCCAGCAGGCTCAGGTCCAGCAGCGGGTTGCTCCGCCCCGGCGACGTCGGCCCGAGCGTGATCCGGACGGGATCGATCGCGTCGCCCGCCCGCTCGCTGGCGGGGAAGCACTCCGCCATCAGCCGCGCCAGCCGCCCCGCCCCGTACGTCGCCCGCTTCGCCCGCAGCCACCCCGTGAGGTCGTCCTGCAGCGCCCGCGCCGTCGCGTACCGGTCCTCGGGGTCCTTCTCCAGGCAGCGCATGACGATCGCGCACAGCGCCGCGTCGAGGTCGCCCCGGTGCTCGTCCGGCGGCGGGGGCGTCAGGTCCTGGATGTTCTTGATCGTGAGGTAGTCCTCGTCCTCCGCGAAGGGGTGCCGCGCCGTCAGCGCCTCGTACAGGACGATGCCCATGCTGAAGATGTCGGACCGGCCGTCCAGCGGGCGGCAGCGGGTCTGCTCCGGGCTCATGTAGGGGAACGTCCCCCGGAGGATGCCGTGGGCCGTCTTCAGCTCGCGATGGAGCCCCGCGGCCACGCCGAAGTCGGTCAGCTTGACGTCCCCGCCGTGCGACAGGAGGACGTTGGCGGGGTTGATGTCGCGGTGGACGACCTCCAGCGCCTCGCCCGTCCGGTCGGTCCGCCGGTGGATGTGGTCCAGCGCCGAGCAGACCTCCGCGCAGGCGAACGCGACGGTCACCGAGGGGAGGTACCGGCCGCGGTCCGCGGCGGCGGTGATGAGCTCCGACAGGTTGCGTCCCTCGACGTACTCGAGGACGAGGTAGGTGTCGTCCCCCGACTTGCCGTAGTCGAGGACCTGGACGACGTTGTGGTGGTCGAGGCGGGCTCCGATGCGGGCCTCGTCGCGGAACAGGCTGAGGACGTCCTCGTTGTGCGCCCAGCGCTTGAGGATCTTCTTGATGACGACCTGCCGCTCGAACCCCTCGGGGCCCTCCAGACGCGCGAGGAACACCTCGGCCATGCCGCCGGTGGCGATCTTCTGGACCAGCCGGTAGTTGCGGCTCGCAGCCTGCACGTCCACGCTTCCCCTTCTGCTCCTCGTTCCTCACACTAGGAGGGACTGCGAGGGGGGTCAAGGCCGTTCAGTGGCCCGTCCACTGGGGCGGAGTCCGGCTCCCGACCGACTTCAGACCGAGCAGCGCGTCCTCCGTGGCGAAGATGGCGGCGAGGGCGTCCAGCTCCAGCCGGAGGGCCGCGGAAAGCTCCAGGGACGACCCCTCCTCGACCAGCCGGGCAGCCTCGCGGAGAGCGACGGGGGCCTTGCGGCCGATCGCCCGGAGGTCCCGCTGGAGCAGCGCCGCGGCCGCCTCGGAGACGCCCTCGGGGACCGTCCCCGCGAGGAGCGCCTCGAGGTGCGCCCGGTCGTACGCCTCGGCGACGGCGGCGTCCGCGGGGGGGCGGCCGGCGTAGCGGTCGGGGAGCCCCTGCTCGATCCAGCCCGCGATCGCGTCGTCCAGCTCCGCCATGGGGACGGCCTCGAGCGCCAGCCCCGCCTCGACGGCGTCCCGGGCGGACAGCCGGCGGCCGGTGAGGATGAGGCGCCGGGCGAGGGCGTCGCCGACGATGCGGGGGAGGCGCTGCGTCCCGCCGAGGCCCGGGTAGATGCCCAGGCCGGTCTCGGGGAGCGCGAACGTCGCCTTGGTCGAGCAGACGATCGCGTGGCAGGCCAGCGCCAGCTCGACTCCGCCGCCGAGCGCCATCCCGTGGACGCGGGCCAGGACGGGGACGGGGGCCGTCTCGATCTTCCGGAGCAGCGCCTGGCCGCCCTCGGTGAACGTCACGATGCGCTCGATCGCGTCGGCCTCGATGTTCCGGACGAAGAAGCTGATGTCGGCGCCGGCGACGAACGCCTTGCCCGCGCCGGCGAGCACGATGGCGCGGACGGTCCCGTCGGCGAGCGCCTCGTCGAGGCGCGCCTCGAGCTGGCCGACGACCTCCTCGTCCAGCGCGTTCATCACCTCGGGCCGGTTGATGCGGATGGTGGCGACGCCGTCGTCGACGGTCAGGTCGACCCGCCGGAACGCCCATTGCTCGCCGGTCGCGGCCTGCGCGGCGAGGCAGTCGGGGACGACGAGGTCGGGGTGGTGCTCCTCGAGCGCTTCGACGAGCTCCAGGCTGCGGGCCACGCCGTGCCGGTTCACGGCGTCCGTCCGGGACGCCGCCCTGTCGGGTGCCCGCGTTCCGCGGGCATGGACCTCCGTCTCATGACACCGGTTCATCAGCTCGAACGGCCCGCGGGACCAGCGCAGCCCGATGCGGGCGCCTCGGTCGACGTCCTCCTTCGTGCAGACGCCCTCGTCGATCAGGGCGCCGGCGACGGCGAAGGTCACCCCCAGGAGGCGGTCGGCGACGGCCTCGAACGCGGCCTCGTCGGCGTCCCCGTCCACCGTCCAGAGCTCGCCCGAGGCGACCTGCGCGGCGAGCGCCTCGGCGGGCTCGTAGAACGCCCCGAACTCGGTCCCCAGGGTCGACGCCGCGTGCAGCGCGATGGGGATGCCGGTCAGGTTCATCAGCGCGAACGGCCCCATCCCGATGCGGAACGCCCGGCGCGCGGCCGCGTCGATGGTGGGGATGTCGGCGACCCCCTCCTCCAGCAGCCGGACCGCCTCGTTCAGCCAGGGGACGAAGAAGCGGTTGACGGCGAACCCGGGGGAGTCGGTGGTCCGGATCCCCGTCTTGCCGTGGGCCTCGGCGAAGCGGTCCATGTCGGCGAGGACGTCGGGGCGGGTGAGCGGCCCGGGGACGACCTCCAGGAGCCGGTTCTTGGCGGGGTGGAAGAAGTAGTGGAGGCCGACGACGTGGCCGGGGCGGCGGGTCACGGTGGCGAGCTCGTGGACGTAGAACGACGACGTGTTCGTGGCGAAGACGCACCCCTCCTTGCAGACGTCGTCCAGCGCGCGGAAGAGGTCCTTCTTGACGAGGAGGTCCTCGAAGACGGCCTCGATGACGAGGTCGGCGTCGGCCAGCCCCGCGAAGTCGCCGACGGGGGTGACGTGGGCGAGGACGTCCTTCGCCGCGTCCTCGGACAGGACGCGCCGCTCGACGGCCTGCGCGAGCGAGGCCTCGATGGTGGCGACGCCGCCCTCGGCCCGCTCGAGGTCGAGGTCGGCGAGGAGGACGTCGAACCCCTCCATGGCGATCTTCTGGGCGATGCCGGAACCCATGTTGCCGGCGCCGATCACGGCGACGGTCTTCGGCAGAGCCATGCTGGTGTCCCCCCGCCTAGAGCGGATCGCAGGTGTCCGGGTCGTAGCCCTCGTCGATCACGCCGTCGCAGTCGTTGTCCACGCGGTCGCAGAGCTCCTCCATGACGACCGTCTCGCCGTCGGGGGTGACCACGCTGAACGACGTGTTGGGGTGGACGTTCTCGGCGACCTGGTCGCAGTCGAGGTCGTCCTCGTTGTCGCAGTCGAAGCAGTCGGCCTCCTGGCCGTCGTCGGGGAGGTTCTCGCCCGCCACCTCGCAGGTCGGGTCGCCGGGGTGGTCGATCGGGCAGTTGTCGTAGCCGTCGCCGTCGGTGTCCTGGCACTCGTCGACGCACTGGTCGCAGTCGTCGTCCTCGCCGTTGCCGGGGTCCTCGTGGGCGCCGGGCCACTGGGCGTCGTCGGCGTCGTCGCAGTCGCCGAGCTCCTCCATCTCCCCGCCGGGGGAGTAGAGGTCGGCGCAGGCGGCGTAGTCGGGGCCGCTGAAGCCGATGTAGCCGTCGAGGTCGAGGTCGAACGTCTCGTCGATGTCGCCGTCGCAGTTGTTGTCCACGCCGTCGCAGACCTCGACCGCGTCGGGGTTGATCAGCGGGTCGGTGTTGTCGCAGTCGCCGTTGCAGGAGGTCCAGCCGTCGTCGTCGGCGTCGAAGCCGTTGTCGACCTCGCCGTCGCAGTCGTTGTCCGCGCCGTCGCAGCTCTCGGGCCGGCCGGGGAAGACATCGGGGTCGGCGTCGTCGCAGTCGGTGCCGCCGCAGTCCTCGCTGATCACGCCGTCGTCGTCGTTGTCGACGTCGTCGACGACGCCGTTGCAGTCGGTGTCCTGGCCGTCGCACGCCTCGTCGGCGTCGGGGTTGACCGAGGCGTCCTCGTCGTTGCAGTCGATCAGCTCCGGCACGGGGTCGCAGGACTTGTAGGTGTCGCCGTCGTTGTCGTCCCCCTCGTCGACCTCGCCGTCGCCGTCGTTGTCGCGGTCGTCGCCGCAGATCTCGCCCCCGTCGCCCCGCCCCACGCCGGGGCGGCCGTCCGGTCCGCAGGCCGCGGGGAGGAGGAAGGCCAGGGCGACGAGCAGGGTGGCGAACAGGAGCGACGTGGACCGCATGAAGACCTCCGGATTCGGAGGCTGACTTACCACAGTTCGGCGATCTCGGCGGCGGGGAAGTAGCGGCCCAGGATGGCCTCGTAGTCGTGTCCCGCCTCGTCCATGCCCTGCGCCCCGTACTGGCACAGACCCGCTCCGTGGCCGAAGCCGGTCCCCTCCAGCGTGAACGCGTCGGACGCCTCGTCGAACGTCAGCTCGAACTTCGTCGACTTCACCTTCGTCGAGCCGAGGGTCATCCGGAGCTCGTTGCCGCTCCACGTGACGGTGCCCTTGTCGGTGACGATGTCCACCGTCTTGACCCGCCCCGAGGCCTTGCTCCGGACGACCTGGATCGTCTCGATGGCGTTGGCGCGATGGCCCTGGCGCCTGAGCACGTCGAGGAGCGCGGCCGACGGCACGACGGTGCTCCAGTGGTAGTTCGGCGACTCGTCGCAGAAGCCGCACTCCGCCATCGCCGTGCCGTTGAAGGAGCGGTCCGGCCAGACGGTCGCGGGGTCCTCGGTGTGCCCCGCGCAGGTCGAGCTGTAGTAGACGGACGCGAGCCCGCCCGCGGCGGCGAGGACCTTGCCGTGGGTCGCCGTCACGGCCGCCCGGCTGCCCGCGTCGACGGGCTTGCCGCTGTACATCTGGTCGCGGATGTCGGAGACGAGGTGCCAGCCCCCGTCGGCCGTCGCGACCTGCATCAGCGCGTAGCTGCGGGCGGCCACGGCCTGGGCCTTCTTCGCCTCCAGGCCCCAGCCCGCGGGGACCTCGGAGCTGACCACGCCGGCGACGTACTCCTCCATCGAGACGACGTTCACGAGCACGATCTGGTCGCCGTCCCGGTGGACCTCGAGGCGGCCGGGGTAGCTGCGATCGTCGAGCTGGATGGGGCCGAGGCGGGACTCGATGCGGGTGCCGGGGCGGACGCCGCCGACACCCTCGATCCAGATGCCGCCGCCCGCGGGCTTGATGCGGGCCTGGCCGCGGGGCATCGGGGTGGGCTCGCCCTGGGCGTGGATCAGGGCCAGCCCCTCGCCCTTGAGGATCACCTCGCCCGAGGTCTGGAGGACCGCCACCCGGACCTTGGGCTCCTCGCCCCCGAGGGCGTCGAGGGGGAGATCGAGGGCGGGCCTGTCGTCGGTGTCGGGACCGGCCGCGGGGGGGGCGGCGGCCTCGGCGCCGGGGGCCTCGCCGGCGGCGGTCGCGGGGGGCACGCCGTCCGTCCGCTCGCGCAGATCGGTGAGCTCGCCGCGGAGGTCGGCGATCTCGGAGCTGAGCTGGTCGTAGTCGGAGCGGAGGTCGCTGACCCGCCAGAAGAACACGGCGGCGCTCAGCAGGACTCCGAGGAGGAAGGTCCCCGCCAGCAGGGCGAACACCTTCCGCGGCTGGATCGCGAACCGGCGCGGGGGGCCGCCGGGCGAGGACGGCGGGAGGATGACCACCGGCCCCCGGATGACGGGCTCGCGGCGCGGCGTTCGCTTGCGGGAGGGTTCGGCCATGCGGTCGGCGGGGAAACTATACTGCGACACCCATGAACGCCATCTCCGTCCATCGAAGGACCGTCGTCGCGCTCGTCGGGGGCGCGCTCCTCCTCGCGCTCGCGGTCACGTCCTGCTCCCGCGTCCCCTACACGGGGCGCAAGAGCGTCGTCCTCCTGTCGTTCGCGCAGGAGGTCGAGCTGGGGGCCCAGGCGTACGAGGAGATCCTGGCGGACGAGACGATCGTGACGGACGGCCTCGGGGCGAAGGCGGTGCGCGTCGTGGGGCGGCGGATCAGCCGCCGGACGCCGTCGGCGTGGCGCGCCCTGGACTGGGAGTTCAAGCTCATCGACAGCGACTCCGTCAACGCCTTCTGCCTCCCCGGGGGGAAGGTCGCGGTGTACGAGGGGATCCTCCCCGCGATGAAGACGGAGGCGGGGCTGGCGGCGGTCCTCGGGCACGAGGCGGGGCACGCCGTGGCGCGACACGGGGCGGAGCGGATCTCGGGCCAGCTGCTGCTCGGGCTGGGCCTCGCGGTCATCGACGTGAGCCTGTCCAACTCGGAGCAGCACGACACGATCATGGCGCTCCTCGGCCTCGGCGCCGGGCTCGGCGTCATCCTCCCCTTCAGCCGCGCCAACGAGCTCGAGTCCGACTACCTCGGCGGCATCTTCATGGCGAAGGCGGGCTACGACCCGCGCGAGTCGGTCGCCGTGTGGCAGCGGATGAGCGCGCAGTACGGCGACCAGCCGACCGCGATCTTCTCGACGCACCCCACGAACCGGAAGCGAATCGAGCGGCTGGACGAGGAGATGGGAACGTTCCTGAAGTACTACCGCCGGGCGAAGAACCAGTACGGCAAGGGCGTCCGCATCGACAAGTAGGCGCGCGCTCGCCGCGGGCTACTTCCGGCGGCGGCCGAACAGCCCCTTCTTCTTCTCCTTGCCGTCGTCCTTGCGCGCGCTGAGCACCTCGTAGGACGTGAACGAGCCGGTGCCCCCGGGGGTCGTCTTCGCGCCGGGGGTGCCCTGGCGGGCGCCGAGGCCGACGGGGCGGGCGGTCGCGGGGGCGGGGCTGCCGCCGGCCGGCGCGGGCGGCTTCTCGACGCGCCGCGCCGTGCCCGTGGGGGTGGCCGGGTTCGCGGCCGCGGGCCCCATCGACAGCCCGGAGGGGGTGCGCCGGCGGGCGCCGAGGCCGACGCCGCTCGCCGGCGGACCGGGCACGGGGGGGACGGACGGGATCGAGTCGCGCGACCGGGTCTCCGCCATCCGGGTGAGGTTCCGCTGCAGCGCCTCGACCTCCTTCTCGCGCTGGCGGACGAGGTCCTCCATCGCGACGATGCGCGCCTCCGCCTCCTCGTACTGGGCCCGGAAGGCGCGGGCGTCGCTGTCGCGGGCGTTCAGCTCGGCGGTCAGCTCGGCGAACTTGCGCTCCATCGTGTCCAGCCGGTCGGTCGGGGGGCCGGGGACCTGCTTGCCCGGCGACGTCGCCATCGCCACGGCGGTGTCCCGCTCGTTCTCCAGCAGCGCCACCCGCTCCTTGAGCTGCCGGAGCTGGCCGGCGGCGTTCCGGACCGCCTCCTCGGCCTCCTTCTTGGAGACGGCGGCGTCCGCGCGCGCGGCCTCCAGATCGGCCTCGAGCTGGGCGACGGAGCGATCCGCGCGGGACGCCGCGGCGGCGATGGTCTGGTCGGCGCGGGCCACCTCGCGCTCCACGCGGGCCTCGAGATCGCGGACCTTGACCTCGGCCGCGGCCGCCCGGCTGGAGACCTCGTCGAGGTCCCGACGGAGGCGCTCGAGGTCCTCGCCGGCGGCGCCCAGCAGACGCTCCGTCCGCTCCCGGGCGTTCTGCTCGGAGGCGCGCGCGGCGTCCAGCTCGGCTGCACGCGTGGTCGCCGCCTCGGCCTCCCGGCGGAGCTCGGCGGCCCGCTCGTCGGCGTCGGCCCGGAGCGCGGCGAGGCGCTCGTCGGCCTCGCGGCGGACCTCCGCGGCCCGCTCCTCGGCGTCGGCGGCGGCCTTGGCGGCCTGCTCGGACTCGACCCGCGCGGCCTCCAAGCGGGCGGTCAGGTCGGCGATCTGGCGGGCCCCCGCGTCGGCCTCGGCGCGGGCCTCGACGGCGTCCGCGTGGGCCTTCTTCGCCTCCGCCCGCGACGCCTCCGCCGCGGCCTTGGCGCGCGACGCGGTCGTCTGCGCGGCCTCCAGCTCGATCCCCCGCGCCGAGGCCTGCGCCGCGTGGGCCTGCGCCTCGCCGCGGGCGTCGGTCAGCTGCCCCTCCAGCGTCTCGATCTCGCGGCGGAGGTCCATCGAGACGATCCGCTCCCGCTTGAGCCGGTCCCCGAGGTCCTGGATGTGCTGGTCCGCGTCCTCCTCGACGACCCCCGTGAGGTCCTTCTGCTCGGCGAAGAGCGCCTCCTTGCGGGCCAGCGCCTGGGCCAGCTCCTGGGCCCGGACCTCCCCCTCCGAGGCGGCGTCCGACAGCTCCCGGATGCGGGACTCCAGCTCCCGGACGCGCTTGTCCGAGCCGGCCCGGGCCTCCTCCGCCTCGGTCGTCCGGGTCTCGGCCTCGCGGGCGCGGCGATCGGCCTCGCGGAGGCGCTCCTCGGCGCGCAGCGCCCGCTCCTCGGCCTGCCGCGTCGCCTCCTCGGCCGTGCGCGCGACCTCCTCGGCGTGCTGCGCGCGCTCGCGGGCGCGGCGGGCCTGGTCCTCGGCGGTGGACGTCCGCTCGGCGGCGCGGGTCTCGGCCTCCCTGGCGTCGGCGAGCTCGGCGGCGGCGCGCCGGAGCTGCGTCTGCGTCTCGCGGG
>CAYFOA010000229.1:0-13201 GCA_964344575.1 uncultured Rickettsiales bacterium | reverse complement strand
GGCGGGCTGTTCCAGTTCAAGGCGCCGTCCCACCGCGGCAACCTCAAGGCCGATGTCGTCGTCGACCTGGTTACCGACGTCCGGCCTGGCGGGCGCGGCTACCCGTTCAACGCGGCGCGCGACGCACTCCAGGACCGGGCGCGGTGGGCGTTCAGCGATCTGGTCGACGAGGTCGAGCGCGAGAACGAGAGCGTCGGCCGCTCGATGGAAGATGAGATCTTCGATCCCGATAGCGACGACGACCGGGAGCGCCGGGGCGCCCAGGAGCTTGCCGACCTCGCGGCGGAGGCGTTCGCTGACGAGGCGTTCCAGCGGGCACTGGCCGACGCCGCCGGGGGGATCGCCGACTTCTACGCGGAGCGGGCGAAGGACCCCGGCGTGCAGCCGGAGACCGCCTCTGCCGCGCCGGCCGGGACGAAGGCTCGACGGGCCGAGGACACGCCGACCCGCGGTCCGGTGCTGCCTCCCGGGCTGACGCTGCCTGCGGGGACCGTCGCGTCCGACATAGCCGCGCCCAGCACCCCGGCAGACGCCGCCCGCCAGCTGCGTGCCCTGCTGACCTCCGCCGACGAGGCGTGGGTGGCCTCCGGCGGCGACGACGGCCGACGGTCGATGACCAGCTGGGTGCAGCGCGCGCTCGACCGCGCCGAGGCGGGCGAGACCCTCGACGAGCACGACGTCGCCGCTCTGGAGGGCGCCATGACCCGGGCCGGCGAGATCGCGCTGAGCGCGGCAGGGGGCGGGCTGGTCCAGGTGGCGGGCACCGCGCGGCTGGGCGAGCAGGTCCTGGCGCTGGTCCCGGCGACGGAGCAGGGCGAGCGGCGCAAGAAGCGGAAGCGCAACCCGTTCGGCGGGCTCGCCGGGCTGCGGATCAGCAAGCGCAACTACGACCGCCGCCGCGCGGGCCGGTTCAAGAAGGGCTTCGCTCGCTGGATCCCGCACCTGACCGCCTGGGACGCGACCCTGCGCCTGGTCGCGGCCGAGGCGCGCATCCGCAGACGGTTCAAGCCGGGCTTCGTGCTTGACGACGAGCTGCTCGGGCTGACGACGAGCTCGGCCTCGGGTACGAACGTCGTCTACCTGCACCCGGACCGCTTCGCACAGGTCGTCAAGGCGCACAAGCAGCGCCCGCTCGCCATCGCGGCGTTCCTGCACGGCGTCGCCTGCCACGAGCTGACGCACCTCGATGGCCGCATGGGCGAGGGCCACAGCGAGGAGTACGTCGCCGCGAGGGAAGACCTCGGGCACGCGACGGGGCACCTGCTGCCGGCCATCGCGGTGCTGGTGACGAAGGTGCTGGGGCTGAAGCTGAAGCCGAACGCGGAGCAGAAGCAGATCGCGAGGCTGGAGCGGCAGCTGGAGCGGGCGCGGTCGAAGGCGAAGGGCTCGAAGCGGGCGCAGGTCGAGGTGACGAAGCTGGAGGCGGAGCTCGAGCGGGCGCGGCGGGAAGAGCTGGCCGACGCACTGGAGCGGAGCGCCGAGGCGCGAGCCGCCTGCGGGCACGCCTGCCCGACGTGCGAGGGAGCCGACTGCGGCTGGTCGACGCAGGGGACGCGCCTGCGGGGGACGACCGTCGCGGAGTGGGTCGAAGCGTGGCGGACGCTGGACAGACGACGGGCGAGTTCGGCGCGGCACGCGGCGATGGCGGCGCACCTCGAGGCGCTGCCGGACGCCGTCGTGGAGGCGGCTGGAGCCGAGGAACTCGACGCGCTGGTGGGCGTCCTCCGGGAGGCGCAGCCGTCCCGGGGGCGACGGCAAGGCCATGCGACGACCCGTCTGCTCGACGCCGTCGACCGCCGCCGCCGGGCTCTCGGCCAGGCAGCACCGAGGGACCGGGCCAAGCGGGTCCTCGACGCGGCGACCGCGGTGCTCCGGTCGCAGCCCCCGCCCGGCGTCGACCTCGACTACCTCGACGGGTTCGTGGCCCGTCACCGCGACCACCTTCACGCGCTGGTCAGCGGTGCCCTGGAACGCCGAGCCGCAGGAGCCGCCCGATGACGACCCGCCCGATCCGCGCCGCCCTCTACGCCCGCGTGTCCACCGTGAACCACGGCCAGGACGTCGGCCTCCAGCTCGACGAGCTCCGGCAGGTCGCCGCGCAGCGCGGCTGGGCCGCCACCGAGTACGTCGACGACGGCGTGTCCGGCGCGAAGGACAGCCGCCCCGCCCTGGACCGGATGATGGTCGACGCCCGCGCTGGCAAGCTCGACCTGGTCGCCGTCTGGCGGTTCGATCGGTTCGCGCGCGGGACGCGCCACTTGCTGGTGGCATGCGAGGAGCTGCGCGTGGCGGGGGTCGGCTTCCTCTCCCTCCGGGAGCAGGTCGACACCTCGACCCCGATGGGTAAGGCGATGTTCACGATCATCTCGGCGATCGCGGAGCTCGAGCGCGACATCCTCCGCGAGCGGGTGATCGCCGGCGTTCGCCGGGCCCAGGCGGCGGGGAAGCACTGCGGGCGACCGCGGGTGGAGATGGACCTGCGGCCGGCACTGGCGCTGCTGAAGGAGGGGCGGTCGTTGAAGGAGACGAGCCGGATCCTGGGCGCAAGCCGGACAACGCTCCGGCGCCGCCTGGAGGCAAACGGCCGCTGGGCGAAGGGCCGATTCGTACCTCCGTCTGCCGATCTCCCGACTCGCGATGCGGCGGGAGTCACGATTCCCCCTTGACTCCGTACCTTGGTACAGACCCTACGGTCTGACCAAGGAGGCTCGGTCATGTCCGACCTGACCATCAGCAAGCTCGCCCGTCGCGCCGGCGTCGGGGTGGAGACGATCCGTTTCTACGAGCGCAAGGGGCTGCTCGAGCGGCCGCCAACTCCGGCCGACGGCTACCGCACCTACCCGCCCGAGGCGCTCCGGCGCGTGCGGTTCATCCGCCGGGCCAAGGATCTGGGGTTCACGCTCCGGGAGATCGACGACTTGCTCGGGCTCCGCATCGACCCCGAATGCCGATGCGACGACGTACGCGCACGGGCCGTCGCGAAGCTCGACGACGTGAACGAGCGGATCACCGGCCTGGTGCGCGTCCGGGATGTCCTCGCCGACCTCGTGGCGGCCTGCGAGGAGGTCGCGCCGACCGGGCCCTGCCCCATCCTCGACGCGCTGGAGGACACCGATGCCTGAGGTCGAGCTGCTCTGGGACGACGACTGCCCCAACGTGGACGACGCTCGTGGCGTGCTCCGCGCGGCCCTGTCCGAGGTCGGGCTCCCGGCCCGCTGGACCGAGTGGCGAAGCGACGATCCGGCCGCACCCGAGCGTGCGCGCGGCTACGGCTCCCCGACCGTCCTGGTCGATCGTCGGGACGTGGCGGGCGAGGTCCCCTCGGTCCCGGACTGCTGCCGCGTCTACCCCCACGACGGCGGTCGACTCCGCGGCGTCCCGCGGGTCGCCTCCGTGGTCTCCGCGCTGCGGCGCGCCCTCCGCGCAACCGAACAGGAGCACTCCCATGCGTGAACGCACCCTCGTCCTCGGCACCGCGACCGGCGCGATCGGCGCCGCCGGCGCCGCCCTTCTGTCCGTCTCCTGCTGCGTGATCCCGGCCCTGTACGCCGCGCTCGGGGCGGCCGGCGCGGTCGCGGCCCACTCCCTCGCCCCGTACCGGCCGCTCATGCTCGGATCGTCCGTCGTCCTCCTGGGCTTCGGCTTCTGGCGTGCCTACAGGCCCCGAGAGGATGGCTGTGACGGCTCCTGCGGCAGGCGTCGCGCCGCGAGCCGAGGGAGCAGGGCGGTCCTGTGGGTCGCGGCGCTCGTCGTGCTGACGTCGAGCCTGAGCCCGCTCCTGCTGCCGTCCGCCCAGGCCGACTCCGACGGGGCGAGCCCGATCGAGTCGCGCGTGCTCGTCCGGATCGACGGGATGACCTGCGCCGGCTGCAACCAAGGCGTGTCCAAGGCGCTGTCGGCGTTGCCCGCGGTCTCCTCGGTCGAGGCGTCCTTCGCGGAGGGCGCCGCCTGCGCGGAGCTGACCGGCCCCGTGGAGGAGGCCGAGGTCCGGCGCGCCGTGACCGGCGCCGGCTACACCGTCACGACCGTCGAGCCCGTTGACCGGTGCCCCGAAGGGCTGCGCGGCAAGCTGAAGGACCCGTGGCGCGGCAAGACGGACGGCCTCGACGTCGTGCAGATCTCCTCGGGCGAGGAGGTAGACGTCGCCGCCTACCTCGCGGTCGGCATGTACACGGTCATCGACTACGGGGCGTCGTGGTGCGGCCCCTGCCACACCGCGGCCGACCAGCTGGCCGAGTACCTACGCGCACACGACGACGTCGCCGTCCGCGTCGTCCACCTCGGGGGCGAGACCGCCGACGACTCGTACGCCCAGCCCGTCGTCGCGCAGCACCTACGGTACGTCAAGGGGATCCCCTGGCTCGTCGTCCACGCGCCCGACGGCAAGGTCCTGATCCGCGGCCAGTCCGTCGACAAGGCGATCTCCGCCATCGATCGGCACCGGGGCAAGTCGCGCCCGTGAGCGTGCCCGTCTCGCGGGTCGGCGTGCAGCACCTCCTCCGCCCGCTGTGGCTGGGGGCGCTGCTGCTGCTGTTCGCGCTCCCGCGGTCCGCCGTCGCGTCGTGACCGGGGTGAAGCAATCCGCAGCTCCAGGTTGGAGCATCCCAGACCAACCCCTTCCTCGACCTCGGCCAGCTCCGCCTGGACCTGTTCGTCACGGGCACCGGCACGCGGGTCAGCCACGGAGCGGCCTGCCCCGAGGTCGCGCCCGTGACCTGCGCGAGCGAGGCGGTCCCGACGCACCGCCACGTCCAGGGCATCGGGCTGGTCCGAGCGCAGCCGGCGGTGACGCTCGGGCTCGGCAAGGGCTTCCAGGTCGGCTTCCGCCTGCCCGTGGACCTGAAGCGGTCGACGATCCGCTACGAGCTGCTGGACGGCTCGCCGTACTCGCCGCCCTACGGGGAGAACCACCACCGCAACGAGACGCTGTTCGGCCTCGGCGACGGCAGCGTGGGGCTCGGCCTGTTCGGGGCGCCGCCGGCGACGCCCCTGCTGCTCGGCGCGAAGCTCGGTGTCGTCCTGCCGACGGGTCGGACCGAGGAGAACCCGTTCGCGCCGGCCGCGCGCGAGGAGGAGCACCAGCACCTGCAGTTCGGCGGTGGGACCGTCGACCCGATCCTGTCGCTGTCGCTCGTCCTTCGGACGCGACCCTTCGGCCTGGTCGCCGAGGGCTTCGTGCGCGCTGCGCTGTACGAGAACCCCAAGGGATACCGGGGCTCGCTGGTGGTCGAGGGCACGGTCGGCTCGACGTTCCGTCCGGGCCACCCGGCGGAGCGGCTGCAGCTGCTGGTGCTGCTCCACGCCTCGCACCAGGGAGCGGAGCGGTGGAACGGCGACGTCGGCGAGAACTCGGGCCGCGACACGCTCGGCGTGAGCCTCGGCGCGATCTACGGGATCACCCCGAAGCTGACGGTCCACGGCCAGCTCCGCGCCAACGTCCTCGAGGTGGCCAGCGGGGCGCAGTTCGCCCAGCCGGTGGTGCTCACGCTCGGAGTGACCGGGCTGATCGACCTGCCCCGGCCGCGGGGCAGAGGGGGTCCAGAACGGTCTCGCGCGGCGGCCGCCGCCGAGGGGCGTGGGGAGGGGTCCAGAACCGCGGGTCCGTGAGGTGGCCGAAAGCAGTTGCTTCCGGTCGGCGGCCGACTACCGGCGAGCCTTCGAGAGGGCTGTCGCGATGTCGTCTGGCGCAACGCGACCGAGCCGCGGCTTTCTCATTCCAACGAACTGGCTCTGGTCGGTGGTGGGGACCTTTGAGCCCTCAACGCCGTGCAGGCAGAGTTGACACACCGCCATTCCGGGCGACACGGCGATGGGGATCTCGCCGACGTTGCTCAGTTCGAGCGTGATGCATCCGGTGAACCCGGGGTGGACCTGAATGGCCGTCGCGATGATGAGACCTCTACGCCCCCAGCTGGAGCGACCGATGACGTAACCAGCCATCTCCGCCGGGAGACGAATCCACTCTACGGTCACCCCGAGGACGAAGCTGCCCGGATGCAGATAGAAGCTGTCCCCGAAGCCCACGTAGTGGCTCTTTGTAAGCTCGGCCTCAGCTGTGCCACTATCGACTGCTAGGTGGGATTGCCGTGCTGGACGGAGGTAGGAGAACCAGGTTCCGAGTCGCAGATCTACGGAGGCGGAGCCGGACTTCTGCAGAGCCTCGAGGTTCGGGGTCGGAGTGATGACCAGGGGATCCGCGACGCTCGGATCCTTGGGCCGCAGGTGCTCTGCAATGCGTTCGCCCTTGAGAATCATAGCCCTGCACCCGCCAGAGTCTGTTCGATGTCGTAGACCTCGATGGCCTTCAGGATCAGGTCCTTCAAGATCGCCGGCCGGCTCTTGTGCAGGTGCGGCTGGCTCGCCCACAGCGAATCATCCAGGGCGCAGTCCCAGCCCGCGTTGACGAGGTCCGGGAGAGTTCTAGCTCCCTCCGGAGGAACGGCCAGTTCAAAGCGTGCGCGGACCCGAGCGGTTTCCGCAGCGGTCGGGGCATCGAGTGCTGCGTTCGTCATGGACTTGTCGACCTCTCGGCGCACCTCACCAATTACGGAGTCCAGAGCCTCGTCGGCGAGCTTGAGGAGGAAGGCCTCGTCGGCGCGGAAGCCCGTTGTGGGCGGATCTTCGAAGAGGTCGAGGTAGGACTCCGCAAGCGTGATGCCAAACGCGGGCGCAGCATCTTGAAGGAACTCGACCCGCCGCCGAACACCCGGATAGGTGGGCGACCTGCGCGGCGAGAGTGACGGCGCCAGAAGGTATGCGAACGCTCGCAGGTACGACTCGTGGAAGATGTGTAGGCCCACCAGGTCGCAGAAGACTTCCTGGGCCTGTCTGCCCGCCCAGGCTGCTGCTGGGCGCCACAGCTGTCGCAGGAACATGTCTTGGTGGAGAGTCTGGGCGGAGATCACCTGGCTGGGCTTGATTCTGAAGACCGTCCGATACTCCGCCTCGTTCTTAGCGGCGGCATCGGCAACAGCCCTCGCGACCTGAGGGACGAAGAGGGCCTCGCAACTCTTCGCCGCCCACAGCGAGTGGCCTATCTCGTGCCCGGCCAAGGGGAGAATAAGCGGGTTGGAGGACTCGAATGCTGGAAGGCCGAGAAACACGAAGCCCGGGAGAACCGGCACCTCAACGTAGGTGAAGGGCGAATAGGACCACTCTGATGAGAGTACGAGCCGCGTCTGTTGCTTGTCACCTGCTACCCCTGGTTCGAGTATCTGGGCGGCGATCCGCTTGAGGGGGCGTGCGACCTCGAATGCGTTCCGGACGTTCATCGAGCGCAGGATGAAGCCAAGGAAAGGTGTGTATCGCGCCAGGTTGCGGAGGGCGAGGGTGCACTTCTGGCGGACGACCGCCGGATCCGTGTGCTCGTCGAACCGTTCGATACGGGAGAGAAGGCTCTCGAAATGAAAGCGGATTCCTTCGAGGGCGTCGCGGGAGTCGCTGTAGGCGTAGACACCACCATCGATCTCCTTCAGCTGTCGGAGGAACGCATCGAGTCTCTGGAGCGTGAGGCTGCGAAGGTCCATGCGGCTACCGTCGGTCTGGGTGGTCCGGTCCGATCTCCTCAAGCGAGGCCTCGTAGGACGCCGCGACCCTCGAGAGCGCGAGACAGAACAGGCGGAGGTTCGCGAGTTCCTCGTCCGCGATGTCCTTGCCGGCACGCACCGCATCGACGACGGACGCCAGTCGCCGGTTCAGACCCGCTACGCTCTTGACCACCTCCTCGAGTCGGTCGAGCGGAGCAGGGTGAGCCACCGAGGTAAGCGCCCCGTGGAGCACGACGACCGCATGTGGGTCGAACTGTGCAGTCAGCGACGTGGGATCAGGCACGTCGGAGACTCGGCTTGAGATAATCCCGGCCAACTGCTCCAGGCGCGTCACGTCGTTGGACCGCCCACGGGACAGTTCATCGAGTTCGATCGCAGCGTCGCAGGCTACGCTCGGCAAGTCGGCATCGAACCTCCGATGGACGTTGGCGGGGTTGTACGTCTCGGTCGCTCCCATCATCGTTCTCTCCTCCAGCTACAGCAACGAAACCAGGCTCAGCATCTGCTAGCCCATCTTATCAGGCGCGTTATCCGCGCTCCGAGGGTCCGCCCCCGGACCCCCAGGAGTCGATGTGGGCGGAGTCAACTGCTCATCATCGAGGTACGCGAGCTCCTTCCCCAGCACCTGCGGCTGACGGTTGACATGGAACGCCCATCGGTCCAGGTGGCCCCAGTTGTTGACGGCATCGACCCACCGCTTCGCGGCCTGGTGCTTCGCGCGCGTCTTCTCGTCCTCGAAGCCCTTGATCTCCAGGACCAGGGTCACGCCGCAGGTCAGCTTGACCAGGAAGTCCGGCTCGTAGCCGTGGTCGACGCCCATGTACTCGTAGGGGATGACCAGGCCGAGGCGGTCGTTGCGGGCGAAGTGGTCGACGACGTCGCTCTGCTCCAGCCGGAACGTCGCCGACGACTCCCAGGTCTTCGTGTCGAGCACGACCTGGTTGATGTGGCTCTTCTCCGTCGCGTGGCAGCGCCTGGTTGTGATGAAGTCCACCTCGGCCGTCGTGCCGATCGGCTTGTAGCGGTTCAGCACCGGCAGCAGAGGGGACTCGCCCTCCTCGTCGTTAGGCTCGATGGCGTCGCGCAGGCGCTCGACGATCCGCATGACGTATTTCTCGAGGCCGAGCTCGCGCCGGTCGCAGCCCTGGAAGTCCACCTTCCGATCGACGTACTCCTGGACGATGCGGAGCACCTGGGGGAACAGCTGGTGCCGCGAACTCAGCCGGAGCACCCGCCCCTTCGCGTCCCCCGCGCTGGCGGCGAGGCTGGAGAGCTCCGCCACGATCATCTGGGTGATCTGGAACTGGATCGCCTGCTCGTGCGTCTGGTCGTAGTACTCCTGCCGGCTCTGCTCGACGAAGCCGAAGGGCGACTCCCCGTGCGACGCTGGGCCCTCCCGGTAGCCGACCGTCGGGGTCAGGAAGGTCGCCGTCGGCTCGACGTTGGGCTCCAGGACCAGCACCTCGGTGGCGTCGATGTTCGCCTTGATGGCGTTGCGCTTCAGCGCGAAGGCGTAGCCCTCGACCACCGGGAACCGCATCTCCATGCGTTCGGCGCGCTCGGGCACCGCGCGTACCCGGAACTTCGGCTTGTCCTCCGGCGCCGTCTGCTTCGTCGGGCGGCCCTTGAACGGGATGACCGAGAAGGGGATGCCGTAGACGTCCACGTACTCGGCGGGGAAGAGGCCGGTCTCGGGATCGGGGGTGTAGTTCATCCGCCGCAGACCGCGGCCGACGACCTGCTCGCACAGCAGCTGGCTCCCGAAGGCCCGCACGCCGAGGATGTGGGTGACGTTGTTCGCGTCCCAGCCCTCGGTCAGCATCGACACCGACACCACGCAGCGGACGTGCTCGCCGGGCTCGCCGACCTTGCCGACCGTCGACACCAGCCGCCGTAGCTGCTCGGCGGCGTCCTGGGCCTTGACGCTGGGGTCGGCGCTCTCGGCCTTCTCGAGCAGCTTGCTGTCGATCCGCACCGTCCGCCGCGCTGTGGCGGTGTTCGAGAAGTAGTCGGGGTAGACGGCGCCGCGCCCGAACACGGTGCGTGAGGTCCTCGCCTTCTTCCTGCGCCGGCGCTTCTTGGGCGCGCCCGCCGCCTCTGCGACGTCCTCCTCGGTGACGATCTCCTCCTCGCGCTCGCCGCTGATCTTCTCGAAGAAGATGCGGGCGATGTCGGTGTTGTCGCAGACGACGATGAGCACGGGAGGCACCCGGTCCTGGCCCGGGGAGGCTGCCTCGTTGTACTTGAACCGCTCGACCCACTGGCCTGCGATCTGCTGCAGGGCGCCCTCGGCCTCGCGGTAGACGACGTCGGGCTTCGGCTTCCTCGCTCGGCCGGGGAGGAACTCCCCAGGCTCCAGGCGGTCCCGGATCCCCTCCCACAGCCGGAAGTACATCGGGTCCGGTCGGCCGGTCGTGTCGACGACCGGCAGCCGGGGGATCTTGGTGATCCCGCTCTCGATGGCATCGACGAGCCCGAAGTCCGTCACCAGCCACGGGAACGGGCGCCCCTCGGGGTAGCCGCTGCCCTTGATGTAGAAGGGGGTCGCCGACAAGTCGATGACGTAGGAGATCCCTGGGGCCTTGCCGTCCGGTGAGTGTGCGTTCAGCCGGTCCAGGCCATCGACCCACACCGTCGCCTCGCGCTGCTCGGCCTTCAGCAGCTCGCGCTCGGAGCGGTCGAGCTTCTCCTCGGACGGCGCAGGGCGCCAGCAGTGGTGGGCCTCGTCGTTGAAGACGAGGATCGGCATCCGCTCGTAGAGGTCGCCGAGCAGGCGCCGCGCGAAGGTCTCGGGTGTCTCGGGTCCCTTCTGGACGACGGTGTAGGTGCTGCCCCCCTCCTTGTTCTCGGACTCCGGCTGGAAGGCGTGCCAGTTGGTGACGAGTACCCGGCCTTGCTGGAGCAGCGGCCGGTACTTCGCCGGCACGATGTCGAACTCCTCGTAGTAGTTGTCCGGCCGCTCCGGGCGGAGCACCTGCAGCCGCTCCTTGACCGTCAGGTTCGGGCAGACGATCAGCACCGCGTTGGGGAACGTGGTGCTTCGGGGGTTCCGGGCGCGGTTGCAGAACGCCCAGGAGATCAGCATCGACATGACGACGGTCTTGCCCGACCCCGTCGCCATCTTGCAGCCGAGCCGGCGCAGCGCGGGCAGGCCCAGCGCCTCGGCGTCCTGGGGCGGGTCGGCCAGCATCGGGTAGTGGTCGGTCGAGGTGCCCTGGAAGAAGGCGGGTCGCTTGCCGGCGAGCATCCGCTGAAGATCCTCGTCGGAGACCTCGAACCGCTTGAACCCGGTGCTCCGGGACCGCCCGGCGAGGCGGATCTCGGCCAGGTAGATCATCGTCTCGACGGCTTCGCGCTGGCAGAAGAACAGCCGCCTCGCGCGGTCCGAGCGCGCCCAGTGCCGCAGGAGCTCCTTGGTGACCCGCGACGCGCCCCGGTAGTCCTTGCGCCACCGCTTCACCTCGGCCCGCAGGTGGTTCACCAGCGGGAGCAGGTCGTGCTCCTCCTGGGTACCGAACAGGCTGGTCTGCGCGGCCTGCTTCGCGGTCCGCTCGGACTTGAAGTAGTAGCCCGCAGGCCGCCGACTCGGGTTCTTGCTGGCCGCTCCCGTCCCGCGGTCGTAGACCCAGTGCGCAGTGGGCTCCTCGAACGGGCTGCAGAGGATCGGTTCGGGGACCGGTTGGACCGGGAGATCGTCAGCCACGGGCGCCTCCCAGTCGGTGGACCTTCATCACCTCGTTGCCGCGCGGGTCGATGACCTTGATCGCGACCGTCTTGTGGCCTCCAGCAGGGAACGGCAGTGAGGTCGTGCCGGAGAACGCCTCGAACGCTTCGTCCGGGACCACGCCCTTGAGCGACCGCTCGAGGTTCTTCCACGCCGAGCGGTCGGGGAAGAACGCCTGGGTGACGCAGAAGGTCCGGCCGTCGTAGTCGCCGTCGAGGAACCAGGCGGCCACCTTCGACGCGCCGGTGGAGGCGACGCTGTTGTCGACCGGGTTGTAGACGTCCACGCCCTCCATCTCTACGACGTAGTTGCCCTCCTTGTCGGGGCCGTCCACGCGCGTACGCGGCTGGCCGAAGACGGAGAAGAGCTGGCTGCCGGGGCGCTCCTTCAACAGCCCGGTCATGCCGGGGTTCACGTCGGGCCGGATGTGCGCCATGTGGATGCGCAGGCGCGGGTGCGCGGCTTCCTCGATGACCGCCTGGGCGGGGCCGTCGAAGCTGAAGCCTGCGACAACGAGGTCGTCGTAGCGCCTCGCGGCGGAGCGGATCAGATCCTCGACCTGCTTCGCCGTGACGGGCCCGTACTGCGGCCCGAACGCGACACCGACGGTGAAGGGGCCGTCGTGATCGGCGTCCTGCTCGCCGGCGGCGCACCAGCGACCCTCGGCGTGGATGCCGCTGTAGGTGCCCTCGATGCGCTCCAGTCGGCTGAACGCCATCTGCTTGTTGTTGGGGAAGCGCACGCCGTCGCCCAGCAGGAGCCGGACCATCTCCTCGAGGTAGGCCTCGACATTGCGGGCTTCCTCCGCGGCCTGCACGGTCCGGTAGACGCCGGTCGGGGCCGAGTCGCGGAAGGTCATCACGCCTGCGGCATCGGGCTCGCCGTCGAACATGCCGGTGGGCTCGTCGAGGGTCAGCTCGGGGGGCTGGACCGCCTCGACGGTGAAGGGGCCGGACACGCGGACCACGCCCCTCTCGACCTTCGGCTGGTCGACAAGCTCCTCTTGCTCGGAGTTCTCGGCGATGCAGGCGTTGATCTCGTCTCGTCGCGTCTTCCACGCTTTGCGGTAGGCAGTCACCGCCTTGCTCAGCTCGGCGGGCCACGCGTCATCGGTGTCGAAGGGGACCTGCCAGTGCTCCCACGACTCACCAGCCTTCGGAAGGAGCCAGCGGCGACGGTCGGCGTCAGTGACTGCCCGCGGGCCCTCCGTCTTCTCTTTCGACCGGAGCTTCGCGGTCAGGTCTCCCCGCTCAGCGGCGGTCACATTCCGCAGCGCGCTGTTGCAGGACTCGAGCGACTTCTCCAACGCCGGCCGGTGGCGTTCGTAGATCGGCTCCAGGTGCGGGTTGTGCGCGACGCTACTCAGCATGATGTGGGGCACGGTCTTGTAGACGAACCCACCCGCGGGACCGGCGTCCTGATGCGAGAGCTTGTAGTACTCGTAGCGACTTGTGAGGAGCCGCTGGCGGGCGATGGCCAGGGCCACCCGGCTTGTATCGACTGAGATCCACCGACGTCCGAACCGCTCCGCCACGACCGAGGTGGTGCCGGAGCCGCAGGTCGGGTCGAGGACCAAGTCCCCGGGGTCGGTTGTCATGAGGAGACAACGAGCGACCACCGACGGCGAGGTCTGGACGACATATCGCTTGTCGGCCATGAAGCTGGCGCCCACGTCCGTCCACAGGTTGTTGACGGGGTAAGCGGGGAAGTCGCCGAGGTATCGGACGTAGCCTGCGCGTTTACCTGTGCCCTCCACCCGGTCCGATAGGAGGAGGCGGGCCATCCCCTCCTCGTTCGTCTTCCATCGCGCGTTCTTGTTCGGGAGGTAGTCTTGGCCGCCCACGTCGACCGGGAACCAGCAGGCCGCTCCTTCGCCCTTGGGTGCGGATCCGCTGATGCGACGGGTCATTCGGGCCACGTAGCGGCAACG
>CAYFOA010000228.1:8045-13211 GCA_964344575.1 uncultured Rickettsiales bacterium | reverse complement strand
GGATTGTGGCGTCCCGAGGTGCCACAAGTCGGGTGAGGTCGACGACCTGTGCGGGATTGTGGCGTCCCGAGGTGCCACAAGTCGGGTGAGGTCGACGACCTGTGCGGGGTTGTGGCGTCCCGAGGTGCCACAAGTCGCGTGAGGTCGACGACCTGTGCGGGGTTGTGGCGTCCGGAGGTGCCATAAGTCGGGTGAGGTCGACGACCTGTGCGGGGTTGTGGCTCCCGGATGGCCCGCAAGTCGAGCGGCAGTCGCCCGACCTCACCCGCCCGGGCGCGCCGTCACCTCATCCGAACAACGTGGCCGACCCCCACTCCTAGGCGGGCACCGCCGCCAACCAGTCGCTCCGCGTCATCTCGGTCGCCGCCCGCTCGGCCTCGTACTGGAGGATCCCGAGCTCCGCGTAGCGCGGCCGGACGCGGTCGCTGAGCAGCCCGATCCGGCTGACGTTGGGGATGATCGTCCGGAACATCGTCCGCCGGAACAGCGCCATCAGCTTGCTGTCGAGCACCAGCCGGTTCCACTCCCGCCGGCTCATCGCGTGGGCCCAGTACTCCTCGTAGTACTCGTGCGCCAGGAACCGGTTCCGCATCAGCAGGCTCAGCTCGAACACCCAGTCCTCGCGCTCCCGCCGCTCCGCCTCGGTCAGCGCGTCGTGCTGCTCGTAGTACTCCTTGAGCGCGACCACGCCGAACTTCACGTGCCGCGCCTCGTCCCCGATCACGTACTCCAGCAGCTTCTCCAGGAGCGGCTCCTCCGTCGCCGCCCGGAGCGTCCCGAAGGCGCCCAACGCGAGCCCCTCGATCATGATCTGCATGCCGAGGAACTTCATGTCCCAGCGGCTGTCGCCCATCAGCTGGTCGATGATGACGTAGAGGTTGTCGTCGATGCTGTACGACTTGCAGACCTTCTCCTCGAGGTACCGGCTGAACACCTCGACGTGCCGCCCCTCGTCGACCACCTGCGTGCTCCCGTAGAGCTTCGCGTCCATCCACGGGACGGACTGGACCACCTGCGTCGCCGCGAACAGCGCCCCCTGCTCGCCGTGCAGGAACTGCGACAGCAGCCACGTCAGGATCGCGTGCCGCTGCTCCGCCTGCTCCTTCTTCGACAGCCGCCGGTACATCGGGTAGTCCGACAGCGGGATGTAGTCCTCCGGCAGGAGCGTGACGTCCGGGTTCAGCGGGTCGACGTCGATGGACCAGTCGAGGTCCGTGGACGCGTTCCACTGCCCCGTCTTGGCCGACTCGTAGAGCTTCGCCAGCCCCGGCTGGTCCCGCTCGTAGTCCCAGTCGAAGATCGCCGGACTGTTGACCCCCACCGTGGTGAACTGCCCCTGCTTCCCCTTCTGCAGGACGATCCCGCGGAACGCCGGCCCCAGCAGGTTCCGGAGGACGCGGACGTTGCCGCTCCCCTCGCGCAGGGTGGGGGCGGACTCGACCAGGTTCACGATCGCGTTTCGAAGCCTCATCAGACCTCCGCTCGTTCCCGATACCTTACACTCGTTCGGTGACCCGCCGGGAAACGATCGATCCGCGCACGTCGCCGCTGTGGCAGGTCACGCGGGAGCCGCTGATCCACCAGTTCGTCGGGTACCTGACGTCGGCGCGGGCCGAGATCACCGCCGATCCGACGTCCGAGCACGTGCTGATCTTCGACCGCCACCGCATCGGCGAGGTGTCCCACGCCTTCCGGACCATGGTCCGCCGCGGCGAGGAGCGGCTCCACAAGCTGAGCCGGCTCCTCGCGGACACCCTGTACGAGGGGCCGCACGAGCTGGTGAGCGAGGTCGTCGGCGAGGTCGGCGAGGAGCGGTTCACGGTCGGGCAGCCGATCACGCCCCAGCAGCTCCACGGGCTGACGGACCTGGAGCTCGGCGAGCGGCTCCTCCGGCGGGTCCGGCTGGACGGGCAGAAGGCGCGCCTGATCGCGAACCGCGTCGAGTACGTCCCCACCGACGAGAACCCCCACGGCGTCCACAAGATCCTGTCCCGGGTGAAGGCGGAGGAGGAGGTCTGGAACAAGGTCGTGGACGAGATCTTCGACGTAGACACCCTCGTCCAGCGGGACAAGCAGCTCCGCCACCTGAGCCGGTTCGTGAAGGACGTCTTCGGGGTCAAGATCGTGGTCGGGGCGGCCACCGAGGTGCGTCCGCTGCACACCTTCCTGCAGGAGCGGTCGTGGACCCGGGCGGAGCTGCGGGAGCACCACGTCCCCCCCTCGGACCAGACCGTCCGGCTCCGCTTCGTTGAGACGAAGGACTACATGAGCGCGGCGGCGCGGAAGAAGTCGGGCTGGACGGCGGTCAAGTCGGTGGTGTCGTGGTGGGACCGGATGTTCGAGATCCAGGTCCAGCCGCTCCGGAGCTACTACCGCGAGCGGGAGCGGCTGACGCGGGAGAGCCACCGGGCGTGGGGCGACCAGCGGGAGGCGTTGCGCGCGGAGCTCGGGGACCGGGTGCCGCTGTTCGGGTTCTACCGGGAGCTGCTGCGGTGGCTGTTCCGGTCGCTCGAGGGGGCCCCCCCGACGTTCGAGGGGGTGCGCGTGGAAGTCACCGAGTAAGATTGACGCAGAGAGCACGGAGCTGACGAGATGTCCTGCAAGACGCTGATCGCCCTGGTGTTGGGCGCGCTGGTGGCCACCTCCTGCACCCCGTTCCGCGCCGTCGGCGACGACGACGACGACGACAGCGCGGCGGACGACGACGACTTCGGCGACGACGACGACGCGACGTCCGACGACGACGACGACGCGGCCGGCGACGACGACGACGCGAGCGGGCCCCAGGTGTCGTACTTCCAGGGGACGTACCGCTGGTTCTACGACCTCGCCCAGGGGCTGAACGACGCCGGGTACGAGGACTGCTACCACTCCTGGCTGGTCGCCCCGGCGGCGGGCACGCCAGCGACGGGCTGCCCCGACTGCACGCACGTCGGCCGGATGGACCTGACCTACGACGGCAACGACTGCGCCTCGGAGCTCGGGACGGTGGCCGAGGAGCAGGCCGACTTCCCCAACGTGGAGCTCGGGATCGCGGGCGGGACGGCCTACCAGTACAACCCCGGCGACGGGGCCTGGGAGGTCTGGATGACGGGCACCGGAGACGACTCCTCGTGGTCCGGCCAGGCCGAGCCCGCGGACAGCGGCCAGTACGTCCGCGTCGACGAGCTGAACGTCACGATCACGTCCCCCTGATTGATCGCCCCTCCCCGCTGTGATTGACTCGTCAATCAACTGGGGGACGGGAGCGATCATGAGCATTCCGAACGAGACCGACGAGCACCGCATGTTCCGGGAGACGGCGCGCGCCTTCGTGGAGAAGGAGCTGCGTCCGCACGCCGACGAGTGGGAGGCGAACAAGTGGTTCCCGTCGGAGGTGTTCAAGCGGGTGGGGGAGATGGGCTTCCTGGGCCTGACCGTCGACGAGGAGTACGGCGGGATGGGGCTGGACTACTGGTACACGGTGATCTGGTTCGAGGAGCTGGTCCGGAGCACGTCGGCGGGGCTGAACATGGCGCTGGCGGTGCAGTCGGACATGGCGACGCCGGTGATCAACGACATCGGGACGCACGAGCAGAAGAAGGAGTTCCTCGAGCCGGCGATGAAGGGGGACGCGATCGCGGCGCTGGGGATCAGCGAGCCGGGGGCGGGGTCGGACGTGGCGAACCTCCGCACGACGGCGCGCCGGGACGGGGACGACTACGTCATCAACGGGGCGAAGACGTTCATCACGAACGGCAAGCGGGCGGACTTCATCACGCTGGCGGTGCGGACGGGGGACGTCGGCTACGGCGGCGTCTCGCTGGTGCTGTTCCCCACGGACACGAAGGGCTTCAGCGTGGGCCGGCTGCTGGAGAAGGTCGGCAACCACGCGTCGGACACGGCGGAGCTGGCGTTCGAGGACTGCCGCATCCCCGCCCGGTACCTGCTGGGGGAGGAGAACGCGGGCTTCTACTACATCATGCAGAACTTCCAGGGGGAGCGGCTGGCGGCGGCGATCCTAGCGGTGGCGGGGATGGAGCACCTCTGGAACGAGGCGGTCGGCTACGGGATGGAGCGGTCGGCGTTCGGGCGTCCGATCGCGAAGTTCCAGGTGTGGCGGCACAAGCTGGTGGACCACCTGACGGCGATCGAGGCGGCGCGCTGCCTGACGTACAAGGCGTGCGGCAAGTTCGCGGCGGGGGAGGTCGACGTCGAGCTGATCTCGATGGCGAAGCTGTTCGCGGGGGACCTGACGCAGCGGGTGACGTACGACCTGCAGCAGTTCTACGGCGGCTACGGCTACATGGAGGAGTACCACGTGGCCCGCGCGTTCCGGGACGTGCGGCTGCTCACGATCGGGGGCGGGACGTCCGAGATCATGAAGGAGATCATCGGGAAGATGCGGGGGCTTTGATCAGGGGTCCTGGCAGAGGAGCCAGTCGTAGGAGTGGCCGGAGTCCCAGCAGCGGGTGTAGCCGTAGACCTCGGGGTCGCAGAAGGAGCACGCCCACTTGCGGATGGCGGAGTGGCCGGAGCTCGAGTAGTTGACGCAGCCGCTGGAGTTGACGCTCACCGAGTAGCCGCCCCAGGTGCCGGCGGTGGTGTTGTTCTTGGTGATGATCCACGTGTGGTAGTTGTCGTAGGCGTACATCGTGTCGATGACGTTCTGGGCGTCGGACTGGGAGTTGGGGACGTACCAGTCGAGGCCGCGGTCTTCGCAGAAGTCGTCGTAGGTGGACAGCGGGGCGGAGCTGTTGGACTGCCAGACGTAGACGTCGCGGCCGCCTGAGACGAAGTCGTCGTAGAGGCCGGACAGGTCGATCTCGGACTCGCAGCCGGAGTCGCAGCCGTCGCCGTTGACGAGGTTGCCGTCGTCGCACTCCTCGTCGGGGTCGACGTAGCTGTCGCCGCAGACCCAGCAGGTGGGCTCGACGTCCTTGCAGGCGGCGATGTCGTCGCAGTCGACGAGGGAGTCGCAGTTGTTGTCGACGACGTCGGTGCACTGCTCGGCGGCGGCGGGGTTGGTGGAGGCTTCGTCGTCGTCGCAGTCGTCGTCGTTGCCGACGTAGCCGGCGGGCGCGGCGCAGGCGTTGACGGAGATGAGGGGGTCGCCGTAGTTGTCGCCGTCGTCGTCCCAGTAGAAGAGGTCGCCGTTGCCGCCGTCCTCGTCGTACTCGCCGTCGC
>CAYFOA010000228.1:7224-7951 GCA_964344575.1 uncultured Rickettsiales bacterium | reverse complement strand
GGCGGGGATGGAGCCGTCGCAGTCGTTGTCGAGGCCGTCGCAGATCTCCGACGCGCCGGGGTTGGTGGCGGCGAGGTTGTCGTCGCAGTCGTCGTCGTTGGTGACCCAGCCGGAGGGGCCGGGCATGGCGCAGTCGGCGACGGTGACGGCGGGGTTGCCGTAGTTGTCGCCGTCGAGGTCGAAGTACCAGTCGACGGACGCGGCGCCGTCGTCGATGGCGCCGTCGCAGTCTTCGTCGACGCCGTCGCAGAGCTCGGGGGCGCCGGGGTAGATGGAGGGGTCGAGGTCGTCGCAGTCGCCGGCGCAGACGGCCACGGAGTCGCCGTCGGCGTCGGCTTCGTCGCTGGGGACGGCGGTGTCGCAGTCGTTGTCGAGGCCGTCGCAGAGCTCGGGGGCGCCGGGGTAGGTGTCGGCGTCGGCGTCGTCGCAGTCTCCGAGGCAGGCGGCGATGCCGTCGGCGTCGGCGTCGGCTTCGTTGGCGGGGACGAGGCCGTCGCAGTCGGAGTCGAGGCCGTCGCAGACCTCGGACGCGCCGGGGAAGACGTTGGCGTTGTTGTCGTCGCAGTCGTCGTCGTTGTCGGCGAAGGCGCCGGGGTTGTCGCAGGCGGAGGTGGTGAAGGTGGTGGTGCCGTAGCTGTCGCCGTCGACGTCGAGGTACCAGGTGGTGGCGTCGACGGCGCCGTCGTCGACGGGTCCGTCGCAGTCGTTGTCGATGCCGTCGTCGCAG
>CAYFOA010000228.1:0-7214 GCA_964344575.1 uncultured Rickettsiales bacterium | reverse complement strand
CTCGGGGTTGCCGGGGTGGGCGAGGGGCTCGCCGTCGTCGCAGTCGTCGCCGAGGAGGACGTAGTTGTCGCCGGGGGCGGTGCAGGAGTCGGTGGCGACGGCGGGGTTGCCGTGTCCGTCCTGGTCGAAGTCGAGGTACCAGGTGTTGAGGCCGAGGGCGCCGTCCTCGTCGATCTCGCCGTTGCAGTCGTCGTCGGTGCCGTTGCAGATCTCGGGGGCGCCGTCGAAGACGAGGGGCTCGTCGTCGTCGCAGTCTTCGCAGTCGAGGAAGCCGTCTTCGTCGGCGTCGACCTCGTCGGTGGCGTCGTAGTCGGGGGCGCCGTCGCAGTCGTTGTCGGCGCCGTCGCAGAGCTCGGAGTGACCGGGGAAGGACTCGGGGTCGGAGTCGTCGCAGTCGCCGGGGAGCTCGACGAAGCCGTCGGGGCGGTCGCAGGCTTGGACGGAGACGTCGGGGTCGCCGTGGCCGTCGCCGTCGCCGTCGGCGAACCAGGAGGGCATGTCGGGGGTGTCGAAGTCGACGACGCCGTTGCAGTCGTTGTCGAGCCCGTCGCAGACCTCGACGGCGCCGGGGTGGATGAGGTCGGAGGCGTCGTTGCAGTCGGAGCGAGAGGGGTGGCCGTCGCCGTCTTCGTCGACGTCGAAGGTGGTGTCCTCGGGGCAGCCGAGGAGGAAGACGGAGCAGGCGAGGAGCAGGAGTCGGGAAGGCATGACGTCTCCATCCCCCCGGCGTGAATATACGCGGGACGGCGGAGCACGATCAGGGAAGCGTGGAGCCCCCGTTGACACCCTGGATCGAGGGGCTTATAAGTCGCGCTCGCCGGGGTGACCCGGAGTGACGCGGGGTGGAGCAGTCTGGTAGCTCGTCGGGCTCATAACCCGAAGGTCGTCGGTTCGAATCCGGCCCCCGCTACCAAAGCGATTACGGGCACTTAGCGTTCGCGCTAAGTGCCCGTTCTGCTTCTCCTGGCACTTTCCTGGCACTTAACTTAGTCTTGACATGCCCGATGACGGGCGCGCCCCAGTCAGGACTTCGAGATGCCCAAGACCCCCGCTCCTCGGAAGCACGGCGACCGCTGGCAGATCAACTGGCACGACGCCGCGGGCAAGCGCCGCTACCGCACCTTCCGCACGAAGAAGGAAGCGAGCCGCGCGCTGCACCACCTCAACGCGGAGGCGGAGGCGATCCGAGCCGGCGTTCAGGCGGCGCCGCCCGAGCCGCACACGTTCGACGAGCTGGCGGACTACTGGATGAAGCACCGCGCTTCGCGGAAGCGGAGCAGCAAGGACGACAAGAGCATCATCGAGCGGCATCTGCGGCCGAACTTCGGCGCGATGAACCTGGTCGACATCAACATTGCGCACGTGGACGCGATGCGGTCAGGGCTGCTGCACCTGTCGCCGAAGACGCGGCACAACATCCTCACGCTGCTGATCTCGATGCTGCGGCTGGCGGTGGAGCTGCGGTGGTTGGCGGATGTTTCGACAATCAAGAAGCCGAAGCTGGTGGAGCAGGACTACAGCTGGCTGCGGACGAAGGACGAGATCCGGAAGCTCCTGGTCGCGGCGCAGGAAGAGCGCGCCGGGACGATGGAGCTGTACGCGGCGGCGGTGTACACGGGCATGAGGGCCGGCGAGCTGCTCGGCCTGCGGTGGGAGGACGTCGACTTCGACCGGCGGCTGATCACGGTGAAGCGGAGCTACGACCGGCCGACGAAGACGGGGGCGATCCGGCACGTCCCGATCCTGAACCCGCTGCTGCCGGTGCTGAGGGCGTGGCGGCTGCAGTGCCCGTTCGAGTGGGTGTTCCCGAGCAAGGTCGGGACGATGCGCCAGCCGGCCGACCGCGTCCTGCAGGAGGTGCTGAAGCGGTGCCTGGAGCGGGCGGAGCTGAAGAAGGTCCGCTTCCACGACCTGCGGCACACGTTCGCTAGCCACTGGGTGATGAGCGGCGGCGACCTGTTCAAGCTGCAGCGGATCCTGGGGCACAAGAGCTCGCAGATGACGCAGAGGTACGCGCACTTGGCACCGGAGGCGTTTGCTGGGGATCTTGATCGCCTGGACGACACCATTCCGGCGTCACGCGACGTTTCGACCATCCACAGGGCGGACTCACCGACCTGAGGGACGTGCGCGACGGCTCGGTCGGGCGCGGCCTCTTTACGGCGGACTTGAAGCTCACATCCGGTGGCTGGGGATGTCCGCGACGTCCAGCCAGTCCTGGAACAGGCCTTCAGTCGTCGGACCCGGGAGGATGATCTCGCGATTGGCGTGGATCGCGAGCCCCGTGTTGATCTGACGGACAGCGCCAGCGCCAGCGGTTGAACGTCGGAGCCGTCCTCCCCAGGTCCCCCGGCGCGCGCCGCCGGGCATGACGAGGCAGGTTCGGGGGCTGATGGGGTAGGCCAGCAGCGTCTTCGGGTTGAGAAGGCTGGAAATGGGCTCATTCGCGAGCGACCGGAGGCGGTCGCGCCGAAACGGTCGAGCGGGGTTGTCGCACTGGACGAAGAGCGGGCCTCCCCGGGGGGCGCGCAGGACGCTCACCCGGGCCCAGGACCGGAAAACGCCCTCCATTTCGTCGGGCAGCACCGCCATCGGGTTGGACTTGATCGTGTCGTCCATCGATGACAGCAGGCGAGCGGCAACCGGTCGGTCGGCCACGGTCCGATCGCCCGGATCCGCTCGGATCTTCGCGGTCGACTCGGCGACCGCTCTTCCGGTTGCGGTGGGAGCGTGTTGCTCCAGCCAGCTTTCGGTGCGAACCCAGGCGAAGGCGAGGAACCGAAGGACGATCCGGATCTGGTCCAGGTCGAGCCGTCCAGCAGAGCGCAGGACCGGCAGCAGCGAGGCGAAGGCGCCGTCGATGTTGCCGAAGCGCACCGCCTCGACGGTCTCGGCGTCCGGGGGCTCCGAGCCCACCTCGAGGAGTTCGGAGGTCGTGCGGGCCTCCAAGTCGTGGCCTCGGACGTGGGCTGCGACGACGTGCGCCGCGGCGTGAGCCTCCGACGTTGAGCCCGGCGGCTCGAGCGCGTAGAGCCCCTCCCGGCAACACACCTTCCCCGTCGGGGCGGCGCGGAGCTGACCAGTCCGCTTGTCCAGGACGCAGACCTGCATCTTCCGGGACCTTCCCGCGGCGATGTGCGCGTCGAAGGCGGCTCGCGCGCCAGCCTGAGCCTCCTGATCAGCGTCGATCAGGAGAGCCGCATCCGGGGTGGCCCAACCCTTCTGGATGAAGACCGGCAGTGAGTGGTGGTTCGACACGGCTTCGAACCGTACGAGGTGTTCGACCCCGGCGTCCATTCAGCGCTCTGCGCGGGCGCAGGTGCCCCCCGGGCCCGTGGACTCCTTGCTCATGACTCACCCGACCTTCATCGCAGTCGACTTCAGGCCGTGTTCGGTTCCTGGCGCCGGCTGCCGATCCATCGCTCCAGTTCGGCCTCGTCGAACCGCACTGTGCGGGGCGACAGGCGGATGAACGGGACGCGCTTGTGGTGGACCCACGCGTACAACGTTCCCAACTCGACGTTCAGGAACGCAGCAGCCTGCTTGTAGGTGAGGAGCTTCATGTCCTTCCTTCCTGCCGGAGGTCCGGCACAATTCAAGCCGTATAGTGCATATCCCTATTTAGGAATCAAGGCGATTCAGCGGGATGAGGTCATTCGGCGAAGGATGTGGAGCACGAACCGGCGCGTTTCCGCGTCGGCTTTGCTGGCCAGCGTCGAGATTTCGCCGAGATCCGGCGTCGGGGCGGATGGCTGATGAAGCAGATGCGTCGCATCAGCCCCGGCCCGCTCGACCGCCTCGCCGAGCTTCCTCATGCTGCTCCAGGCCTTGCCCGTTTCTAGCCTCGATAGATGCGCCTGTGAAATTCTCGCCGCACGTGCGAATTCCAGTTGGTTTCGCCCTTGCGACTCCCGGATCGCGCGTAGGTTCCCGGCGAGGATAGCGCCGAGGTCGGTGGCTCGATCGTCAGACATGGGCCGTTCCCTTCATGCGGAATGAGCATGCCTTATGCGGATTGAGTTGGGAAGACCCTCTTGCGATCTTCAATCCGCATAAGTAAACCGTTCGTCATGACGACGAGAGAGACGCTGGGGGACTACCTCAGGCGGGCCAGGACGGCCCGGGGCATGACGCAGGGGGCGCTGGCGGGACGCATTGGCGTGCGCCAGCCGCAGGTGAGTCGGTGGGAGAGCAACGTGTGCATCCCCAACGCCCGGCAGCTGGGGACGCTGGCGCGGGCGCTGTGCATGGACGCGCACTACGCCGCGTGCCTCGCCGCCGGCCACGACGACATCGCCGAACGACTGCTGTAACGAATGCCCGCAGGGGACCGACGCCGGGAGGCTCGTTCCCGGGACATGCTGGCGGTCGCCCGCGCGCTGGGCCTCCAGCTGGCGCCGGGGGGGAAGGCTGCGTACAGCCCGTCGGGCCGTGGGCCAGCGGCGAGGAGTCCGTCGATTTCCTTCTACGAGCGTGACGGCGTGGAGCGATGGAAGGACCACGGCAGCGGCGAAGGTGGCGACGTCATCGACCTGGTGAAGCACCTGCGGGGATGCGAGTTCCGTGACGCGATCGACTGGCTTCTCGGGCCGGAGGTGCCTGCCGGGACTCCGCGCGGTCGTCGAGCAGCGCCGATGGCAGTTGCCCCTGAGGCTCGCGTGGCCGCGTTGGATGCGTTCCTCAAGGCGCTGGGCGGGCTCTCCGATGTCGGCGTCGACTACCTGGGGATGCGGGGGCTTGACGCCGATCTTGCGCGGGAGCTTCGCTGGGCGGACCTCGACAGCCGAACTGCGACGCGCGCCGTTCAGGCGGCCGCCGAGGTCGTTCCGGTTGCCGACCTCGTCAGCCTGGGGCTCGCGAAGCCTGACGGGAAGGGGCTCAAGCCGAGCCTTTGGGGGGGCTGGATCGTGTGCCCCTTCCTGACCGGTCGTCGAAGAGTCGCGCACCTCCAGTTCAGACGCATCGGCGACGGGGACCCGAAGTGGCGGCACTTGCGGGGCCGTGTGCCGACGCTCTTCAATGAGCAGGCACTGGCGGCCGATGGGGACGTGTTCGTCGTCGAGGGCTGCTTCGACGCGGTGTCGCTGCTGCAGCGGGGGTACGACGCGGTCGGGGTTCCGGGGACGAGTTGGCTGCTGGGGGAGCGCCTCGGACCGCTCTTGGACAGTCCGGGCCGGTTGGTCCTCGGGTTCGACTCGGACGCGCCTCGGACCTCCGCCGACGGGCAGGTCAGGCGTCCGGGGCCCGACGCGCAACGGGCCTTGGCGCGGGAGTTCGCGGCTCGCGGACGTCTCGCGGTCCAGGTGCAGTGGCCGGAGGGGTTCTTCGGTGACTGGCTGGACTGGTGGACCGTGCGCGATGCCGTGCCGGTGCTCGCGGAGCCCCCGGCGGCCGTCGATGCCTGCGAGCAGCGCACGTCAGTGGTCGTTTGGACTGTCGGTGAGTCGCCCAACGCCCGCTACCGGCGCGTCCTAGAGGTCCTGGCCGGAACGGAGCGGTGGTTCCGGTCGGGCCGGTCCATTGTCTACGTCGAGCCCGGTCATGGGCCGGCCCTCGTCACCGAGCGGAACTTGCCCGGCCTCTTGGCCTCGGAGCTCGAGATCGAGATCAGGAAGGGCGCGGGCGACAAGAGCGTGAGTGCGGGCTACCGCCCGCTTCCTGCGGCCGATGCGAACGTCTTCGTTCACCACCCGCGGCTGCGGGCTGAGCTCCCCGAGCTCGTCGAGTACACGCGCTGTCCGGTGTTCGATCGGGCATGGCGATGCGTCAGTCGTCCAGGGTTTCACCGTGCGTCGGGGATCTACTACGACGGCCCTGAGATCGAGGTCCCTTCTTGGGGACCCGAGGAGATCGCGCTTCGGCTTGCGCCGCTCGTGAGCGGCTTCCACTGGAAGGCGCCACCTGACGCCGTGAACTTCCTGGGAGCGTGCATCACCCTGCTCGCGATGCCGCACTGGTGGCGGGGCAACCACCCCCTTCTGGTCGTCAACGGGAACAAGCCGCGCGTCGGCAAGTCGACGCTCGTCAAGGCGCTGGCCGCGCTGATCGAGGGGCGGGTGCCGCGGGAGGTCGGCTGGAGCGACGGCGGGGAGGAGCTGGGGAAGCAGCTGGCGACGCGGATCGAGGCCGGCGACCGCGTCATCCTGATCGACAACGTCAAGTCCCACCGGCCGCTCGACAGCGCGATCCTCGAGCGGTGCGTGACGGGGGCTTCACTGAGCTTCCGGCGCCTCGGGAGCAACACCGCGATCGAGCGGCCGCACAACGACGTGCTGTTCGCGCTGACGATGAACGACACGCTGTTGGGCCAGGACCTTCGTGAGCGCTCGCTGCCCATCAACCTCGAACTGCACACGAGTGCTCGCGGGGCGCGGTATGCGATCGGCGACGTTGTCGGCTACGCGCTCGAGCACCGCGTCGAGTTGGTTGGCGCGCTCCTCGGCATCGTGGACCGCTGGGTCCGGGCCGGGAGACCGATGGTTCCTGAGCCCGCTCGTCACAGCGTCGGACAAGAGTGGGCGGCAGCGGTGGACGGTGCGCTCCGGTACTCGAGCCTCGATGGCTTCCTCGGCAATTGGACTGACTCGGAGGAGGCCTTCGATCCGGACTGGGAGACGATGGTGGAGATCGCGGCCGAGTGGGCCGGAGAGGAGGGAGGGACGCCCGCGGTGTGGGCTGAGCGGTTACGGGAGGGTCCTCTGTCGCACCGGTTGAAGGACCGACGCGGACAACCGAAGGGGGCGAGATCGCAGGCCATCATCGTGGGGCGACTGTTCAAGTCCTATCTAGACCGGGACTTGCGGTGCACCGACGGGGGCCACGCCCGGCTCCTGGTGGAGCGGGAGTCGCGGGCGTCGGGGCGGAGCCACTATCGATTCTGCCGTGTGCAGACTCCTCCGCCACGACTTGTCTATCCGTCGCTGAGTCAGCCGTCCGACAGCGGATAGAACAGCGACAGGGTGCGGGCCACGCCGGGCAGCTCCTTTGTTCCGGGCGGGATGTTGAGCATCTTCGTGATGTCGATCGGGTCGGCGAGCCTGACGGGTGCGTCGAAGCGACGTTGGGCTGCCGCTCGGACGGCGGGCTCAGCGTCATCCAGGCTCCGCACGAAATCCTTCTCCATCCCTTCGGTTCCCGTGGGTGCTCCGCCGCTCGTGTTTGTCCCATCCCGTTGATCTGGATCTCGTAACCGCCGTTTGATCCCGCCTCGCGCT
>CAYFOA010000227.1:0-13237 GCA_964344575.1 uncultured Rickettsiales bacterium | reverse complement strand
GTCGTCGTCGTCCGCCGCGTCGTCGTCGTCCGGCGGCGGGATCTCCGCGTCATCGGGACAACCGGACAGCAGTCCCACGAACAGCATCACGAACAGAAAGCGAGTCCAGGCCATGGACGAAGTCTAGCTGACTTGGATCCGGGCAATTTCGTACCCGATCACATTTAATCGGAACATAACGATTAATAGTGAGTACTATCTGGTCACACTGAATGAATGGAGGTGCGACATGAACGCTGTTCGCCAGTACCGGGCTCTGACCGACCTCGAGCTGGTCCGTGAGATCCAGGCCGGTCGTACCGACCTGTTCGCGGAGCTCGTCGAGCGCAACCAGAGCCGCGTCTACGCGGTCGCCTACGGCATCCTCGGAGACCGGCAGGCTGCGCGCGACATCGCCCAGGAGGCCTTCGTCGTGGCGTTCCGGCGCCTCGAGACCTTCCGGGGCGAGTCCCAGCTCTGGAGCTGGCTGTACACCGTGACCCGGCGCCTGGCGCTGCACGAGCTGAAGCGCGTGCACCGTCGGCCGGACCTGACCCTCGACGAGCCGCTCGGCCGCGAGGGCGACGGGGTCACCCGGCTCGAGATGATCGAGTCCGACACCGAGGGCGCGGAGCAGCGCGCCGAGCGAGGCGACGTGGCTCGCCTCGTGCACGACGCGCTCGAGACCCTGGGCGCCAAGCACCGCGAGATCCTCGTGCTCCGGCACTTCGAGGACCTCTCCTACAAGGAGATCGCGGAGCGCCTGGGCATCCCGGAGGGGACGGTGATGAGCCGCCTCTGGCACGCGCGACGCAAGGTCGCGGCCGCGCTCGGTGAGGACGTGGACTGGCTGGCCCAGGTCTGCTGAGCCGACCCGGTAGAACAACGGAAGAGAGGGCGGGCGAGTCGAGCGATCGGCTCGCCCGTCTTCGTTCTTACGACTCGATCCCGTGCTTCTTGAGGAGCCGCCCGAGCGCCCAGCGGTTCTTCAGGCCGAGCTCCCGCCACACCCGCTCGCGCACCCCCTGGTGGCGCTGCATCGACTCGCGGATGGCCTCCTCGGTCAGCTCCGCGGGGGCCACGTCGGCGACGAAGCTCCCCGTCTGGCGGTCGAGCTCGCGCTTGACGTCCGCGGTCAGCTCCAGCCGCGACCCCGTGCTCGACCCGATCGACGCCCACAGCGCCGCGTCGAGCTCGCGGACGTGGTGCGTCCAGCGGTGCTCCAGCAGCCGCTGCATCAGCGCCTGCGTGAAGCGCGGCTCGCCGTTCTCGGTGCTGAACTTGGCGCCGATCCCGGGGTCCTGGGCCGCGATCTGCTTGACGAGGTGACGGGCCAGGAGGGGGACGTCGCTCGTGCGGTCGCCCAGCCCGGGCAGCTCGACGCGCATCTTCAGCCGCGCCAGGAGGTCGTGCTTGAGGTCGCCGGCGGGGCGGTTCGTGGCGGCGACGAGGCGGAAGTCCGACCGCCGCGCCCGCGACTCGCCGAGACGCTGGTACTCGCCGTCGTCGAGGACCCGGAGGAGGTGCGCCTGGAGGCGCTCCGGCAGCTCCGCGATCTCGTCGAGGAAGAGCGTCGTACCGTTCGCCTCCCCCACCAGCCCGGACCGCTCGGCCATCCCCGGGTTGGGGTAGTCCTTGATGTTCCCGAACAGCTCCGCGTCGACCAGCCCCTCGGGGAACGTCGCCGCGTTGCGGGCCACCAGCGTCCGCCCCCCGCGCTCGGACATCGCGTGGATCGCCCCCGCCGCGAGCTCCTTGCCCGTCCCGCTCTCGCCGAGGACGAGGACGTGGGGGCGGCGCGCCGCGACCCAGGCGAGCCGGTCGCGCGTCGCCCACGCCGCGGGGCTCTCGCCGACCTGACCGTGGTCGTCCGGCGCCCCGAACTCGGGCCAGCGCGAGCGGGGGAACGAGGTCGACCGGGGGATCCGCTCGGGGCGGCGCTCGTGGATCAGCAGCAGCTGCCCTTCGACGGCGAACCCCTCGCCGGGCGCGACCACCGCCTCGTCCACCTCCTCGCCGCGCACGATCAAGGGGACGCGGCCCGTGCGGACGACCTTGAGGCCGCCCTTGACGGGGGTCAGCTCGAGCTGCCGCCGGGACAGCGCGGGCGACTCCAGCGGCCCCGTCCACTCCAGCGGACCCGGCCGCTGCCGGGCCCACTTCCCGCGCGGGTGGGGATCGTCGTCGAGCGCCTCGCCCCGGCCGAGGATCGTCGTGCCCGGGGTGGGCCCGCCGGGCAGGAGGATGAGCTCGCCGACGCGGGCGGGCTCCTGGCGGGACCACGCGAGCACCACCGCGGGCCGGCTGCTGGCCGCTCGCGCCACTCCCAGGTCGCGCGAGAGGTCGTCGGGGAGGACGGTCGTGTCGCCGCCGATCGGTCCGGTTCCGGCCACCGGGGCGCATTCTAGGGGCCCTTCCGAGCAAGTTGGAATGGCGGTTGCCGATAATGACGTCATGGCTCGCGCAGGCCGGCTGGGAGCGTTCCAACTCGTCGAGCGGATCGGCGCCGGCGGCGTCGGCACCGTCTGGCGCGCGCGGCACCTCGGCCCCGGCGAGGGCGCGGCCGTCGCGGTCAAGGTGCTGTCGTCGCCGCGGGCGCGCGCCCCCGGGTTCGCGCCGTCCATGGCTCGCGAGGTGGCGGCCCTGGCGGCCCTCGACCACCCGCAGATCGTCGACGTCCTCGACCACGGCGTGGTCACCGCGGAGGAGGCCGACCCGGACCGCCGGCTGGACGAGGGATCGCCGTACATCGTCATGGAGCTGGGCCGGCACGGGACCCTCGAGGACGTCCGCCGGGACCTCCGCTGGCCCGAGCTGCGGGTCATCCTCGGGGACCTCCTCAAGGCGGTCGGCCACGCCCACGCGCGCGGGCTGATCCACCGCGACATCAAGCCCGCCAACGTCCTCCTCGACGCCGCCGGGGGCGCCAAGCTGACCGACTTCGGGCTCGCGCACGTGCTCGAGCGGGCCGACGACGAGACCGACCGCATCGCCGGCACGCCCCTGTACATGTCCCCCGAGCAGGCGCTGGGGCGGTGGCGGGACCACGGCCCGTGGACCGACCTCTACGCCATCGGCGTCATCGCGTGGACGGTCGCCACCGGCCGCCCCCCGTTCGTGAGGAAGGGCGACGTCGAGTGGATCCTCCGCTCCCACGTCCGCCGTCCGCTCCCCGAGTTCTGGTCCCTGTGGGCCGTCCCCGACGGGTTCGAGGAGTGGCTGAAGCGGCTCCTCGAGAAGGTCCCCCGGGCCCGGTACCAGCGCGCCGCGGACGCGCTCTGGGCGCTGGAGCAGCTCACCGACCCGCCCTCGGGGTCGAGCACCACACGGCCGACCCTCGCGGACGCCCACAGCGGCCCCATCAGCGGCCCCGCGGGGGCGAACCTCGCCGTCCTCAGCGCCGTCACGGTCGTCGGCGACGCCCCCGCCACGGCGAGCTGGAGCCGGGACGGGCTGGACGTGGACGACGGGGCGATCGACGACGTCCCCCCGACGAGACCCTGGACCCGCCCCCCCGACGAGACGATCGCCCGCCCCGGGCTGCGGTCCGCGGGCGAAGCGCTCGTGGGGATGCGGCGGCTCCCCCTGGTCGGCCGGCTGGAGGAGCGGCGTCGCCTCTGGGAGGCCCTCCGGCGCGCGCGAAAGGCCCGACGTCCGCAGGTCGTGGCGCTGCGCGGGCGCGCCGGCTTCGGCAAGAGCCGTCTCTCCCGGTGGCTCTGCGAGGAGGCCCACGAGCAGGGCGCCGCGACCCCCCTGTACGCCCTCCACGGGCCCGGCGGCGGACCGGCGTACGGCCTCGGCCCCATGCTCGCGCGCCACTTCCACTGCCTCGGCGTGGGGCGGTTCGCGGTCGAGGCCCGCCTCGAGCTGCTCCTGGAGCACCGCCGCCACCCCGCCCCCCCGGACGAGGCGCGGGCGCTGTCGGCGATGATCGTCCCCGAGCTCCAGCCGGACGTGGGGAGCCTCCACTTCGTCGCCCCCGAGGAGGAGTACGCGCTGGTCGAGCGGGTCCTCGACGAGCTCCTCTTCGAGCGGCCCGCGGTGCTCTGGCTGGACGACGTCCACCACGGCGCCGAGGCGCTGATGCTGGTGGAGTACCTCCTCCGCGACGGCGCCCCCGACCGCGCGCTGACCATCGTCCTGACCGTCCGCGACGACCTCCTCCCCGGCCGCCCCACCGAGGACGCCGTGCTCAACGGAATCGCCCGGAAGCACGCGATCGAGACGATCGAGGTCGGACCGATCGCGGACGACCACCGCCGCCGCCTCGTCGAGAACCTGCTCGGGCTGGACACCGGCGTGGCGGCGCGGATTGTCGAGCGGACGGCGGGGAACCCCCTCTTCGCGGGGCAGCTGGTCGAGGACTGGGTCGCCCGCGGCGTGCTCGTCCCCGGCGAGGGCGGCTACCGCGTGGCCGACGGGGCCGAGGCGGACCTCCCCGACGACCTCCGCACCCTCTGGGCGCCGCGGCTGGGACGGGCCCTGGAGGGACGGACCGACGACGAGCGGATCGCGCTGGAGCTCGCGGCGACGCTGGGGCTGGAGGTGTCGGACGCGGAGTGGGCGTCGGTCTGCGGCGAGGCCGGCGTCGAGCCCGCGCCCGACCTCGTGCAGCGGCTCGTCCGCCACGACCTCGCCGCCTGGCAGCCGGACCGGCAGGGCTGGTCCTTCGTCCACCAGATGCTCCGGGAGGCGGTGTCGGCGGGCGCGGCGGAGGCCGGCCGGCAGACGGACCACCACCGGGCCTGCGCGCGGGTCCTCGCGGGGACGACGGACGCGGGGACGCAGGCGCGGCTGGCGCGCCACCTCGTCGCGGCGGGGGAGCTGGAGGCGGCGCTGTCCCCGCTCCGGAGCGCGATCGAGGCGCGCGCGGCGCGGGGCGGCTACCGGATCGCCGCGGCGCTGCTGGACGACTACCGGCGCTGCCTGGTCCGCCTCGGCGCGCCCGCGAACGACCCCCGGGTGTTCTGGGTCCGCCGCTACGAGGTCGGCGTGGCCCGCGCGGACGGCGACCTGGAGCGGGCGCTGGCGCTCGGCCGGACGCTCCTCGCGGACACCGAGGCGGCCGGCGACGACGTCAGCGCGGCGGACGCCCTCCACGCCGTCGCCGTCGTCCGCGAGCACACCGGGGATCTCGAGGGCGCCGAGCGGGACCTCGAGCGGCTCCTCGCGGTGCTCCCGCGCCTGGACGGCGACCAGCGACCGCGGCGGGCGAAGGCGATCCTCCACCTCGGCCGGGGGCAGTGGAAGCGCGGCTGGCCCGCGGACGCGGAGGCGACGGTGTCGCAGGCGCGGGACCTGTTCGACGAGCTCGGCGACGTCCAGGGCGTGACCAAGTGCCTGGCCCAGCTGTCGAGCATCATCCGCCAGCAGGGCCGCCTCGACGAGGCCGCCGACATGGCCCGCCGGTGCCTCTCCATGACCCGCGTGCACGGGTTCCGCGACCAGGCGGTGGCGGCGTGGAACGTCCTCGGGGAGGTCTGCCGCCTCCAGGGCGACCTCGACGAGGCGGCGTCCGCGTACCGCCGCGGGCTCCAGATCTGCAGCGCCCTCGGCTCCCGCTACGGCTTCGCGCCGGAGCTCAACCTGGGGACGGTCCTGGTCGAGGCGGGGCGCTACGTCGAGGCCCGCCAGCAGCTCGTCCTCACCCTCGAGCGGGCCGTCCGCGTCCGCATGCGCGGCACCGAGATCGGGGCGCTCCTGACGCTGCTCCCCTGCGACGCGGCGCTCGGCGCGTGGGACGACTGGGAGGAGCACTTCAGGATGGCGAGCCGCCTCATGGAGGAGACCGGGTTCATCGAGGCCGACTGCCCTCGCCTGCTCGCGCTCGCCGGCACCCTCGCGCGCGACGCCGGGGCCGAGTTCCGGGCCCGCCGGGTGTGGCTCCTGGCGATGGCGCAGTACCGCGAATTGGGGGACCTGGACGCTGCGGAGGCGGTCCGGCGGGAGCTCCGGGCGCTCAGCGACGCGGGCTGAGATCACGCCGGCCCCCGCCTGCCGCGTGTGCAGGGACGGGGGCCGACGTTGCGGTGGGCGGGGCCTCTGGGGGGGCCGGTTTCGACCCCGCTTGCCAGGTCTTGGGAGCACGCGGCGTGCCAGGTCGAAGCGGCTGTCGGATCGGGGACTTGCGGCGCTACGACGAGGTGCCCGCACCGTGCGCGCGCACCCGGCGTCCCCCCGGCGGAGCTAGTCGAAGCGGCGCGCCTCGATGCGGGCGAAGGGGGCCCAGGACGGGGTCTCGACCACGCCGTCGGCCGTCGCGGGGAGCGGGAACCAGACCTCGTCGAGCGCGACGGCCGGCCAGCGGAGGACGTGGAGGTCCTCGGCGGGCATGAACCCCTGCCCCATCAGCGCCACCCGCTGCCCGTCCGCCCCCTCGGCGACGTCCAAGATGACGACGGCGTGCCCCGGCGAGCCGGCCTGGACGAAGAAGTCGCCCGGCTGGAGCGCCTCGTCCTCGGAGACCGGCGCGCTGTCCTTCGCCAGCGACCGCGTCCCCGCGTACATGAACACCTGGTCGAGCCACTTCCGGTAGCTCGCGTGGTCGTCGGGGCGGGCGGCGCCGGCCACGCGGCGGACCTTGCTGCCGTCGACGACGAACCGCGCGCCGTCGCGCCAGTCGGCCCACCACGACAGGTCCCCGGAGGTGAAGTGGTACCCCGCCTCGTCGGCGCGGCCGGCCGACCAGAGCCACTCCGCGTGGAGCCGGATCGCCGAGTCCGCGCACTGCTGGAGGTCCCGGGTGCCGACGTCCATCGCGACGACCGCCGCCGCGGGGCGGTCCAGCTCCGAGCCGTCGTAGGCGCGCACGTCGTCCCGGTCCGTCCTCAACGGCAGCCCCCGCAGCAACGCGGCGAAGGTCCCCTCCGCCACGCTCACGCGCGTGTACCCCTCCGGCGGCGCGAACCGATCGTGGAGGGGGACGGTCGTGACCGACTCGCCGAGGAACGGGTACCGATCCGTCCCCGCCGACGCGGGGAGGGCGCTGAGGAGGACGGCGAGGAGGAAACCGAGGTGGCGGGTCCGCACGAAGGTTGGGACACGCGATCGGCGGCGGCTGTTCCGAGGCGGCTCCGTGACTACCCTCCGAGTCACCAAAAAAAGGCCGACATCGCCGTGGTCGAGCCCGTCGAGGTGTGTCTAAATTCGCGGCGCGCGCACCGGCACGCGCGCGCGCACGTCACCCCCCCGGGAGCTCCCATGAACCTCGAGACCGCTGATCACGCGGCAACCCCGACCCCCATCCGCATCGACGACGCGGGCCCCGATCCGCGCCCCTTCGCGGAGGTCACCTACCTCGAGAACCCGACCCAGGACGCGCTGCGGGAGCTGGCCCGGGAGCACACCCCGGCGATCCTGACGACCGCCGCGGGCTCGCTGAACAAGCTGACGCGCAACAAGGCGCGGATGGCGAAGTACACCTACGTCATCACCGACGGCCCCGCCGACGCGTGGTCGGGCAAGACCATCTCCCGCGCCCGGGCCGACGAGATCATCGCCCGCCAGGAGGCCTACATCCGCGACGCGGGGACGCTCATCGCCATCGACGGGTACGCCGGCCTCGGCGCGCGCGCGCTCGGCGCGACGTGGCTGTACACCCCCGAGGGGGCCAACATCGCGGGCATGCAGCAGGTCCTCGCGTTCGCCCGCGAGCAGGTCGAGACGGCCGAGCAGCGGGCCGCCCCGTTCGAGCCGGCGTTCGTCCTCCGCTACACCCCGAACCTGTTCCTCGACGACATGCCCGGCGGCCAGGCCATCCTCGTCGACCTCGACAAGTGGACGACGTACGTCATCGGCCCGGACTACTTCGGCGAGTCGAAGAAGGGCGTCCTGAGGATGCTCAACCACCGCGTCTACCGGAGCGGCGGCCTCGTGCTCCACAGCGGCGCGAAGGCGGTCACGCTGCCCGGCGGCGAGCGCGTGACGATGACGGTCATGGGGCTGTCGGGGACGGGCAAGACGACCACCACGTTCAGCGAGCAGGGCGACCTGACCGAGCCGATCCAGGACGACATGGTGACGCTGTGGCCGGCGGGCGAGCTGTCGGTCACCGAGAACGGCTGCTTCGCGAAGATCGAGAAGCTCAGCGCCGACGCCGAGCCGATCATCCACGCCGGCACGACGTCGGCGGACGCGTGGCTGGAGAACGCGTTCCTCACCGAGGACGGCGGGTTCGACTTCTTCAAGGGCGCGCTGACGCCGGCCGAGGTCGCGCGCTACCGGGACCTGCTGATCGCGACGGGCGCGGACGCCGCCAACGTCGACGCGATCATCGACGGCACCACGAAGGTCGAGGACGTCGTCGACGAGCAGGGCATCCCCGCCGACGGGTGGGACTTCGTGGTGTGGACGGGCAACGGCCGGTCGATCATCCCGATGTCGTCCATCCCCGGCGCCGCCGACCTGGCGGACATCCCGCCGGTCAAGTGCATGGGGATCCTCAACCGGGACGAGGGCGCCGACGCGGCCATGCCCGGCATCGTCCGGTTCACGAGCCCGGAGCAGGCGGCCGGCTTCTTCATGCTCGGCGAGACCTCGAAGACGTCGGCCGCGGGCAAGGACCGGGGCAAGACGCGGTCGCCGTTCACGCAGCCGTTCTTCCCGGCGGCGTTCGGGCTCCAGGCGATCCGCTTCCGCGAGCTCGCCGCGACGATGAGCGACGTGACGATGTGGCTGATGAACACCGGCTACGTCGGCGGCGACGCCCGCGACGTGGAGGCGGGGACGGCGCTGAAGGTCAAGATCCGGCACTCCAGCGCGATGCTCGAGGCGCTCCTCAGCGGGTCGATCGCGTGGACCACCGACCCCGACTTCGGCTACGAGATCGTGGACGTCGAGGACCCCGCGAACGCCGCCCTGGTCGACGCCGTCGGCGCCGCCATCCTCCAGCCCCGCCGCTTCTACGCCGACGCCGGCCGGCTCGACGAGTACACCGCCTGGGTGGCCCGGATGAAGGCCGAGCGGACGGAGTTCCTCCGGAGCTACGACGTCGACGAGGACATCGTGGCCGCCGTCGCGAACTAGTTTCGAGGCCCCCGCGCGGGGCAAGATCCAGGCGTGGAGTCCCTCCGCCTCCAGCTCGGGACCGTCGATCTGCGGCGGCGGACGCTGGACGCCGGCGACGGCGACGTCCGCAAGCTGACCACCAAGGAAGCCGAGGTGCTCGCCTACCTGGCGTCGCGCCCGGGCGAGGACGTCTCCCGGGAGGAGCTCCTCCAGGAGGTCTGGGGGTACCGGGGGACGGTCGTCTCGCGGACCGTCGACACGACGATGCAGCGGCTGCGGAAGAAGATCGAGCGGGCGCCGAAGCAGCCGGACCACCTGCTCACCGTCCACGGGGCGGGGTACCGGTTCGAGCCGCTCGCCGAGGCGCCCGCCGCGCGTCCCCCCGCGCCGCTCCCGCAGGCCCCCGCGGACCCTGTCGCGGGCGACGCCCTGGTCGGGCGGACGGAGGATCTGGACCGGGTCGCCGCCGCGCTCGCAGCGTCCCGGCTGGTGACCCTGGCGGGCCCCGGCGGGGTCGGCAAGACGACGCTCGCGCGCCGGTTCGGGGGGACCTTCTGCGACCTCTCGGCGGCCTCGCACAGCGACGACGTACGCCGGATCGTGGCGGCCGCGCGGCAGGTCCCGCTGACCTCGGGGAAGGCGGGCGCGCCAGGGAGCGATCCGGACGCGCGCCTGGCTGCCGCGATGGAGGCGGCGGGGCCTCTGCGGCTCGTCCTCGACAACGCCGAGCAGGTCGTCGGCGACGTCGCCGCGCTGGTGACGGCGTGGCTCGCGGCGGCCCCCTCGCTGACGGTCCTGGCGACCTCCCGGGAGGCGCTCGGGGTGGCGGGCGAGGCCGTCGTCGAGCTCGCCCCCCTGGCCGCCGACGACGCGCTCGATCTCTTCGTCGCGCGCGCGAGAGAGGCCCGGGCGGGGTTCGCGCTGGACGACGACGAGGCGGCCGCCGCCGCCCGCGAGCTCGTCGCCCGCCTCGACGGGCTGCCGCTCGCGCTGGAGCTGGCGGCGGCGCGGGCCGGCGTCCTCGGCCCCGCGGGGATGCTCCGCCGGCTGGACGACCGCTTCCGCCTGCTCGTCGGCCGGCGCCGCGACGTCCCCGATCGCCAGCGCACGCTGCGGGCCGCGCTGGACTGGTCGTGGGATCTCCTTGACGACGACGAGCAGCGGACGCTGGCGTCGTGCGGCGCGTTCCGGGGCGGGTTCGACGCGGACGCGGTGGACGCGGTGGTGGACATCGGGGTCGACGCGACGATGTGGCCGCTGGACGTCGTCGAGGGGCTGCGGGCGAAGTCGCTGATCACGGCGGCCGAGCCCCCCGACCGCCCCGGCGAGCTCCGGCTCGGGCTGCTGGAGTCGGTCCGCGCCTACGCGGCCGCCCGCCTCGACGACGACCCCGAGCTCCGCGCCGTCGTCCACGCCCGCCACCGGGACCACTACCTCGCCCGGGGGGAGGCGCTGCTGGCCGACCTCGTCGGCCCCGACCCGGTGACCGCGCGCCGCGCGCTGGCCGCCGAGATCGACAACCTCGAAGCCGTCCGCCGCCGCTGCCTCACCGCCGCCGCGGTCGCCCCGTCGGGCCTCGACCCCGCCACCGGCACTGCGTCCGCGTCCGCCGCCGCGCTGGCGGCCGCCCGCGCCGCGCTGATCCTGTTCGGCGTCCTCTGGAGCGACGCCCCCGCCGCCCGCACCCTCGCGATCCTCACCGAGTGCGACGGCCCCCTGGACGACGGCTCCCTCAAGCACCGGATGCTCGTCGCCCTCGCCCGCGCCCACCGCCTCGCCGGAGACCCCGCGGCCGGGCTCGCCGCCGCCGAGGAGGCCGTCGCCCTCGCCGCGCGCCTGGGCGGGTCGTTCGTCGGCGCCGCCGTCGTCGCCCGGGGCCTCGCGGAGCAGGACCTCGGCCGCCTCGACGTCTGCGAGGCGACGTTCCGCGAGGCCGACGCCGCCGCCGCCGCCGCGGGCGACGCCGACGGCCGGACCGCAGCCCGGACGCAGCTCGCGTACGTGATGTCCCAGCGGGGCAAGCACGACGACGCCGAGCCCCTCGTCCGCGCCGCCCTCGCCGACAACCGCTCCCCCCTGCGCGTGGGCAAGCTCCGCTCCACCCTCGGACTCGCCCTGATGGAGATGGCCCGCTGGGAGGAGGCGGACCGCGCCTTCGCCGAGGCGCTGGAGGCCCACCGCTCGATCGGCGACCGGCGCGGCGAGGCGATCGTCCGGTCGAACATCGCGGGCAGCCTCCTCGCCCGGGGGCGGACGGCGGAGGCGGAGCGGTCGTTCGCGGCGGCGCTCGCCATCTTCGAGTCCCTCGGCGACCAGCGCCTCGTCGGGATGGTCAGCCGCAACCTCGGCGTGCTCGCCCTGTCGGAGGGGCGGGACGAGGACGCGGCCGCCCGGTTCGCCGCGGCGCTGTCGATCCACCGCCGCACGGGCGACGGCTGGAACCTCGGCCGCACGCTCGCCGACCTCGGCGAGGTCCGGCTCCTGCAGGGCGACTACGCCGACGCCGAGGCGCAGTACCGGGAGGGGGCGGCGATGGCGGAGTCGCTCGGGGACCGGCGCTACGCGGCGATCATCGCGGGCAACCTCGCCCTCCTCGCCCACGTCGCGGGGGACCTCGCCGCCGCCGCCGACCGCTACCCGGCGGCGCTAGCCGCCATGGACGAGGCGACGGGCGCCCGGGTGCAGGGGTACTACCGCGCGTACGCGGCCGTCCACGCCGCCGAATCGGGGGACGTCGAGGGTGCGGAGCGACTCCTCGGGGAGGCCAGCGCGCTCCTCGAACAGGTCGGCGACCCGGTCGGCCTCGCGGTCATCGAGGCGTGCACGGCGGCGGTCGAGCTGGCGACGGCGTCCGAGGCCCACGGCGAGCCGGAGCGGGCCCGCCTCGCCGCGTCGGCGGACGACCGCCTCGCCGCGCTGGGCTCCGAGGCGTCCTCCTACGACGTCCGGATCGCCCTCCTCCTGGCCGATCGGATCCGCCTGGACTGAGGCGACGTCCAGCGTTTGTGACATGACGTGACGACGTGTTGCCCCCTTCCGGGCAGCCGAGCGCCTATTCCTCGTTCCCGCCGGGGGCACGGCACCTCCGGCGCGAACCACGGCAACCACGGCACCACGGAGATCCCCATGTTCCGTCACTTCCTCCAGGCTTCGATCGCGCTGATGAGCGTGATGATCGTCGGCCTCTCGCTCTTCCTCGCCGCCCCCGCCCTGGCCCTGTCGGGCGGCCCCGACGCCTACGGCATCACCTGGGCGGACAGCAGCAGCGGCGGCCCCGCGTACGACTACGAGTACGCCCCCACGAGCGGCAACTTCGCCAACGACGACGCCAGCATCGCGGTGACGATGCCGTTCGAGATCGACTTCTGGGGCGTCCCCGAGGACAACCTCGTCATCCACGCCAACGGCGCGCTGACGGTGTGGGGGAGCACCCTGTCGGCGTCCAACACCTGCTCCCCGACGCAGTGGGTCGTCGCCCCCTTCTGGGACGACCTCGCCCCTGCGTCGGAGGGCACGGTGTACTACGGCAGCACCGGCGTGGCCCCGAACCGCGTCTACATCATCGAGTGGTGGGGCGTCGGCCACGCCCTGTCCGACGGGACGGTGACCTTCGAGGTGAAGCTGTTCGAGGCGGACAGCCACATCGAGTTCCACTACATGGACGTCACCCTGGAGACGTCCGCCTACACGCTCGGCGGCAGCGCGTCGGTGGGCCTCATGGGCGACCTCCCGGTGGGCTGCAACTCGGCCTTCCTCGGCAACTCGTACGCGATCGGCTTCTACCCCGGCGGGGACGAGTGCGAGGACTGGGACGGCGACGGCGTGTGCGCCGACGACGACTGCAACGACACCGATCCGAGCATCTTCCCCGGCGCGACCGAGGTCTGCGACGGCGCGGACAACGACTGCGACGGCTGGGCGGACGAGGACTTCGACCTCGACGAGGACGGCTTCACGACGTGCGAGGGCGACTGCGACGACGGCGACTGGCAGGTCTGGCCGGGCGCGTTCGAGGAGTGCGACGGCGTCGACCAGGACTGCGACGGGCTCACGGACGAGACGTACGACCTCGACGGCGACGGCTGGACGACCTGCAACGGCGACTGCGACGACGACGAGTGGGACATCCACCCCGAGGCGTGGGACGAGCCGGGCGACGGGATCGACGCGGACTGCGACGGGATCGACCCCGAGCCGGAAGGCGACGACGACGACGACGCCGGCGACGACGACGACGCCGCGGACGACGACG
>CAYFOA010000226.1:509-13275 GCA_964344575.1 uncultured Rickettsiales bacterium | reverse complement strand
CGCGCCAGACCGACGCTACGCATGGGAGTTTTGGGAGTCAACCGGATAGGCATGGATCGTTCGAGACGGAGTCGATCGAGATGCAGCGGCGGCGGAGCTCGGAGTGAGCACCCAGCTGCTCACGTGGCGGATCAACATCACGGGCACTGCCCGGCAGGTCCAACGCGCCCGGGCCAGATGGGGAAGGTGAGGCAGAATCGGGCGTAGATGACCACCGAAGCCGAGACCCGCACCCAGCTCATCGACCGCAAGCTCGCGCTCGCGGGCTGGAACGTCTCGGACCCCACCCAGGTCGTCCCAGAGTTCGAGATCGTCCTCGCCGACGCCGGCATCCTCGTCGCCGCCGACTCCGCGGCCAACAACCCCTACGCGGGCAAGCAGTTCGTCGACTACGTCCTGCTCGACCAGCGCGGACGCCCGATCGCGGTGATCGAAGCGAAGAAGACCAGCCGGCACGCCGCCGTCGGCCGCGAGCAGGCGCTCCAGTACGCCCAGCACATCGCGCGCATCCACCGGGTCCCGCTGCCCTTCGTCCTCTACACCAACGGGCACGACATCTACCTCTGGGAGGTCGACGTCTACCCGCCGGTGAAGGTGTCGGGCTTCCCCACGCGGCTCGACCTGGAGTGGATGGAGCAGCGTCGGCAGACCCGCAAGCCGCTGTCGGTCGAGCTGATCAACGCCGACGTCGCCGGCCGCGACTACCAGATCGCTGCCATCCGCTCGATCCTGGAAGGCATCGAGGCGAAGCGGCGGGACTTCCTGCTCGTGATGGCGACGGGCACGGGCAAGACCCGCACGGCGGTCGCGCTGCTGGACGTGCTCCTCCGCGCCCGTTGGGCCAAGCGGGTGCTCTTCCTGGTGGACCGCGTCGCGCTGCGCGACCAGGCGCTCGACGCCTTCGAGGAGCACATTCCATCGGCTCCCCGCTGGCCTCGCCCTGGCGAGCGCGAGTTCCAGCCTGACCGCCGTGTCTACGTGACGACCTACCCCTCGATGCTAAACCTCATCGAGGGCGGGACCGACCCGCAAAGCTGGATCTCGCCCCACTTCTTCGACGTGGTGATCGCCGACGAGACCCACCGAAGCGTGTACAACGTCTACAAAGCCGTCCTCGACTATTTCGCCGGCATCAAGCTCGGCCTGACGGCCACGCCGACCGAGCGGATCGGCCACGACACCTTCGAACTGTTCGACTGCGACGCCGGCGTCCCGACCTTCGCCTACACCTACGAGGACGCCCTCGCCCACGAGCCGCCCTGGCTCAGCGACTACGAGGTGCTCAAGGTCCGCAGCAAGTTCCAGCTGGAGGGGATCCAGGGCGGGACGCTGCCTGCGAGCGTCCAGTCCCGGCTCGTCGCCGAGGGCAAGGACGTCGACCACATCGACTTCGAGGGGACGGACCTGGAGCGCAAGGTCACGAACTCGGGGACGAACGCGGTCATCGTGCGCGAGTTCATGGAGGAGTCGGTCAAGGACCCCAGCGGGGTGCTGCCGGGCAAGTCGATCTTCTTCGCGATCAGCCAGGGGCACGCGCGGCGTCTCGCGGCCGTCTTCGACCGGCTGTACCCCGAGCACGCCGGCAAGCTCGCCCGCGTGCTCGTCTCGGAGGACTCGCGGGTCCACGGCAAGGGCGGCCTGCTCGACCAGTTCAAGACGCAGCCGTTCCCCCGGGTCGCGATCTCGGTCGACATGCTCGACACCGGCGTCGACGTGCGCGAAGTCGTCAACCTCGTCTTCGCCAAGCCCGTCTACAGCTACACGAAGTTCTGGCAGATGATCGGCCGTGGCACGCGGGTCCTCGACGACGACCCCGGCAAGCGCCGCCGCTGGTGCCCCGAGAAGCAGAAGTTCCTGATCATCGACTGCTGGGGGAACTTCGACTTCTTCAAGATGCACCCGAAGGGCCGCGAGCCGGGGCAGCAGGTGCCGTTGCCGGTGCGCCTGTTCCGGGCGAGGCTCGACCGACTGGAGGCGGCGCTGTCGGCCGGTCGCGCCGATGTCGCAGACAACACGAGGGCCGCGCTCCGAGCCGACCTGGCCGAGCTCGCCCCGAACAACGTGATCGTCGCCGAGTCCGCCGCCCAACTGGAGCCCGTCCGCGACGACACGTTCTGGGACCGGCTCGGCGGGGAGGACCTCGGCTACCTTCGCGGGGTCGTGGCCCCGGTGCTCCGTGCGCGCAGCAAGGTGGAGGTCAAGGCGCTCCGGTTCGAGACCGACGTGGTCGAGCTGTCGACCGCGCTGCTCTCGGGCAACCAGGACGCCTTCGACGCCGTTCAGCAGAGCGTGGTCGAGCAGATCGGTGAGCTGCCCCTGACGGTCAACGTCGTCGCGCGCGAGCGCGACCTTGTCGAAGAGGCGCTCTCCCCCGGCTGGTGGGCCGAGCCGACCGAGGAGAAGCTCCGCGACCTGGCCGACCGCCTCGCGCCCCTGATGCGGTTCCGGCAGCGGCGCCGCGACCCGATGATGAAGCTCGACCTCGCCGATCTCGTCGCGGTCAAGGAGTGGGTCGAGGTCGGCCCCGAGCACGAGCGGCTGACGACGGTCGAGTACCGGACCCGCGTCGAAGCGGCGGTCCGCGCGTTGGTCGAGGACTCGCCGGTGCTCCAGAAGCTGCGCGACGGCGCGGAGCTCGATGACGTCGAGGTCCACGAGCTCGCCCGGCAGCTCGCCGAGCAGGACCCGTACGTCACCGAGGAGCTGCTGAGGAAGGTCTACCACCACAAGACGGCGCGCTTCCTCCAGTTCCTGCGGCACATCCTCGGCCTGGAGACCCTGGAACCGTGGGAGGCGACCGTCACCGCCGCCTTCGACGCCTTCATCGCCGAACACAACACGCTCACGGCGCTGCAGATCCGGTTCCTGCAGACCCTGCGGACCTTCATCCTCCAGAACGGCCGCATCGAGAAGCGTGACCTGATCGCCGCTCCGTTCACGCAGCTCCACCCGCAGGGGATCCGGGGCGTGTTCGTGCCCGGGGAGGTAGACGAGGTGGTGGCGTTCGCGCGGGGGCTCGTGGCGTAGGCCGCGCCGCCTGCTGACTCGGTGTAATCTTCCATTGACTGCACCCGGCGTTGGCAGTACGTTCTCTTCGTGCCCCCGAGATGGGGTGAGGTCCTTGACAGCCTGGTAGGCAGCCGCACCGCCGGCCCGGAGTTCCGGGCCGCTCAAGGGGCTACGGCCCCGCGGACCTCCTTCGGGGAGGCCGCAATGCTGATTGGGAGAAGAGACGACGCCGTGCCCACGGTACTCGTCCCCGCCCCCGCAGCAGGTGCGACCCCAGGGCGTGGCCACGTGTCATCGCCGACGGGCGTCGTATGCAGGAGTAGATGGGCTTCAGCGTCCCTCGCGAAGCAGACCCACGCGGCTCGCCGACACGTGTGGAGAGGCGGCAATCCCGCCGGCCTCTTCTGCTCGTGAGAAAGGGTCATCCGTAATGAGACGGGACCAGGTTGTTAAGAACCTCAAGGTCATCAGGTCCATCCTCCAGGATCTGAACAAGGCCGGGACGCTGGAGCCGGGGCAGTCGGAGGCTGCTCAGGAAGCCGTGAAGGCGCTGGAGCACGCCTTGAAGACGCGCGACGCGCGAAAGATCAAGGCGGCGGTGAACGACCTGACGAGGGTCTTCATCGTGGCGGCGGCGGTGGAAGGGTCGAAGGAGTAGTTGGCAAGTCCCGAACGTCTACTTTCTGTCTTGAGCCCACGGGACCCCTCGTGTTCTCAAGACAGGGAGTAGCCGCAACACTGGAACGGAGGGGAACTGCGTGAACTACGGCGACGCCGTGAAGAAGGCCCGGGGAATCCGGGGACTCTCCCAGCGAGAGCTGGCGAAGGAGGCTGGACTCGACCCCAGCTACGTCTCACTGATCGAGACCGGCCGGCGTGCGCCGAGCACGAAGGCGCTCGAATCCATCGCGGACGCGCTTGGTGTCCCGCTCTACCTTCTGGTCTTTCTAGGAAGTGACGAGGACGATCTACGCGGGATTGACAAGGCGTCGGCCGATGCGCTCGGCCGGCAACTGCTCGAAGTGGTCGTCGCGGGAGGTTGAGGTTCATCATGGCTGGCGTCGTGCGCTCTTCCCTGTTTCCGCTGCGCTCGATGCGCCTGCTGGAGCGGAGGCTGGGCTGGACCCGCCAGAACCTGAAGCGCTTGGCGACTACCGCTGATCGCCAGTACCACCCCTTCACCCAGACGAAGCCCAACGGCAAGCAGCGGGAGATCGACAACCCCTCCGCGGCGATCAAGAGCCTCCAGAAGCGCATCAACCGGAGGATCCTCGGAACCGTGCCGCTTCCCCCGTCGATCCTCGGCGCGGTCCCGGGCCGCTCGATCCGCGACAACGGCGAGCTCCACGCCGGTACCCCGGTCGTTGCGACCGTCGACCTGCAGCGGTTCTTCCCGTCCACTCGCTTCGAGCGGGTGTTCGGCGTCTACAAGGAGATCTTCGGCTGCTCGGACGAGATCGCGAAGCTGCTGACCCGGCTGACGACCTACCGCCATCGACTTCCGCAGGGGGCGCCGACGAGCGCGACGCTCGCGAACCTGACGCTGCTCCCGTTGCACGATCACGTCCAGCGGATCGCAGCTCGCCACGAGGTCGAGGCCTCGTTCTGGTTGGACGACATCACCCTTTCGGGCGCGAACGCCGAGGCGGCGCTGGTTGACGTCGAAGCCGCGATCCAGAAGCACGGCCACCGGGTGAGCCCGGGGAAGACAAGGGTCATGCGAAGCTGGGAGACGGCCCAGGAGGTCACGGGCACCGTGACGAACCGCAAGGTCTCCCGGGGGCGGCGTGAGATCGAGAGCATCCGCGCGGCGATCCTCGACCTCTCAGCAGGCGCCAAGCCGTCCGACAAGGAGCTGCGACGGCTCCGAGGGCGGATCCAGCACGTCAGGCACCTCTGCCCCAGCCACGGCCACAGCCTGCTCAAGTTGGCCGCGCGCTGCATCCCGGACGAGTTCGCGCGCGAGCCGAAGTAGGTGAGCTAGCCTCAAATGGGGTAATAAGCAATCGTCGTTGCCTATTTACACACAGCGGCTAGTCAATCATCATGGGCGCCCCAGCCCATGCCCCACTCCCTCCCTCCGCCGTTCCTCGCGTCCCTCAGCTTCACCGAGGATCAGCTCTCCACCCTCCGCGCGCTCGGTGAACACCGAGGCCGGCAGCAGCTCTTCGTCCGGCAGACGCCCGAGGTCCTTGAGTCCCTGCGGCGCGTCGCGGTCGTCGAGTCCAGCGAGTCCAGCAACCGCATCGAGGGCATCGTCGCGCCGCGCAAGCGGGTCGAGGCGCTGGTGCTGCGCTCGACGACGCCGAAGAACCGCTCGGAGCAGGAGATCGCCGGCTACCGGGACGCGCTCAACCTCATCCATGAGAACCACGAGCACATGGGGTTCAGCACGAACATCGTGCTGCAGCTCCACTCGATGGTGTACCGCTACCTCCCGGCCGACGGCGGCAGGTGGAAGGGCAGCGACAACGAGATCGTCGAGCGTGACGCCGACGGGACCATCACCCGAGTCCGCTTCTCGCCCACCCCGGCGTTCCAGACGCCGATGGCGATGGACGACCTCGTCGCCCGCTACGTGGACGCCGTCGATGCCCAGGGTAAGGAGCCGCTGATCGCCGTCCCGCTGGCGATCCTCGACTTCCTCTGCATCCACCCGTTCCGTGACGGCAACGGCCGGGTCGCGCGCCTGCTCACGCTGCTGCTGCTGTACCGCCACGGCTACGACGTTGGCCGCTGGATCAGCCTGGAGCGCATCTTCGAAGAGTCGAAGACGACCTACTACGAGACGCTCGAAGCCAGCTCGCAGGGCTGGCACGAGGGCGAGCACGACGTGTTCCCCTGGGTCAACTACTTCTGGGGCGCGCTGCTGCGGGCCTACAAGGAGTTCGAGGAGCGCGTCGGCACGGTCGGCTCGGGGCGAGGCAGCAAGACCGACCTCGTCCGCGCGGCCGTAAAGCGCCGCATCGCGCCGTTCGCGATCAGCGAGGTGATGTCGGACTGCCCGGGCGTGAGCCGCGACATGGTGCGCGTCGTGCTGCGGCAGCTCCGCGACGAGGGCGCGATCGAGCTGCAGGGACGCGGCCGGAGCGCGAAGTGGCTGCGCGTGAAGGACCTGGAGGACTGAGACGATGCTGACCGCCGCCATCCAACGCCAGGTCGACGCCCTGTGGGACAAGTTCTGGTCCGGAGGGATCGCCAACCCGCTCGCCGCGATGGAGCAGATCTCGTACCTGCTCTTCATGCGCCGCCTCGACGAGGAGGACAACCGCCGCGCCGCCGACGCCGAGTGGCTCGACAAGACCCACGATTCGGTGTTCGAGGGCCACGAGGACTGCCGTTGGAGCGGCTTCCGCCACCTCCCCGGCGACGAGATGCTCGCCCACGTCCGCGACGTCGTCTTCCCGTTCATCAAGGGGCTCGGCGGCGCTGACCACCCCTTCGCCACCTACATGAAGGACGCCGTGTTCCTGGTGCCGAAGGCGTCGCTGCTGGTCGAGGCGGTCGGCATCCTCGACGCCATCTACGCCGAGATCGAGCGCGAGCGGCAGGAGGACGGGCAGACCTTCCACGACACCCAGGGCGACCTCTACGAGCACCTGCTCAGCGAGATCAGCACCGCGGGCAAGAACGGCCAGTTCCGCACGCCGCGCCACATCATCCAGATGATCTGCGCCCTGGTGGACCCGAAGCTGGGCGAGGAGGTCTGCGACCCGGCCTGCGGCACCGGCGGCTTCCTGCTCGGCGCCTACCAGCACGTCCTGACCCAGCACACCAGCCCCGAGCTGCAGCAGACCGACGAGAACGGCATGGAGCGCGGCCTCGTTGGCGACCGGCTCACGGACGAGCGCCAGTGGGCCGCGCTGCGCGAGCGCACCTTCCACGGCTACGACTTCGACACCACGATGGTCCGCATCGGGCTGATGAACCTCGTGCTGCACGGCGTCGACCACCCGAAGGTCGGCTACGCCGACACGCTCAGCAAGCGCTTCGACGAGAAGGATCGCTACGACGTCGTCCTCGCCAACCCGCCGTTCAAGGGCAGCATCGACAAGGGCGACATCCACGAGGACCTGCGCCTGAACACGAAGAAGACCGAGCTGCTCTTCGTGAACCGCATCATCGACCTGCTCCGCATCGGTGGTCGGGCCGGCGTGATCGTCCCCGACGGCGTGCTCTTCGGCTCCAGCAAGGCGCACAAGGCGCTGCGGAAGATGGTCGTCGACGAGTGCGAGCTGCAGGCGGTCGTCTCGATGCCGTCGGGGGTGTTCAAGCCCTACGCCGGGGTCAGCACCGCGGCCCTCGTCTTCGTCAAAGGCGGGCAGACCGAGCACGTCTGGTTCTTCGACATGAAGGCCGACGGCCGCTCGCTCGACGACAAGCGGGAGAAGGTCGAGGCCAACGACATCCCCGAGGCGATCCGCCGCTGGCGGGAGCGCGACCCGGAGGCCGACACCGACCGAACGAGCAAGGCGTTCTTCGTGCCAGTGCAGGAGATTCGAGACGACGGCTACGACCTGTCGATCAACCGCTACAAGGAGATCGAGTACGAGGCGGTGGAGTACGAGCCGCCGAAGGTGATCCTGGCGCGGCTGCGGGAGCTGGAGGGGGAGATCCGGCAGGGGCTGGATGAGCTGGAGGGGATGCTGGGATGAATCCGGCACTTCCCGCTGGCTGGACCGAGCAGCCCCTGGAGGCGCTCGTGGACCCGGCCCGGCCGATCACCTACGGGATCGTCCTGCCTGGCCCGGAGCACGACGGGGGGGTTCCATACGTCCGCGTTGTCGATATGAACGACGGCACCGTTCGCACGGATGGCCTGCGGTCAACTAGCCCCGCGATCGCCGCGAAGTACGGGCGCTCCGCCCTCAAGCCCGACGACGTCCTTCTCTCGATTCGCGGCCACGTCGGCAGAGTCGCTGTCGTACCTCCGGGCCTCGGCGGCGCAAACCTCACCCAGGACACCGCGCGAATCGCCCTGGGAGAGGAGTGCCACGTGCCGTTCGTGCGCTGGGCGCTGCAGGGAACCCGGCTGCAGCGATGGATGGAGCGACACAAGAAGGGCGCGTCGGTGAAGGGCATCAACCTCCGCGATGTCCGGCAGATCCCGGTCCGCCTCCCCCCCCTCTCCGAGCAGCGACGCATCGCCGCCATCCTCGACCAGGCCGACGGCATCCGGCGGAAGCGGCGCGAGGCGCTCCGGCTGACGGAGGAACTGGTTCAGGGGACGTTCATGGAACTCGTCGGGCCGGACCATCCGGCGTACTCGACCTGGCCGCAGGTCGACGTGGAGGGGCTCGCCGATTTGCGGAAGGGCTCCATCCGCTCGGGCCCGTTCGGAAGCGCGCTGAAGCACTCCGAGTTCGTCGATGAAGGCATTGCCGTGCTCGGAATCGACAACGCCGTCCAGAACCGCTTCGCCTGGGGACAGCGGCGGTTTGTCACGGCGGAGAAGTACGCCGCGCTGAAGCGCTACACCGTCTATCCCGGCGACGTCATCATCACGATCATGGGCACGACGGGCCGCTCGGCCGTTGTCCCAGACGACATTCCACTCGCCGTCTCGACGAAGCACCTGGCGACGATCTCCGTGGATCGGAGTCGTGTCGAGCCGGAGTTCCTCTCGAATGCGCTTCACCGGGACTCCGGAATCCTCCGTCAGATCGCGCGGAGCAACCGGGGCGCCATCATGGCGGGGCTGAACCTGGGGCTCATCCGGAAGCTGGCGCTGCGTCTGCCGCCCATGGAGCAGCAGAGGGAGTTCGTCACGACCCTCCAGCGGCTCCGGGCGACAGAGGCGACCATGAGCGAGAACGCTCGGGGCCTGAACGAACTCGCCGGCAGTCTGGCCCAAGGCGCCTTTCGGGGGGAGCTGTAGGGACCCGCGATGCTGATCCGGATCAACCAGCTCGACCGCGTCGGTCGCTTCACTGCCTGGGCTGGCCAGAGGCCCGACGAGCTGAAGTTCCGTCGATTGTCCGTCGTGTACGCGCGGAACGCCGCTGGCAAGAGCACCCTCGTCCAGGTGCTCGCATCCGCAGCCTCCGGCGACACGGCCCGGGTGCTGGCCTACCAGACGCTCGACGCTAACCAGGCCCCCGAGGTCACGCTCGAACTGGACGCCGGGCTGTGCCGGTTCGACGGCACCGGCTGGACCGAACCCCGCCCCCGAGTCCTCGTCTTCGACCGGGACTTCATCGAGGCGAACGTCTACGTCGGACGCCGAACCTCGAAGAGCCAGCGGAAGAAGCTGCTGCAGATCGCGCTCGGAGCAGAGGATGTCGCCTACGCGAAGGAGATGGACGCGCTCTCTCGTCGGGGAACGGAGCTGTCCAGGCAGCTTCGTCCGCATACGTCGACGATCAAGACCGCCGCCGAAGACTTCTCCCTGCCGGTCCAGGAGTTCCGGGACCTCGGGCCCCTGGAGGAGCCCGGGGCAGCGCTGAAGGCCGCGCGCGAGGTGGAGACGCAGGCGGTCCGCTCCGGTGAGATCCTCAAGCGCCCGAGGCCCCAGCTGCTGCCTGCCCCACCCTCGCTGGATCCCGCCGGCCTCGTGCGCCTTCTCGATCAGCACGTAGCCCGAATCCGCGACGAGAGCGCAGCCCGTGTGGCGGCGCACCTCGCAGACCGACTCCACGGACGGGGCGAACAGTGGGTGAGGACGGGCCTGGCCCACGCCGACGACAAGACCTGCCCGTTCTGCGCCCAGTCGGTAGGTGGAGTCGAGCTCGTCCACGACTACGCGGCCTGGTTCGACGACGCGTACGACGCCTTCGTGGAGCAGCTCGACCTGGGGCTGGCGCGACTCGACGAGGTGCGGACCTGGTGGGACGGCGTCGGGCGGGTCGGCCGGGCGAACATCGCATGCTTCGAGGCGTGGAACGACGTTCTGGGAAGCGAGCGACCGGACCTCGATTCGCGTACCCGGCAGCGGGAACTGCGGGAACTCGACGGCCAACTCCGGCAGGCCCTGGCCGCGCGCCGGCAACAGCCGCTCGCGAAAGGCGACGCCGGAGAACTCACTCCGGCGGTCCGACTCTGGGCGTCCGTGATGCGGGCCATCGAGTCCTACAACGAGGGCATCCGAGCCGCCCTGAGCGCCATCGAGGAGCGGGCCCGGCGAGTGGCTTCTCTGTCGGTTGAAGAGGCCCGAATCCAGGTCCGTACGCTGGAGGCGCGCATCCGACGACACAGCCCTGAGATCAGGAAGGCGATCACCGCAGAAGGGACCCTGCGCCAGCGCAAGCGGGAGATCGAGGACGCCAAGAAGGAGGCCGCGGCTCGGCTGCGAGAGGGGACTCAGGCTCGCCTCGGGCAGTTCGTGGAGCGCGTCAATAGCCTGCTCGAAGATCTGGGTGCTGAGTTCCGAATCGAGACCCTGTCTGCGGAGCGGGGCGGCGGCGCCGCGGGCGCTCGGTTCCGGGTCGCCATCGACTGCGGGAGTCTCGACGTCGCCAACAGCGCCGGGGAAGAGCGGTTCCAGCGGCTCCTGAGCGACGGCGACCGGACCACCTTGGCCCTCGCAGTCTTCCTCTCCAGCCTGGACAAGACCGAAGACCTGACCGGTTCGATCATCGTGTTCGACGACCCGATGACGAGCCTCGACGTGCACCGGAGCGAGGCCACTGCGGAGCAGATCACGCGGCTGGTGCCCCGGTGCAAGCAGGTGCTGGTGCTGTCCCACCACCCGCCTTTCCTCGCTCAGGTGGTCCACGACTGGAACCGCCACGGGCGGCAAGCAGACGGCTCGCCCGGCCCCGATTTGGTCGAACTGGAGTTGGAGCGGGGCAGCGGGCGGCTCCAGGGCTGGAGCGCCGCCGAGCACTTTGAGAGCGAGTACCAGCGGCGGCTTCGCACCATCCAGGAGTTCGCCAGCAATCCCTCGCTGGATAGCCGTGCCCCCGAGGTCTGGGGAGACATTCGGAAGCTCCTTGAAGGAGACATCCGGCACCGGCGGCCGGGCCTCTTCGACTCAGCCGCGCAGCCGCTGGAGCCGGTCCTCCGGAAGCTAAGAACGCAGCCTGAACTCCTCGACCACACCCCCTGGAGCGAGGACGACCTCCAACTGCTGGAACGGCTCTGCGCGTTCGGCGCTCGTGGAAACCACGATGGGTCCGGCCATGCCGTCGGTCCGCCGGCCCCCGAGGAGGTTCGGCGTCAGGCCAAGCGCGCCCTCGCCTTCGTCCGCCAGTAGCCGCGACCGGGACACACCAGGGACACACCCACCTCCCTCCAGACCCCTCGACGCCCCTCCGCGCGCCTCGCCATCCCCCCGACTTTTCCCCCGCGATCCCAGCCACTTACGGCTCATCCTCGCGATCATCGTCACCCGCCGGCCGATTCCCGCCGCCTCCACCATTCAATCTGCCCGCCTCCACCGCTAGACTGCAGCGGTGGAGGCGGGGTGGCAGTGACGACCAGCCTGGTCTGCGCCGGCTGCGGCGTGACCTTCGACAAGCCCACCAAGGAGGTTCGGCGCCAGCAGGCGCGGGATCCGGGGCGGGACTTCTTCTGCGACCGGAGCTGCTACGCCCGCCACCGTGGGTCGGCCAACCTCGGCGACCACCTCGGGAACGGACGGACCGAGCACCTCCGCCCCGGCAACCGCGCCGACGAGTTCTCTCCGTTCCGATACTTCCTGAACAAGGCCCGAAACCGGCCCGGCGAGACCGACCTCACGCTCGAAGCGCTGCGTGACCTGTGGGACCGCCAGGGCGGACGGTGCGCGCTCTCCGGGCTCCCCATCGAGTTGCCTCCCACCACGGGCGCGTTCGAGCAGCTGAGGGACTGCCCCTGGAAGGCGAGCCTCGATCGGCTGGAACCGGAGAAGGGCTACGTCATCGGCAACGTCCGCTTCGTCGTGATGATCGCGAACCTCGCCCGCAACCGCTTCTCCGACGAGGACCTGATCCGCTTCTGTCGCGCGACCGCCGGGAAGCACCCCTCCTGATCGCGAGCTCAGGGGACCAGCACGACCTTGCCCGGGGGGTTCTCGTCGCGGAGGCAGCTCAGCGCTTCGACGACCTCCTCCAGGGGGAACGTGCGCGCCACCGGGACCGTGAGCCGGCCCTCTTCGAGGAGCTCCTTCAGCAGCGGCATCCGGTGGGACGTGTCGATGTTCCAGATGCTCGGGGGTCGGTGACCGCGGAGGGCTCGGGAGAGCTGGATGCGGAGGAAGCCGCGGATGCTGCCGATCCAGCGGCCCGCGTTCTCGCCGTAGTGGTCGTGCCCGATGAACACGTACCGGCCGCCGTCCGTCAGGAGGCCCGCCGCCTGCTTCGGGGTCAGCGTCGAGGCGATGTCGATGACCACGTCCCACCGCTCCGATGACGCCGCCACGTCCTGCTCCGTGTAGTCGATCAGGCCGTCCGCCCCGAGCGCGCCGAGGAGCGCCTGCTTCGCCGTGTGGTCGACCGCCGTCACCTCCGCCCCCGCCGCCTTCGCCAGCTGCACCGCGAACGTCCCCACCCCGCCGCCGGCGCCGTTGATCAGCACCCGCTGACCCTGCACGCCCCCCTCGTCGTGCACCGCCTGGACCGCGATGCAGCCCGACACCGGCACCGCCGCCGCCTGCTCCAACGGCAGGTTTGCGGGCGCCGCGCAGAGGTGCTTCTCCGGCGCCGCGCACAGCTCCGCGAACGCCCCGCCGTTCCCCCAGTGCATCCCCCCGTGGACCTCCCCGAACACCGCGTCCCCCACGCCGAACTTCGAGCAGTCCGGCCCGACCGCCTCCACCACCCCCGCGCGGTCGATCCCC
>CAYFOA010000226.1:0-499 GCA_964344575.1 uncultured Rickettsiales bacterium | reverse complement strand
TCCGAGGGCGGAAGATCCCGCTCCCCATCAGCCGGAGGACGTACGGCCGGCCCGACACCGCGTGCCAGATGTCCGGATGCACCGACGCGCCGCGCACCCGCACCAGCACCTCGCCGGGGCCGGGCACGGGGTCGGGCAGCTCCGCCACGCTGAGGACCGAAGCCGGGGGGCCGTAGCGGCGTTGGACGACTGCGCGCACCGCACCTCCTCCCAGCGACGATAGCGGGGCCGGGGGTCGCCGACGGGACGGTCGTCAGCGGCCTCCACCACTCCTCATCAACTCCCCGCGCCGGATCCCGGTAGGGTCCCCCCGGGTGCGCTCCCTTCCCCTCCTCGTCGCCTGCCTCGCCGCCGCGCTGACCGGCTGCTACGGCGCCGTGCTGGACGAGGACGCCGACCGGCCCGACTTCCCCGAGCTGGGCGACTCGTCCGACGACGACGGCGAGAACGAGAACGAGAACGACACCGACGACGAGAACGAGAACGAGAACGACGACGA
>CAYFOA010000225.1:0-13287 GCA_964344575.1 uncultured Rickettsiales bacterium | reverse complement strand
GGTAGGACGGTTCACGGAGCTGGCGGCCGCGCGGGGCGTCGAGGGCGGTGACGTCGAGACCGTCTTGCGGCGACTGCACCTGCTCTCCGGTGATGTGCCGCGCATCGGCGCCCTGCTGCTGTTCGGCCGGGATCTGCCCGGCCCCCATCCTCAGGCCGTCGTCCGCTGCCGGAGCCTGCGGGGGGCTCCGTCAACCGCCGTGGCCAGCGACCAGTTCGTCGCTGAGGGGACCCTGTTCGCCCAGATCGACGCAGCGGCGGCGTTCGTGCGGCGCAACCTTCGGACCGGCGCTCGAATCGCGGGCACGGTTCGGATCGACCTGCCCGAGCTGCCGACGGTCGCCGTGCGCGAGGTGATCGCCAACGCCGTCGTCCATCGCGACTACCGGAGCACCGCAGCCATCCAGCTCCGGCTCGACGACAACGCCCTCACGGTGTGGAACCCCGGCCACTTCCCCGCGCCCATCACGGCGGCGAGCCTGCGCGAGGAGCACCCCTCCGTACCGACGAACCCCCTGATGGCCCAGGCCCTCTACCGCGCCGGCTACATCGAGCAATGGGGCACGGGGACGCTCCGGATCATCGAGACCATGGCCGCTCGGGGGGGAGCTGCGCCGACGTTCGCCGAGGTCGACGGGGGCGTCCGCGTCGTGCTCCCCCTCGCCGGCGGCGTCCCCGTCGGCCTGAGTCCCCGCCAGCGTCGCTGGATGCAGCGCGCCGACGACGGGGAGACGTTCAAGACGGCGGCCTACGCGGCCGAGTTCGGAGTCACCGACCGCACGGCCCTGACGGACCTGCGAGAGCTGGAGGCGAGGGGGCTGGTCCGGCGCATCGGACGGGGCCCGGCCAGCGCGTGGGAGAAGACCTGACCCTCCCCCGCGTCGGGATCTTCAAGCCAGCGGGGTCAGCACCTTGCCGGCGTGCTTGACCAGCAGCCGCTCCGCCTTGCTCATGTCCTTGAGGCGGCGATCCATGGCGAGGTTGCGGCCGAGGTCGTCGCAAGACTTCTCGCACCCGCACGCGACGTCGGGGTCGTTGCCGATCTGGCTGAACCACGGGTCGCGCTTCTCGAGCACGTTCGTCTTGCGGCGGAACTCGCGCTGCTTGCGGTTGTTCCACATCGCGATCAGCCGCTCGTCGTTGAGGTTCCCGATGGGGATGCGGTGGCTCTTGAGGCAGCTCGTGACCTTGCCGTCCGGCATCACCCGCAGGAACGTCCAGCCGATCGTGCAGGGGAACGTGTGGACGATGTTCGCGTCGCCGCGGCCGTCGACCACGTCGGTGCACTCCAGCCGCCGCAGCCACTGGTCGAACCCGAACAGCTTGCTCGACTGCCCCGCCTTCGCGAGCCGGTCCTGGAGCGCGTGGGACTGCCGGAGGAGGTGCCGCCGCATGTCGTCGTCGAAGAGCAGCACGTCGGTGTGGCCCGGCACCGTGTCGACGACCGTGTACTCGACGGCGTCGCTGCCCGTGGCGTCGACCTGGTCGAACATCCGCTCGAACTCGTGGGCGTTGAGGTTGCTGACCACCTGGTACAGCTTCACCGTCGGGCCCCGCCCCACCTCCCGCTTGCGGGCGTTGAGGTAGGTGACCATCCGGATCAGCTCGTCGAAGTCCTCCGGCTTCTTGTTCGGGTGCGTCGCGTCGTACGTCTCCGGCGAGCCCGCCCACACGCTGATCGTCATGTCGTCCAGGCCGACATCACACGCCCAGTCGCACCAGTCCTCGTTCGCGAGGGCGAAGTTGGTGTTGATCGCGACCGTCATGCCGTGGGACTTCGCGTGCTCCACCGTCTCCTTCAGCCAGGGGTAGACGATCGGGTCGCCGCCGCCGGCCATGTAGATGTCCCGCGTCCCCATCGCCGCCGCGTCGTCCAGCATCTGGCGGACGAGGTCGAACCGGAGCTGGGCCCGGAGGGCCTTCGCGTTGGGGCCGGTCTTGCGGAGCAGCGGGCTGTGGAGCCAGCACGCGATGCAGTCGTTGTTGCAGCGGTTCGTGACGTCGAGCTGGATCGTGTACGGGCCCGTGTACGCGACCTCGCCGTCGTAGACGCCGACCACGTCGAGGCGGCCGCGGACCGCGCTCCGGACCTTGTCGACGGGGGAGTCGAGCAGGGACTTCGCGACGTCCGGAGTCACCTGCGGCAGCGGCGGCGGGGCGATGCGGGCCTGGGGGACGGAGCGCTCCGCCGCGGCCGGCTCGTCCCGCCCCGTGGGGCCCAGCACGCGCGCCCGAGAGCGGCCCTCGATCGGCAGGCGTCGACGCTGTCGGGCCGCCTCGTAGGCCCGCGCCAGGGTCTTCGCGGTGTGCATCCAGGTGTGGTTCCGGAGCAGGTGCTCGCGGGCCGCGACGCCGAGCTCGGAGCGGCGGTAGGGGTCGGCGAGGAGCTCCTCCAGCGCGCCCCCCAGCGCCGTCGGGGAGTCCGGCTCGACGAGCACCCCGACGCGGCCGCCGTCGAGGAAGCGGACCGCCTCCCCCACCGCCGTCGCCACGATCGCCTTCCCCGCCGCCATGTACTCGACCACCTTCAGCGGGGACTTGGTCGCGGCCTGCGCCGTGTTCGGGAGGGTCGCCACCGCGACGTCGGCGACGTCCAGCAGATCGGGGACCCGCGCGTGCGGCACGGCGCCGGTGAAGCGGACCCGGTCGGCGAGGCCCAGCCGCTGGGCGTGGGCCTTCACCTCGTCAAGCGTCCGCCCCCCGCCGACGACGACGAAGCCCGCGTCGGGGACGCGTGACGCGACCTGGGCGGCGGCGTCGAGGAAGAGCGGCGCCGCGTGCGCGCCCGCGAGCTGGCCGAGGTACAGCGCGATCGGCCCCTCGGTGAGGCCGAGCTCGGCGCGGGTCCGCTCGCCGTCCCCGCCCCCCACGAAGCGGTCGGGGGAGGCGCCGACGGGGGCGTCGAAGAGGCGGTCGTCGGAGACCCCCAGGGCGCGCGCCTGCTCCCGGAGCGCGGCCGACGCCACCGACGTCGTCTCCGCGACCAGCGGCAGCGCCCGCTCGAACCGGTCGATCCGGCGCCAGTGCTTGTCGCGCGCCCCCGAGGCCTCCTCGTAGATCGCGGCCTCGTGGTCGTCCCAGTCGTAGTGCAGCGGGATCCGGTTGCGGAACGCGGCGAACGCGGCCGGCAGCGCGGCGTGGGCGAGGCACTTCTGGACGTGGACGACGTCCGCCCACCGCGCCAGCTCCGCCATCTCCAGGGACTTCCGGACTCCGACCCCCATGTGGCGGATGCGCGGGATCGTCTCGAACGGGAACTCCTGCCGGTGGCGGACGTCGCCCGGCTGCTGCGTCGGGTCGGCGAGGTGGTAGACGAGCCTGACCTCGTGCCCCAGCGCCTCCAGGCAGCGGGCGATCGACGTGATGCGGATGGTCCACGGCTCCAACGGCGAGTAGACGTCGTGGGGGTGGACCATGAGGACGCGCATCCCCCCAATGGTAGCGTCTGGTCCGTGCGTTGCTGGGCCGTGGTGATCGTCGCGCTGCTGGGCTGCTCCGAGGGTTCGGGGGCCGCGGACGCCGAGCCCGAGCGCTGGCCCGTCCTCGAGCACGAGCCCGGCGACCCCGTCATCCAGGTGCGCCTCAGCGGAGGGAACGTCGACTGCGTCCCCGAGGTGCTGTGGCGCGAGGTGCTCCCCTCGCCGGTGGCGTTCCAGCAGGCGCCGCCGATGCAGGCCGCGGGGACCGGCGCCTACGCGCTCCGGGTCCCGATCGGCTGGGAGCTCGGGGCCGAGTACTACGTGCGGTGCTGCGTGGGCCCGACGTGTGGCGCCGGGATCGGGAACAAGGCCGAGCCGTTCCGGTCAGTTGTCGCGGTCGAGGGCGTGCTCGACCCAGAGCCGAGCGAGCCGTAGCGCCTGCCCCGAGCGGCCGGGGAGGTTCGGGACGCGGATCCGGGACCGCCCCGGCGGCGCCTCCTCCTGCAGCGTGGCGGCGCGGCTCTCGGCCGCCCCGAGCTCCACCTTGAGCCGCGCGATCTCCTCCGCGTGCCTCGCCTTCGCGGCGCGCAGCCGCTCCCGGGCGTCGTCGAGCTTGCCCTGCCAGTCCGCGACCGCCGCCTCGATCTCGGCGCGGTGCCGCTCGTCCGCCGTCTCCATCTCGCCCGTCCGCTGCGCGTCCGCCTGCGCCAGCTCGGCCTGCCACTGGCCGACGATCTGCTGCACCTCGGCCTCCCGCGCCCCCCGCGCCGTCTCCATCTCCTCCCGCTGGGTCTGGATGAGGCGCTCGACCTCGGCTTCGTGCCGGTCGCGGTCGGCGTCGCGCTCCTTCCGGGCGTCCTCCGCGGCGGCCCTCGTCTCGACGCGGTGGGCCTCCGCCAGCGCCTGGATCTCCTCCTGCTGCCGGCTCCGCTCCTCGGCGCGCTCGGCCTGCACCGCGCGGAGCTCGTCGGCGTGCCGCTCGGCCTGCGCCTTCAGCTCCCCCTCGAGCCGCAGCCGGAGCCCGTCGAGCTCGCCCTGCCAGTGCTCGATCATCTCCCGGATCTCGCGCTGCCGGTCGGCCAGGATCTTCGCCGTCTCCTGGCGGTGCCCCTCGCTGATCCCCTCCACCGTCTCCCGGTGGGCCGCCGACAGCGCGTCGATGTCGGCCGCCGCCTTCGCCTTGAGCGCGTCCAGCTCGGCCGCCTGGGCGTCCTTCAGCCCCTCGACGATCGCCAGGTGCGACCGGTCGCGGCTCGCCAGCTCCTCGTCGAGGTGCTCCCGCTCCACCGCCAGCAGCCGCGCCGGCAGGGTCGGCCCCCGGTTCGCGTGCGACGGCGACTCCAGCCACTCCGTCAGCGCCGTCCCCGCCGCCTCGATCGTGTGCTCCGTCCGGGCCAGCTCCGTCGCCGCCGCGCTGGCCCGCGCGATCGCCGCCGGCGTCAGCGACTCCAGGAGCGCGGGGAGGTCCCACGCGTCGCGGATCGTCCACCCCGCGCCGGTCCGGAGCAGCGCGGGCGCCCACGACGCCGCCGCCATCGTGATGACGGGCAGCCCCGCGTGGAGGTACTCGACCGTGCGCGTCGTCGCGGCGAGGAGGCGCTCCGGGTTCGGGACCCACGCGTCCAGCGCGACCGTCGCCGTCGTCCGGAGGTGCTGGACGAACTTCGCGTGAGGCGTGCGCCCGTGCAGGGTGACGCCGTCCCGGCCGGTCAGCTGGTCGTCGACCTCGGCCCACGTCCCCAGCTCCTCGTCGAACGCCGGCCCCTCGCGGGGGGGCTCGTAGGTGAAGACGTCCAGCGGGTGACCGGCGGCCGCGACGAGAGCGTCCCGGGAGTCGATCCACGGCCACCGCGCGCCGCCGTAGACCAGCCGCAGCGCCGGCTTCTTCGCCTTGCGGCGGACCGGCTCGCCGGGGAGCGCGAGGGGGAGCAGCTGCAGCGGCAGGTCCGTCGGATCGAAACCCGCCAGCGTCGCCCACGACCCGAACCACGACAGCTGCGCCACGGACGGCACGAGCAGCAGGTCGGCCCGGTGGAGCGCGTCGATCTTCGCGCCCGCGTCCATCGTCAGCTCGACGTCGCCGCGGCGGTAGACGTTCTCCAGCAGGAGCGAGCCGTGGAGGTCGATCGCCACCGGCTTGGCGAAGTCCCCGAGGTGGGCGGCGAGCGCCCACTGCTCCAGCACGACCGCCGACGGACGGAGCTTCTTCAGCCGCTCGGCCAGCCCCTCGCCGCCCACGATCAGCGACGGCACGTGCCCCGCCGCACGGACCGTCTCGACGAGCTGGAGCGTCCGCAGCCCGCCCCCCGTCACCGGCTGCCCGGCCTTCGGCGGCGGACACGACGAGACGACGGCGACGCGGCGGCGGCTCACGCCCCCTGCTCCTGCTCGGGCTCCGAGACCTCCACGAGGCGCGGCCGCGTCTCGATCGACCACGAGCAGGGGTACCCCGCCACGCCCCCGCCCATCTCCCGGGGGGCGCCGACGCGGAGGATGCAGGCGCTGGGGCGGTGGTCGTACGCCTCGCCCGTGGTGTAGCTCCGGTACTCGTCCGGCCAGATGCCCACGGCGACGTAGTAGTCGCCTGCGAGGAGGCCGAAGACGTCGTAGTGCAGCTTCGTCACCCCGGAGCCGTGGAGGACCCCCGTCTGGACGCCGTGCCGGACCGTGTTCTGGCCGTGCACGAAGAGGCCGTCGTTTCGGTAGAACTGGACCCGGAAGACGGCGTCGTCGACGGGTTCGTTCGCCTCCCAGCCGATCTCGATCGTCATCGGGCGTCCGCTGTGCGCCTCGACGTGGTCCGGGTCCTTGACTCCGTTGATCATGATGGACGTGATGACGACGTCCCGGGTCGGGGCGGTCGGTCGCGCACCCGCCACGGGCGGCGCTCCGGGCTCGATCCGGCCGCCCGCCTCGTCGATCCGCTGCATGTAGGTCGCGACGACCTCGTCGGCGCTCCCCTCGGCCTTGATCTCGCCGCGCTCCAGGAGCATCTGCCGGTCGCACAGCGTGGCGAGGTCGCCCAGGGCGTGGGTCGAGATCACGAGCGCGCAGCCCTCGGACCGGAGGTGGCGCGCCATGCCCGCCGCCTTCCGCTGGAACGCCAGGTCGCCCGCGCTGAGGACCTCGTCGACGAGCAGCACCTCGGGCTCGAGGTGGCAGGCGGTGCTGACGCCGAGGCGGATCATCATGCCCGCGGAGTAGGTCCGGAGCGGCTGGTCGATGTACGCCTCGAGGCCGCTGAACTCGACGATGGAGTCCATCTTCGCCTCGATCGCGCGGGCGTCGAAGCCGTGGAGCGAGCCCAGCATGCGGACGTTGGCGCGGCCCGCGAGGTCGGGGTGGAAGCCGGCCGTGGGGTTGAGGACGGCGACGACGCGGCCCTCGGTCCGGACCTCGCCGAGGGTCGGCCGGAGCACCCCCGCGAGGATCTGCAGCAGCGTCGACTTCCCCGAGCCGTTCGCCCCGATCACCCCCAGCGCGCCGCCCCGCGCGACGGTGAAGTCGATCGCGCGCAGCGCCCAGTGATCGGTCTGCGGCTTCCGCATCCGGAACCGCTTCCAGAGCCCCCGGACGACGACGGCGCTCATCCGAGGCGCTCCGCGAGCTCGGGGCCGACGTTGCGGACGAACAGGGCCCCCAGCGCGACCACCACGACCGCCACGGCCGCCGACCAGAGCAGGCCGCCGGGCAGCGGGTCCACGCCGGTCACCAGCAGGTCACGGTAGGCGACGACGAGGGGGGTCATGGGGTTCAGGTCCATCACGACGCGGAGAGCTTCGGGTACTACGTGGGGAGGATAGATGACCGGGGTGGTGAAGAAGAGCGGCAACATCGCCGCGGCGACGGTCGGACCGACGTCCCGGTGGAGCGCCGTGAGGCACGCCGCCACCAGCGCGCAGCCGGCCGTCATCGCGACCACGATGGGGATGACGTACAGCAGCCCGAGCCAGCGCCACCCCGTCCAGATGCCCGCCGCGCCGAGGATGGCGGCGAGCAGCGCCAGCGCGACGAAGTGGCGGAAGACGGCGGACGCGACGTTGGCCAGCGGGTAGAGCGCCGGGGGGACGGGGACCTGGGTGAGGAGGTGCCGCTGGTCGACGTACGCGTTGGCCCCGCGGCTGACCCCCTCCTGGAAGAGCAGCCAGGGGACGAGCGCCGCGACGAGGTTGACGCCGTACCCACCGACGGCGTTCCAGCCCCCGAACGCGAACTTCGGGCTCAGCTCGAACACCGCGAGGTACACGAGGATCACCAGGGCGGGGAGGATGACGTTCCACAGGAGGCCCACCCAGGAGCCGAAGTACTGCGCGACGAGGTCCCACCACGTGAGGTGCTTCAGGAGGCGGAGCTGCTCACGCACGGAGCACCTGCAGGGGGCGCAGGGGGCGCGTGTGGGCTTCCAACGTCGGCGTCCGGAAGGCGCACGTCGAGCACGTCGCGGGGAAGTCGCCGTCGCCCTCGTAGGCGGCGCGGAAGCGGGTCAGCGGGGGGGCGTTCCAGAGCGCGTCGAGCCCGTCCTCGAGCCGGCCCGCGACGAGGCCGAAGTCGGCCGGCTCGAACAGCCCCGAGCAGCAGCCGCGGACGCTGCCGTCGTGGCGGACGAAGAGGTGCTCGAAGGGCTGGCGGCAGTCCGAGGCGTCGGGGAGGTGGAGGAACACGCCGAGGCGGGCGGCGAGCTCGGCGGCGGCGTCGAGGTGGGGCTGGGCGGCGGAAGGATCCGTCAGCAAGCAGCGGTCCCGCGTCGCCGGCGTGTAGCTCTTGAGGTGGAACGCGTGGATGCCCGCGACCCCCTCGCCGGCGCAGAGGCGGACGAGGTCGGGGAGCTCGGCGACGTTGGGCCACTGGGCGACGAAGTTGAGCTGGACGATCGGCCGGAGCGGGCGCGCCGCCCGGATCCACTTCAGCCACGCGCGCAAGGGGACGCCGCGGAGCGCCTTGAGCGTCGCGTCGGTGGCCCCGTCCATCGACAGGACGAGCCGGTCGAGCCCCGCCTCGGCGAGGTCCTTCAGGAGCCGGACCGTCAGCTTGGCGCCGCCCGTGATCATCCGGACGGAGCAGCCCGCGGCCTTCGCGGCGCGGACCGCGGGGAGGAGCAGGGGGCCCTCGGTGGGGTCGCCGTAGCCGCCGATCGTGACCTCCCGGGAGGCCGCCAGGAAGGGGCCGAGATCGGCCAACGTCTCGGCGGTCATGTCCCCGCTCGGGTTGGCCCCGTCGTCCCAGTGGTGGCGCGCGCACGAGGTGCACCCCATCGAGCAGCGGTTGGTGACCTCGACCTGCAGTCGCACCTGGGGATTATCGCCGATGGACGCGCCGTCCGCCGATCGTGGCTTCCCACGTGAGCTCCCAGGGGAGGTGGGCGAGCCCTTCGGCGAAGGCGTCGGCCCAGCCTCGCCAGCGTCCCAGGTCCTCGTCGTCGAACATCAGGTGACCGGAGCCGTAGGTCTCCACGAGGTAGACGACCTCCCGGAGGGCGTGGTCGACGGAGCGGACGCGGTCGTCGCCCCGGCCGGCGAGCATGCGGAACGCCGGGCCGCGCCAGCCGAACCCCCACCAGGTGGTGATCGGCAGCGCGTCGAGGTCGTCGACGGCGGCGAGGGTGGCGACGGCGTCGTGCGGGGGGACGGCGCCGAAGACGACGGCGCCGGGGCGGACCTCGGGAGCGTCCGTGCCCGCTTCGACGTGGACCCAGTCGGCGTCGGCGGGGTCGGGGACGAGCGCGAAGTCCTCCCCCCGGCGGGCGAGGAACGCCGCCAGCACCCCGGCCAGGGGCGGCGGCGGCGACGTCTCCCCGATCCAGATGCGGTGCACGGCTCGATGCTAGCTTGCCCGGCGATGACGCAAGGGCCCCCGACGGCTCCGCCCGACGGCTGGAGCGGGCGCGACAAGGCGGCGGCGGCGGCGCTGCTGCTGGTCCTCCTCGGCCTTTTCTTCGTGCGGGCGGAGACGCGTCGCCCGGATCCCTCGCGCGTCCCCCTCGGGCTCGACGTCCTCGTGATCCACGTCGGGGGGCTGCGCGCCGACGCGGTCGGGGCCGCCGATCTCGCGTCCGACCTCGGCCTCCCCCCCGAGGACCTCCTCGTGTTCGAGCGCGCCTTTGCCCCGTCCGGCGACGCGCGGCGGTCGCTCCTGTCGGCGCTGCGGGGCGAGCTGGTCCTCAACCTCGACGCCGCCCCGGGCCCCGGCTCGCTCGCGGACGTGGCCCCGAACTCCGTGCTCATCGCCGAGGGGGAGCTGCCCGCCAAGGCGGGGGACTCGTTCGACGTCGTCGTCCCCGTGGCCGATCGCGCCGCCGCCCCCGACGCCCTCGCCGCCGCCCTCCGGGACCGCCCCGACCGACCCGTCCTCGCCTTCGTCCACCTCGGCAGCAGCGCCCGTCCGCTGCACGCCGACACCACCGAGTCGGGCCGGCTCCGGGACCGCTACTTCCGCCTCGTGGGCGACCTCCGGGGGACCGTCGCCCGGGTCGCGCAGGCCGCCTCGTCGCGCGATCGTCCCCAGCTCGTGGTCCTCGCGGGCGCCTCCGGGATGGAGCTCGGCGGCCACCCCGAGGCCCCCGACCGCCCCTGGGACTCGCACCTCCGCGTCCCCTTCGTGATGGGCCTCCGGGGCGGCGCGGGGCTCCCCACCGGCGCCCGCCGGGCGATCGTCTCGACCGCCGATCTCGCCCCCACCGTCCTCGATCTCCTCGACCTGAAGGGCGGCCGGGGGACGTCGCTGGAGCCGTTCGTCCACGGCTGGGAGCGCGGCCCCGTCCACACCTCGCTGGTCTTCGCCGACCGCCACTTCGCGGGGGTCCGCACCGAGGAGTGGAAGCTGACCGTCCCCGTGGACGCGCCGTGGCGTCCGCGCACCGCCGAGGCGACGCTCCACTCCCTCGCCGAGGACCCCGAGGAGGCTCACGACCTGGCGTCCGCCGGGCGCGGCCTGGGGCCGGTGGGGGAGGAGCTGCTGGCGGTGCTGCAGGCGGGCCTCGTCGAGTGAAGCCGGCGCACCCCGACCGCCCCGCGAAGCCGCTGCTGATCGTCGGCTGGGACGGGGCCACCCCCGAGCTGGTGGGTCCCTGGATGGCCGACGGGACCCTCCCGCACCTCGCCTCGGTGGCGGAGCGAGGCTGCTTCTCGCCGCTCCGGTCGCTGATCCACCCCCTCTCCCCGGCGGCGTGGACGTCGGCGTTCACGGGGCTGAACCCGGGGCGCCACGGGGTGTGGGACTTCGGCCACGTCGTCCCCGGGACGTACGAGGTCCAGCCGACCGACGCGACCCGCCGCCACGGCGCCACCCTGTGGGACGTCGCCGGCGACTGCGGCCTCCGCTCGCTGATCGTCAACGTCCCCCTGACCCACCCGTCTCCGGAGATCGAAGGCCTGTTCGTCCCCGGCGTAGGGGCGGCGTCCCTCGACGGCGCCACCTGGCCGCGCGCGCTCGCGGGGCAGATCGAGCAGGAGGTCCCGGGCTACCGGATCGACGCCAACGCCTACGAGCACCAGGACCCCGCGGACTTCCTCCGGGCCTCGGAGGCGATGGTGGCGGCGCGGACGGACGTTGCCGGGCGGCTGCTGGAGCGGGAGCGGCCGGACCTCGCGGTGGTCGTCTACGTCGCCACGGACCGGGTCCAGCACGCGTTCTGGAAGCAGATGAGGCGGCCCGGGTGGCAGTTCGCGGACGCCGTGCGGGACTGCTACCGGCAGCTCGACGACGCCCTCGGGCGGCTCCTCCGGACGGCGGGCGACGAGGCGACCGTCCTCGTCATGTCGGACCACGGCTTCGGCGACCTCGACGGCGACCTCTACCTCAACGCGGTCCTCGAGGAGGAGGGCTGGCTGAGCGTGCGGCGGACGTGGCGGCGGACCGGCTGGTTCCGGCGCGAGGCGGGGCCGGCGACGTTCGGGGACATCGACTGGGACGCGACCGTCGCCTACAGCCGGGGCCTCTTCGGGTGCGTCTGGCTGAACCTGCGGGGGCGCGAGCCGAACGGGCAGGTCGAGCCGGGGCCGGCGGCGGACGCGCTGCTCGACCGGATCGCGGCGCGGCTGGGGGCGGTCCCCGAGATCGACGCGGTGTTCCGGGGCGACGAGCTGTACGCGGGGCCGCACACCGAGCACGGGCCGGACCTCGTCGTGGTGCCGCGCGAGTACCGCTGGATGACGCGGTCGGGGCGGGAGATCGGCCCCCCGGGGGTCGTCACGGCGGAGGCGGCGGTCCGTCACACGGGGAACCACCGGATGGACGGCGTCCTCGTGGCGGGCGGGCCGGGGATCGTCGTCAGCGGCGACGTCGGCCGAACGCGGCTCCTCGACCTGACGCCGACGGCGCTGGCCCTGCTGGGGATCGAGGTCCCCCGGCGTCTGGACGGCCGCCCGATGGCGAACGTGCTGAGCTGCGACGTCGGCTGGACGGACGAGCTGCCGTGGCGTGATCCGCCGACCGGGCCGGGATCCGATCCCGCCGCCCTCGAACGGCAGTTGGCGGGGCTTGGATACCTGAGTCGAGATCCCCTATAACGTCGCGGCCTTGGGAATGCCTCCCAGGCAGGAGGAGGTTCCCCAATGGCAGCAGGCACTCGGCTCGGCTTCGTCGACACCATCACCAACGGCATCCAGATCGGCATTCGGAACGCCGTCAACCTCGTGGGGGCCGTGATCCTCTGGGGCATCACGTTCTGGATCCCCTACCTCAACGTCGGCACGACCATCGGTCTGCTCGGCATCGTCAGCAAGATGGGCACGGGCCGCGCGGTCTCGCCCCTCGAGATCTTCGACGGCAAGTACCGCAAGCAGATGGGCGAGTTCTTCCTCGTCCTCATCTTCATGCAGACCGGCATCCTCGTCGGCGTCCTCTTCGCCTACATCCCGGGCCTCGTCATCGCCCACGCGTGGCTGCTCGCGCCGCTGCTGGTGCTCGACCGGGGGACCAACCCGATCGAGGCCCTGCGCGAGTCCAACAACCTGATGGACGGCAACAAGTGGCAGGTGTTCGGGGCGAACTTCGTGATCGTGCTCGCCGTCCTCATCCCCTGGATGATCGGCTCGGTCATCGTCGGCTTCATCGGCGTCGAGATCCTGTCGCTGCTCTACATGCTGACGTTCCCGGTGGTCTACGTCCTCCTCGTCAGCGTCCAGCTCGGCATCCTGGCGTACGTCTACGCCTCGCTCGCCGGCAACCCCGAGGAGGCCGCCGAGTAGCGCCCGACCTTCCCCGCGGAGGGACAACCGAGACGCCCGGCCGAGGGACCCCGGCCGGGCGTTTCGCGTTCTGGCGAGACGGACCCTAGGGGACGGGCGTCAGGGGGCCGTTGCCGGTCGCGTCCCAGACGGCCGAGTCGAACGCGAACGCGGCGCAGTCGCCGGCGCCCGTGGGGCAGGTGACGCAGGTCAGGACGAAGCAGGCGCCGCTGAGGTTCGAGACGTCGAGCCAGCCGTCCATGCTGCTGTTCACGATCTGGTCGGTGGACGGGGTGATCGCGAAGTCGCCCGCGAGGACCGCGCCGAGCAGCGAGAGCGTGCCGATGTCGGGGCCGGCGTTGAAGCTCAGGTCGGTCGGCTGCGACTCGAAGTGGGGGTTCGTCCAGGTCGCGTCGTCGAGCGCGAACGTCTCCAGCGTGAGGTCCTGGGTGCACGTGCCGGCGCTGGCGGCGGCCCCGAGGAGGTCCATCGTCCCCCCGGCGTCGTCGACGGCGGTCGGGTTGAGGAGGATGCGGTAGTCGTTCAGGTCGATGCCTGCGATGCCCAGCAGCGTGGCGATGTCGGGCGGATCGGTGATGTTCGCCGTCGACCAGTCGAGGCAGTAGGTCTCGCCGACCATCGCGTCCGGCGGATCGACCGGGTCGCCGCTGGTGGTGTCGTCGTCGTCGTCGGTGGCGTCGTCGT
>CAYFOA010000224.1:0-13384 GCA_964344575.1 uncultured Rickettsiales bacterium | reverse complement strand
CGGGAGTGTCCGCCCGGCGGACCTTCCCGGGGGTGCTCGCGCCGAGGGGGGTCGGGAGTGTCCGCCCCGGCGGACCTTCCCGGGGGTGCTCGCGCCGAGGGGGGGCTGGAGCGTCCGGCTTGGCGACCACCCGCGAGCGGGCTCGCCCTCCCCCCTCCGGGTTCGCCCCTCAGATCGGGCGGTAGCGGACCGCGTTGCGCCGCGCGTCGTCGTTCGTGGGGTCGATCTTCTTCGCCTCGGCGAAGAGCGCCGCCGCCTCGTTCCACGTCTTGCTGAACCGGTCCTTGTCGCGGAGGAACAGGTCGCCCCCCTCGATCGCCCGGACGAGCGTCTCGCCGAGGAGGTTCATCGCGAAGCTGAGCAGCGGCGCGGGCTCGACGTCCATCGTCCACTGCCCCCCCGCGACCAGGGTCGCGACCGCGAGGCGGGCCTGCGTCTGGGCCTCGTCCCAGTCCTCCCGCAGCGCCGCGAGGTGGGCCAGCTCGAGGCGCGGCTCGGCGAGGCGGGGCTCGCTCTTGAGGATCTCGCGGAAGATCGCCTCGGCCTTGTCGTCCCGCCCCTCCTGGCGCAGCTCCACGGCCGCCTGCATGCGCGGCGCCAGCGCGTCGAGCACGGTCTGGTCCCAGGCGACCGCCTCGTCGATCCGGGGGTCCTTGCTCTCTTCGTCCGCCATCAGCCTGCTTCCTGCTCCGCGATCGCCGCGAGGAGGTCGTCGATCTGCTGGACGAGGGCCCCGTCACCGGCCTGCCCGGCGAGGACCTTCGCCTCCTCGAGCCGGACCTTCGCGTCCGCGCCCGAGCCCCCGTTGAACTCGAGGACGGCGAGGTTGTAGGTGACCGACGCCCGGCTGCCAAGGCTCTCCGGCGTCGTCCCCCACGCCTCCAGGGCGCGAAGGAAGGCGGTCCGGCTGGCGGCGGCGTCGACCTCGAACAGCGACTGGCCGGCGATGGTCCAGCACTCGCCCGCCAGCGCCCGGTCGCCCGCGCCGGTCGCGAGGGCGGCGGCGTCCGACGCGAGCGCGCCGGCCCGGGCGGGGTCGCCGGCGGCGGCGTGGACGGACGCCTGGTGGACCCGCGCGCGGGCCTCGGCGGCGACGTCCCCCAGCTCTGCCGCGACGGACGCCGACCGCTCGAACGCGGCGGCCGCCCCGGGGAGGTCGCCGCCGTCGCGGAGGGCGTGGCCGTGCCCCCGGAGCGCCCCTGCCAGCGCCTTCCCGGCGCTCGCGCGGTGGTCCTCGCCGGCGTCGGGATCGGCCCACACGGACTCGAAGTGCGCGATCGCGCCGGGCAGGTCGCCGGCCTCGTAGGCGTCGACCCCGGCGTTGAAGGCGTCGACCCGGCGCCGCCGGCCGACCGCGTCGGACAGCTCGCCCCCCGCGATCGACTGCTCGGCGAGGAACGCGTCGGCGTCCTCGGACCGGCCCGCGTCCAACAGGGCGAACACCACGACCTCGCGGGCGGACGCCGCCAGGTCGGCGAGGCCGGAGGAGGACACCGAACCCGGGGAGCCGTCGGGTGCTCCGCCGTCCGCGCCTCCCCCGCCGCGGGCCTCGGCGCCCGCCGGAGCAGCTGCCTCGTCCCCCGTCGCGATCCCGAGGGCGCGGCGCCCCTCCGCCTCGGCGCCCGCGAGGTCCCCGGCGCGGTGGAGGCTCCAGGCGAGCTGCAGCGCGACGCGGGCCCGCTGGCGGGCGGGCAGGGCCGCCCAGGCCGCCTTGGGGACGGCCGCGACGTGGGCGCGCGCGGCGTCCAGGTTCCCCGCGGCGGCCTCGATGATGGCGAGCTCACTCCGGACGAGGTGGGCCTCGTGGACGTCCCCCACCCGCTCGGCGAGCTCGACGGCCCGCTCCGCGGCCTCCCGGGCGGCACCCAGCTCGTCGCGCGCCGCCCGGATCGACGCGAGCACCACCAGCGCGCCCCGCTCCGCCTCGACGGCGCCGGCCCCCGCCAGCGTCCCCACCGCCTGCTCGGCGAACGCCAGCGCCTCGTCCAGCCGCCCCTGCCGGAGGCGGAGGTCGGCGAGGTGCTTCCACGTCTCGGCGAGGGCCAACGGCACCTGGAAGGACTCCTGGATGGCGCGCGCGGACTCGAGCAGCCGGTCGGCCCGGTCCAGCTCCCCGTCGGCCATCGCCCAGGCGCCCTGGTACTGCAGCGCGTGGGCCCGGCCGACCTCGATCCCGGCCCGGTCGAAGAGCCGCATCGACTCGTCCAGCGAGACCTGCGCGGCCTCCCGCTCCCCGAGCTCGCGCTGGAGCTGGGCGACGGTCAGGAGCATGGACGCCCGCATCGAGTCGACCGGGAGCTCGCTGATCTCCTTGGCGGCCCCCTCGAGGAGGCGCCGCGCGCGGTCGGGCTTCCCCTCGGCGAGGGCGACCGCGGCGAGGCTGAGGTCGGCGTCGGCGGCGGCGGCGCCGAAGCCCTTGGTCTTGCCGAGGCGACGGGCGGAGGCCAGGGCGGCGTCGGCGGCGGCGCGGTCGCCGGTGGCGAGGTGGACGTTCCCCTCCCCCATCCACGACGCCGCGACGATGGTGGTCAGGCCGAGCTCGCCGCCGAGGTCCCGGGCGGCGCGGTAGTGGCGGAGGGCGTCGTCGGGGCGGCCGAGGAGGCGGGACGACGCGCCGAGGTTGAGCAAGCCGACGGCCTCGTCGACGCGGCGGCCGAGCTCGCGGGAGCGGGCCAGGGACTGCTCGATGACGGCGACGGCGTCCTCGTGGCGGCCGATCGCCTGGAGGAGGACCCCGCGGAGGTACATGGCGCCGACGTCGTCGGGGAGGACCTCGGCCACGCGATCTGCGCGCTGCAGGGCGACGTCGTAGGCGCCGTGGGCGTACCACGCCAGCGCGGCGTTGTAGGCGGCCTCGGGCCAGCCGGTGGACTCGGCGAGGCGGTCGAACAGCTTGGCGGCGTCCTCGTAGCGGGCCTCCCCCATGGCCTCGAGGCCGGCGAGGAAGGTGCCGAGGGCGGCCTCGGGGTCGTCGGGCTCCTTGTGGCGCTCCATGGGTCCGAGGACGGAGCCGTGCTCGGAGAAGCCGACGACGTCGCGCGGCTCCTCGACGGCGTCGGCGGCGACGAGGAGGAGGGCGGCGACGACGAGGGCGGCGGCGCGCATCGGCGCATCATGCCCGCACGCGTGTGCCCGCGTTGACCGTTTTCGGCCCGAGCCTTACCCTTGCCACCATGCGTTCGCTCCGACTGCTGCTCGTGCTGTCCGCCGCCTCGGCCCTCGTCCTCACCTCGTGCACCGGCGCCAACCAGGCCGGCAAGGGGAAGAAGGGCGGCGCCGACGAAGACGAGTGGGTCGATCCGGTGCAGGAGTTCGAGGAGGACGGCTACAAGAAGGTCACGCTGGACCTGAACGGCAACGAGGAGCCGGACGTCATCAACTACTACCGCGACGGCGAGGGGACCGAGGGGATCCGGCTGATCCGGAAGGAGATCGACCTCAACTTCGACGGCAAGTTCGACGTCATCCAGTCCTGGAAGGACGGCGAGATGACGCAGGAGCAGATCGACGCGGACTTCGACGGGCAGTACGACTGGACGGACTTCTACAGCGCGGGCGAGCGCATCCGCGCCGAGTGGGACACGAGCTTCGACGGCCACCCCGACCTCATCCGCTACTACGAGGACGGCAAGCTCGCGCGGCTGGAGATGGACACCACCGGCGACAAGAACATCGACTACTGGGAGTACTACACCGACGGCGTGATGCAGCGCGCGGGGTGGGACCTCAACGCTGACGGCAAGATCGACAAGTGGGGCGAGCGCTGAGCCGCTGACCCGCGGGCCGGGAGCAGGTCCAGACAGCCCGTCTGCGCACGAGGTGGGCGGCGACCCGCCCATTTGGGGGCCAGACGCCCGGTCTGCGCACGAGCTGGGCCGCGAAGCGCCCATTTTGGGGCCAGACGACTCGTCTGCGCACGAGGTGGGCAGCGAAGCGCCCACCTGAGGTCCAGACGGCCCGTCTGCGCACGAGGTGGGCAGCGAAGCGCCCATTTGGGGGCCGGACGACCCGTCTGCGCACGAGGTGGGCAGCGAAGCGCCCACTTGGGGGCCAGACGACCCGTCTGGCACGAGGGTGGGGCTCCGAGCCTGTCAGTCCTGTGTCGTGACGCACCCCGAAACGCCCGGCGGACGGCCCTCCGCGACCGTGCGGCCATCGTGAAGGACCCCGAGGAAGTCTCGCAGGTCGTCGTACCGCACGGTGTCGGTGCGGCCGCGACAGAGCCACTTGCCGGCCATCCTCGCGTCGGCGTCGTCCTCGACCGCCAGGGTGATGCCCTCGGGACCCGCGCCGACCACCGTCAGCCCGGGCGGCGGGGTGCGTCCGACGTACCCGGGGCCCTCGACCTGCACGATCGTCGGGCTGCCCCCCATGGCGTTCACGTCCCCCGCCCAGCGGTCCCGCCGGCCCGCCAGGACGGCGTCCACCGCCAACGGCATCAGCTCCGGGCGCCGCTGCCCCGCCGGCACGCCGTACCCCGCGACCGCCCACCCCGGGCCGGCCGCGTCCACGTGCTCCGCGACGAGGTCGACCACGTCGGCCCGGAGGACCGTCCAGGGCAGCTCCTCCGCGGGGTCGACGAGCCGGTCGACGGCCTGCGCGACGGCGAGGGCGGCGGCGAGGGCGACGACGGTGGTCGCGACCCACCCGCGGGCGGCGAGGGCGAGGCAGACGGCGCCCAGGGGGATGACAGGGCGCCAGTACCAGGGGTTGACGTCGGTCGCCGTGGTGCCCGCCCAGGCGACCGCGACGACGCCCGTGAGCGCCGCCGCGGCGACGAGGATCACCGTTCGCGCCGAGGCCCCCGCCGATCCCGAGGCGTCCCCGGCGCCGTCGTCCCCCGCACCGCGCGCCAGGGCACGCCCCGCGTCAGGCTGCAGCCACGCCGCCGCCAGCGCCGCGAGCGGCGCCGCGAGCAGGACCACGGCGCCGAGCGCCGGGCTCGACCCGAACAGCCCCGGGATCGCCGCCGCCCCCATCGCCTCCCCCCCTTCGGGCCGCGCCAGCTCGCTGAAGCCGACCCGCTCCAGCACCCGGAGGTGGGGCAGCAGCAACCCGATCGCCAGCCCGAGGGCGACCGTCGACGGCGCCGCGGCGCGGACGAACCAGGCGGCGCTGCGGGCGCGGGTCGGGAACGGGGCGGGCGCCGCCATTGCGAAGACCGGCAGCAGGATCAGCCCCGTCGCGAACGGGTGGTTCATCGCCGCCAGCGGGAACGCCGCCCCGAACAGCGCGGCCCCCGCCCACGGCCGGAGGCCGCGCCCCGCGCCGCCCCCGGCGCCCGACCGCCCGGCCTCCCCGCTCCCCGCCCCAGCCTCGCTCCCCGGGCCGACGTCCCCCGCCGCCATCAGCGCGAACCCCAGTACCGCGACCGCCGCCAGCTCCGCCGACAGGTACGCCTCGTGGCCCGACGCGACCGTCTGGAGCAGATCCGGCGACACCGCCACGATCGCGCCGCCCGCCAGCGCCCCCGACCGCGTCGCCCCCAGCACCCGCGCGGCGGCGTAGACCAGCGGCGCCACCGCGGCCGTACAGAGCGACCGCAGCAGCGCGAACGTCGCCAGCCCGTCCGACAGCGCGAGCAGCGGCACGTAGCTGACCGGCCGGCCGTACCCGAACCGCGGGTTGTGGTTGTGCGTCAGCCCCCCGCCGTTGAGCAGCTGGAAGCCGTCGAGGACCGGATCGAGGGCCTCCTCGGGGAAGAGCATCGTCCGCCCGACGATCACCGCCGGGATCGCCGCGGCGACGAACAGGGCCGCCCCGACGGCGACGTCTACTCGTCGTCCGTCCAGGCCGCCTCCTCGGACTTCGGGTCGGCGTGCACCGGCTCGACGTCGTCCGGCAACGCCGCGGGCACGGACGCCGGAACCTCCGCCGGTGCTGCCGGCGGGGCGGGCGCGGGCGCTCCCAGCGGCGTCCATTCCCCCTTCGGCTTCGAAGCCGGCTCCCCCGCGGTCGTCGCGGCCGGCGCGGGACCCGCAGCGGCCGAGCGCTTCCGCGACCTCGACGCCGCGCCCGCACCCCCGCCCCCGAGCAGCGCCCCGAGCAGCCCCAGCCCCAACCCCACGCTCCCCGCGATCGCCGCGTGCCCCGCCGCCAGCGCGGCCAGCGGGAGGTCCGCCACGTCCGCCCCGCCGAACGCCTTGAGCATCGCCTGCTCCTCCGCCGACATCCGGCTCGGGTCGTTGAGGTAGAGGAAGATCGCCGTCCCGAACGTCGCCATCAGCAGCGCCGACAGCAGCGCCGCCCGGATCCCCGCCGACGTCACCGCGACCCCCGGCCCGCGCACGTTGCGCGCCCACCGGACGGCCCACAGCGACGTGAACGCGGGCGCCACCCAGCAGCAGCACGTCAGCCCCCCGACCATCCCGCCGAGCATCCCGCACAGCAGGATCGGCGCGGCCAGCGACTCGTCGCGCGTCGTCATCGAGGAGCCACCCTAGAGCAGGTCGTCCCGACCGCGGGCCTCGAGCGCGGCGGCGATCTCCCGCACCTCCTGGGCCCGCTCCCGCGGCGCCACCAGCACCGCGTCGTCCGTGGCCACGACCACCAGGTCCGAGGCGCCGACCAGCGCGACCGTCCGCCCCGGGGCGTAGACCACGTTGTTCGACGACTCCACCGCGACCACGTCCTCCGCGACCGCGAGGTCCCCCATCGCGTCCCAGCTCCCGAGGTCCGACCAGCCGCAGTCCAGGGGCACGCTCAGCATCGACGGCGCCTGCTCCATCACGGCGTAGTCGATCGAGATCGACTCGAGCTTGCCGTACTCCTCCAGCATCGCGACCGGATCGTCCTGCTGGATGCACGCGCTGAGCACCTGCATCGCGAGGTCGAGGTCCTCCCGCAGGTCGCCCATGACGTACCAGAGGTAGCCGAGGCGGAAGACGAACATGCCGCCGTTCCACCACCAGTTGCCCGACGCCACGTACTCGCGCGCCACCGCCGCCGTCGGCTTCTCCTTGAACTGCAGGACCTTCCGCACGGGCAGGTCCGAGTCGCCCTCGGTCTCCTCCTCGCCGCCCAGCCCGACGTAGCCGAACCCCGTCGACGGGAACGACGGCCGGATCCCCAGCGTCACGATCGCCTTGTGCTCGCAGGCCGCGTCGACGGCCCGGCGGAGCGCCGCCCCCCACGCGTCCACGTCGGCCACGCCGTGGTCCGACGGCACCACGATCACGGGCTCGTGCGGCCCCGCCCCGCGCAGCGCGAGGTGGACCATCGCCAGCGCGATCGCCGGCGCGGTGTTCCGGGGGACCGGCTCGGCGATGACGTTGTCGTCCGCCAGCAGCTCGCCGACGTCGTCCCGCACCGCGACCTCCTGGTCGGCGGCCGTGACGACGACGACCCGCCCCGCGTCGGTCACGGTCCGGGCCCGCCCCACCGTCGCCCGGAGCAGGCTGATCCCGCCGTCGCCCAGCGGCAGCAGGTGCTTCGGCGTGTCCCGCCGCGACGCGGGCCAGAAGCGGCGCCCGCTCCCCCCCGCCAGGATCAGGACCCACGGCTTGCTGCGATCGACCTCGGCCACGTCAACGTCCTCCCAGTCCCACGGCGGACCGCACCCGGTCCATCACCGCGCGCCCCACCTCGCCCGCGCGCCGCGCCCCCGTCCGGAGCACGTCCTCGAGCGTGTCCTCGTCGGGCCGCAGCTGCTCGTACCGCTCCCGGTACGGCGCCAGGTGCCCGTCCATCACCTCGAACAGCGCCTGCTTCGCGTGCCCGTACCCGTACCCGCCCCCGGTGTAGTGGGCCCGCATCTCGGCCACCTGCGCGTCCGTCGCGAACAGCTCGTACAGCGTGAACACGTTGCAGGTGTCGGGGTCCTTCGGCTCGTCCAGCCCCTTGCTGTCCGTCTCGATCGACATCAGCTTCTTCCGCAGCTTCTTCGGCGGCAGGAACACCGGGATCGTGTTGCCGTACGACTTGCTCATCTTCCGGCCGTCCGTCCCGAGGATCGTCTGGACCTCCTCCTTCACCGACGGCCGCGGCAGCTTCAGCGTCTCCCCGAACGTGTGGTTGAAGCGCTGCGCCATGTCGCGGCACATCTCGATGTGCTGGACCTGGTCCTTCCCCACGGGCACGACGTCGCTGTCGTACATCAGGATGTCCGCCGCCATCAGCACCGGGTAGCTGAACACGCCGTGGTTGATGCTGCCCGCCTCCCCCTTGTCCTTCGCCGCCTTGTACGCGTGGGCCCGCTCCAGCAGCCCCATCGACGTCATGCAGGACAGGATCCACGTCAGCTCGGTGACCTCGGGGACGTCCGACTGCCGCCAGAACACCGACCGCTCGGGGTCGAGCCCGAAGGCCAGGAAGATCGCCGTCGCGTCGTACCCCGCGGCCCGCATCTCGGCCTGGTCGTGGGTGGACGTGAGCGCGTGGTAGTCCGCCACGAAGTAGTACGCCTCGTACTCCTCCTGGAGCGCGATCGCGGGCTGGATCATCCCCAGGTAGTTGCCCAGGTGGGGGGTGCCGGTGGGCTTGATGCCGGACAGGCTCCGCTTCGCCATGCCTTCAGGACTCCTCGATCTGCCGCCGCGCCTCGTAGAGCGTGATCCCGACGCACATCGACAGGTTCAGGCTGCGGATGGGGCCGGTCAGCGGGATGGTATACGCCCGCGCGCCCGCCTCCGCCAGCAGGTCGGGGCCGAGTCCGGTCGTCTCCTTGCCGAAGACGAGGACGTCGCCCCGTTCGAAGCGGCGCTCGGTGTAGGGGTGGGGCGCGTGGGACGACAGGAAGGTCCAGCGGTCCTCCGGAACGTCGATCGCGGTCTTGCAAGCATCCCATGAAGGGTGGACGTGCAAGTCCACGTCTTTCCAGTAGTCCAGGCCGGCTCGTCGGACCGCCTTCTCGGACAGGTCGAAGCCGATCGGGGCGACGAGGTGGAGCCGCGTCCCCGTCCCCACGCAGAGCCTCCCCACGGCGCCGGTGTTCTGGGGGATGAGGGGCTCGACGAGGACGACGTGCATCACGGCGCGACGACGGCTCCGCTGCCCCCGGCGCGCGGGTCGGCGCCCGCCGCGAACGCGCCCGTGGCGGGGTCGAAGGTCACCGCCTGGGCGACGGCGAGACCGCGGGAGTCGACGAACGCGAACCCCTCGGCGGCCAGCGCGGCGCGGGCCTCGGCGGCCAGGCCGCCCTCCGCCCAGACCTTCGGGGGGAGCCACTGGTGGTGGACGCGGGGAGCCGCCAGGGCGTCCTCGGGGCCCATGCCGCGGTCGACGACGTGGAGGAGCGTCTGGAGCGTGGCGGTGATGATGCGGGGCCCGCCCGCGGCGCCGGCGGCGAGGACGACGCGGCCGTCGGCGTCGGTCACGAGCGTGGGGGACATCGACGACAGGGGGCGCTTGCCGGGGGCGGGGGCGTTCGCCTCGCCCTGCACCAGCCCGAACGCGTTCGGCTTGCCCGTGACGGCGGCGAAGTCGTCCATCTCGTCGTTGAGCACGATCCCGGTGCCGGGGTCGGCCTGGAGCGAGCCGAAGTCGAGGTTGATGGTCAGGGTCATCGCGACGGCCCCGCCCTCGCCGTCGAGGACGGACAGGTGCGACGTCCCCCCGTCGTCGTTGAGGAGGACCTTCGACGCGCCCGTGATCCCCGCCCAGCCGGCCTCGCGGAGGGGGACGGGGCCGGCCTCGGGGGTCCGCTCGAGGAGCTGTCCGGTGAGGTCCTCGGCGAGGAGCGCGGCGACGGGGACGTCGGCGAAGTCGGGGTCGCCGCCGTAGGTCGCCCGGTCCGCGAACGCGTGGGCCATGCCGTGGAGGAGCCCCCGGACGTGCTCGGCGCCGCCCGGATCGAGCTCGTGGTGGCCCGTGGCCTCGAGGAAGCGGAGCATCTGGACGATCGCGATCCCGCCGCTGCTCGGCGGCCCCATGGCGTGGACGCCGTGCCCGCGGTAGGCGCCGGTCAGGGCGGGCCGCTCGCGGACGGTGTAGGCGGCGAGCTCGTCGGCGGTCCAGGGGGTCCCCTGCCCGGCGAGGAAGCCGGCGACGGAGATCGCCAGGGGTCCCCGGTAGAAGGCGTCGCCGCCGTGGGCCTGGAGGTAGGCGAGGGTCTCGCCGAGGGCGGCCCGGACGCAGGTCTCGCCCTCCTTCAGGACGACGCCGTCGGGGGCGAAGTCGGCGCGGAGGCCCTCGTCGGCGAGGACCCGGTCGGCGCGGCGGGCGAGGGCCCGGGCGAGGTCGGGGCCGACTTCGAACCCCTCGGCGGCGGCGACGCGGGCGGGCTCGACGACGTCGGCCCAGGGGAGCCGTCCGCCGGCGCGGTGGAGCGCCGCGAGTCCGGCGGGCTCGCCTGGGATGCCGGTGGACCACGGCCCCCGCTGCGGGTCCTTGCTCCCGTCCTCGTACATCTCCTTGGCGAAGAACGACGGCGCCATCTCCCGGAAGTCCAGGGAGGCAGGCGCTCCGTCGGCGGTCTTGTAGACGGCGAACCCGCCCCCGCCGAGGCCGCTGGACTGGGGGTTGACGACACCCACGACGAGGGCGGCGGCGACGGCGGCGTCGAAGGCGTTCCCCCCCGCCCGGAGCATGGCCTCGCCGGCGGCGGTCCCGAGCGGGTGCGCGGTCGCGACGGCGCCGGCGGTGACCGCGGGCGCGGCGGGTGCGGCGCCGGCGTCCGCGGCGGCCGGCTCGGGGGTCGGCGGGGCGGTCTCCGGCTCGACGGACGGCGTCGCGCAGCCCGCGAGGAGCAGGAAGACAAGGCAGAGGATCCGCAGCATCGGCGGATGCTAACGGAAGCGCGCGGCTACGGCTTGGACGCGACGACCACCCGGGCGGCTCGCAGCAGCTTCCCCTTGAACGTGTAGCCGGGGAGCTCCTCGTAGACGATCTCCTGGTCCGCCTGGTTCCCCTGCGCCGGGATCATGCCCGTCGCCTCGTGGACGCTCGGGTCGAACTGCGCGCCGACGCCGTCGACGCGGGCCACGCCGAGGTCCTCCAGGGCGCCGAAGAACTGGTCCCGGACGAGCCGCAGCCCCGCCGCGACGTCGTCCGCCGTCCCCTTCGCGCAGCCCGCCAGCGAGCGGTCGAGGTTGTCGAGCACCTCCAGGAGCGTGCCCGCGAGCGCCATCTTCTCGACGTCGGCGATCGTGGCCCGCTCCTTCGCCATCCGCTCGCGCTCCCGCGTCATGTCCGCGGTCGCCTGCTTGTAGGCGGTGATGTACTGCCGGAGCTGCTCGTCCTTGGCCGCCAGCTCGGCGCGGAGGGCGCCGATCACGGGGTCGAGGCGGGGGACCGGCGTCGGATCGGGGTCGACCTCCGGCTCGGCCTGGGCAGCGCCGGCGTCGGCGGCCTCGTCGTCCATGTCGACCGTGGGGGCGGTCTCCGCCGCCTCCAGATCGTCGGCGGGCTGGGCGTGCGCGTCGCTCATGCGGACAGGGAATAAGGACCACCGCCGCGCTGTCAAGCCTGCTTGACACCCCTTCGACCCGCCCCGAGGATGCGCCGTCGTGGACAATCGGAAGCTCCTGCTCGTCGTCGCGCTCGTCGTCGCCGTCCTCGGCGCGCTGACGTGGTGGACGGGCCGCGGGGGCGAGGACGCCGAGCCGCCGCTCGAGGACTACGAGGTCGAGCTCCTCCCCGGCGCAGACGCCGGCGCCGTCACCCGGATCACCCTCACCACCCCCAAGTCCACCCTCGACCTCCGCCGCGTCGCCGCGCCCGCCGGAGACGACGAGGACGCCGCCTCGGCGTGGTCCGTCCACGGCGAGCCCCCCCGCGCCGCCGACGCCGCCCTGTGCGAGGCCGCCGCCGACGCCGCCGTGGGCCTCGTCTCCGTCCGCCGCCTCGGCCCCGCGGGCACCGGCGAAGGGCTGGGCCTCGCGGACGGCCTGAAGGTGGTCGCCGAGCTCGACGGCCGCGCCGAGCCGTTCGCCTTCACCGTCGGCGGCAAGCCCCCCGTGGGGACCGGCCGCTACGTCAAGGTCGCCGGCGAGGACGAGGTCCACCTCGTCGCCGCGGGCTCCGTCCGCCCCCTCGAGCAGGACCCCCTCGCCTTCCGCGACCTCCGCCTCCTCCCCGTCGACCCCGACGACGTCGCCGGAATCGAGCTCGCCTGGGCCGACGGCGCGACGTTCGCCCTGACCCGGTCCGGCCGCCACTTCTTCGTCGGCGGCGAAGTCCCCTGGCGCGCCGAGACGTCGACGGCCCGCGAGCTCCTCCACGACCTCGTCGAGCTGGAGGCGAACACCCTGGACGCGGACGCCCCCGCGCTCGCGGAGACGGCCTTGACCGTCACCCTCACCGACGCCGACGGCCGCCGCGCCGACCTCGCCCTGTCGAGCCCGTCCCCCGCCGGCAGCCGCCGCGCCGTCGCCTCCGGAGACCTCCTCCCCCCCGGCGCGGCGGACCAGCCGGCCAAGGTCTCGGTCCCCTTCCTCGACGAGCTCGACCCCGATCCGGCGGCGTGGCGCTCGATGGAGCTGCTTGACTTCAACCCCTGGCTCGTCGACGGCATCGAGTGGTCCGCGGGGGGGACGACGTGGACGCTGTCGAAGGGCGACGACGGCTGGGCCCGGATCGGGGACGACGGCTCCGCCACGAAGCTCGACGGCGACCGGGTCCACGACCTCCTCTCCGAGGTCGACGGCCTCCGCGCGGTCGAGTACGCCGCGCCGGACCTCGACGCCGCCGACGCGGGCGTGGAGGCGGCCCGCCTCGTGCTGAAGCAGCCCACCCTGACGGTCGGCCTGACGCTGATCCGGGGCGGCAACGAGGACTACGCGACGGTCGACGGCGAGCCCGGCCTCCGCGTGGTCGGCGCCGACGTCCACGACGTCATCGGCAACCTCCGCCCCCTCGAGCCGGAGGCCGGGTGATCGGCCCCACCCCGCAGGACCTGGGCCGCCCCGGGATCTTCCGCGCCCTCCTCGCGGGCGGGCTGCTCGCGGGCGTCGCCGTGGCGGTGGCCCTGTCGGTCACCCCGGTCCCCGAGCCGGCGTCGATCCTCACGCAGGTCACGGTCGTCCACGACTCCCTCCACCCGACCACCGTCACCCCGCCCGACCTGACCGGCGACCCCATCCCGCCGCAGCTCCAGGCGGCGGTCAGCTCGACCCTGGACGGCGTCCGCGTCGACTCCCGGCTGTACCGCGCGGGCCGCGACCGCGTCTCGCTGCACGAGGTCCACGGCGCGGTCGACCTCCCCCGCAACGCCCACCCCCTCGACGTCGCGGGCCGCGACGCCGCCGTCTTCGAGATCGGCGATCTCCAGTACGTCAGCTGGACGGACGCCCCCGACCGGACCTGGATCGCCGTCGGCGACCTCCCCGTCCCCCGCCTCCGCGTGGTCGCGGAGTGGGCCCGGAGTCGCTAGGGGGAGTCTCTTGCCTTTTGGCCTCCTGCCTGTCCCGATGACTTGTATGACCTCTGCGGAGATGGAGATGTCCTC
>CAYFOA010000223.1:8378-13430 GCA_964344575.1 uncultured Rickettsiales bacterium | reverse complement strand
GCGTCGTCGTCGTCGGAGGCATCGTCGTCGTCGTCCCCGCAGTCGTCGAGATCCTCATCGACGGAGTCGTCGCAGTCGTCATCGACGCCGTTGCAGACCTCGACCCCGTCCGGATGGACCAGGTCGTCGAGGTCGTCGCAGTCCTGACCACCGCACTCCGCCGCGACGAACCCGTCTGCGTCGTCGTCCGCGTCGTCGATGAACCCGCTGCAGTCGTTGTCGATGCCGTCGCCACAGAGCTCCAGGGCGCCCGGCGAGATGGCCGCGTCGTCCTCGTCGCAGTCGGCGCACAGGTCGAACCCGTCGCCGTCGGCGTCGAGATCGTCCGTCCCGCCGTCGCAGTCGTTGTCGATCCCGTCGCAGACCTCGATCGCCCCGACGTGGACGGCCGCGTCCGCATCGTCGCAGTCGTTGCCCCCGCAGTTGCTGTCCAGGTAGCCGTCCCCATCCTCGTCTCCGGAGGAGTCGGCGCCGCTGCAGTCCTGGTCGATGCCGTCGCCGCACACCTCGACCGCGCCGGGGAACACCGCCGCGTTCGCGTCAGCGCAGTCCACGCAGGCGGTGAACCCGTCGGCGTCCAGATCGCCGTTGTCCGCCGCGCCGTCGCAGTCGTCGTCGACCCCGTCGCATGCGTCGTAGGCGGCCGGGTTGACCCCCGCGTCGCCGTCGTCGCAGTCGTTGCCGCCGCAGACCGTCGCCAGGTATCCGTCTCCGTCGCCGTCCGAGGGGAGGTCCGCGCCGCTGCAGTCCTGGTCGATGCCGTCGCCGCAGACTTCGGCCGCGCCCGGGAACACGTCCGCCGCCGTGTCGTCGCAGTCCGCGCACGCGTCGAAGCCGTCGGCGTCGAGGTCCCCCTCGTCCAGGGCGCCGTCGCAGTCCTCGTCGACCCCGTCGCACGCGTCGTACACGCCGGGGTGGATCGAGGCGTCACCGTCGTCGCAGTCGGCGCCGCCGCAGGCCGTGGAGTCGAAGCCATCTCCGTCGACGTCGGACTCCAGGTCCGCGCCGTCGCAGTCCTGGTCGATCCCGTCGTCGCAGACCTCGGGGGCCCCGGGATACGCCGTGGGGTCGGCGTCGTCGCAGTCGTCCTCGCAGTCCCAGTACCCGTCCCCGTCGTCGTCGAAGCAGGTGACCTCGAACCGGATCGCGTACCCGTTGGACAGGCTCATGCTGTCGCACGAGAACTGCAGGCTCGAGACGGCCGGGTCCTCGATGCCCACCGTCGCCGAGCCACCGAAGCTCGGGGCGCCCCCGATGTTGGCGTCCTGGTAGTGGAACTCGATGGCGGTCGTGCCCTCGAACAGCTTCACCTGGAAGCTCGCCTCGTTCTCGGTGTCGTCGTGCTCGATCTCGTCCCACGTGATGATGAAGGTCCGGTCTGGGCCGACGCCGAGGGTGCGCGTGCGAACGACGTCGTCGTCGGCGTCCCAATCGTCCCAGTACGGGGCGATGGTCGGCAGCGAGACGGAGGGGAGGCAGCTGTTCGACGGTCCGGGGCTGCTGCCCGAGAAGGTCAGGACGCCGTCCTCGCCGACGTCGAGGAGGCTGTAGACGGTCCCGTAGAACTCGAACCCGAAGGGGAGGACCACCGTGACGGAGTCGTCCTCCCCCGGGTCGATGAACGAGCCCCCACCGACCCACGCGTAGGTGGGCCCCCCAGCCTCGACGCTGTCGAGCCAGGTGTAGCCGTGGCCGTCGGGTCCGCCCTCGGCCGCGAGGGAGAACGTGGGAGCTGCGACAAGAGCGGTGGCAAGCAGGAGCGTGCGCATGGAACTCCAATCCATTTGTCAGGAGAACGCCGGTTGTCCGGCGGCCGCGCACACGCCGCCGAGATTCGGTGAATCCTCAGTTTCTGCCGGCTGCTTGTGCGCGGCTCCGGAGCATCCGGCGTTTCAGGGGTGTGACCCGTTCGGCCGCGGTGGTCGGGTGGCAGGATCACGACGATGGATGACGGCGCCCCGGCCGCGGAGGATCCCCTGCCGGACGAACCGTCCAGCGACGAGGCCCTCATGCTCGCGTACCAGCGCGGAGAGACTGCGGCGTTCGACGAGCTGGTGCGCCGGTATCACGCGCCGCTGTTTGGGTTCCTGGTGCGCGTGACGCACTCCCGCCAGCAAGCGGAGGACGCGTACTCCGAGGCGCTCCTGCGGGTGGTCCGCGCGAAGGACCGCTACGAGTCACGCCAGACCTTCCGGAGCTGGTTGTTCACGATCGGCCGGAACTGCGCGGCCGACGCGCGGAGGTCCCGCGGACGCTGGCTCCGGCTTGTCTCGGCGGCCCGCGTCGAGCCCTCGAGAGCTCCCGCCGCCCCCGCTGATGCGCGGCTGGACGGCTTCGAAGGAGCCTCGATCGTGGACGACGCGCTGCGGGCGTTGCCGGAGGAGCACAGGTCCGCCGTCCTGCTGCGCTACCGCTACGACCTCGACCACCACGAGGTCGCGGCCGCGCTCGGACTCACCGAGCGGCAGGTACGCGACCGCCTGTCCTACGCCCGGCGGAGGCTGCGGGACCTCCTCGAACCCGAGCGGGAGGGACCCTCCCGTGTCTGAGCCGCGAGAAGACGCCTGGGTCCGGGAGCAGCTGGCCCGGCTGGAGGATCCGCCGGGACCGTTCCTGGGTCCCGAGGCGCGGCGGCGGGCGGCCGGCCGCCAAAGGCGTGGACAGCTCCGGGCCCTGGCGGCGATGGTGGCGCTCGGCGGCATCGCCACGGCCCTGACCCTCTGGCAGACCGCAGACGACGGGCTGCTCTTCCGCGCTCGTGGGGGGGCCGTCGATCCGGCGATCGAGCTGACCTACCTGGTCGAGGTCCCCGGCTCCCCGGCAGAACGCACCACTGAGGCCCGGATTGCGGCCGACGCGATGGTGATCTTCCGGGTTCGGACCCGCGACGGCGGGTTCCTGTGTCTCGACGAACAGGGCCGGGATGGCGGCTGGTCCCGGCTTCTTCCAGCGGCCGACTCGAGCTGGGGCGCGCCCGCGGGCGCCCACCTCGCCCAGGTCGACGGCGAGATCCAGGCGTTCCGATCCGACCTCGGCCCGGGCCGGCGCGCCTACCGCGCGGTCGTCGATCCCCACGACCCGGACTGCTCCCGACCTTCCGCGGAGTCCACCGTCGAGCTGGAGTGGCTCGAGTGAGAACGCCCTGGAGAGCCCCTGCAGATCGACGGCGACCTCGCCTTCCCTGCTTGTTCTCCCTGTTGATCCTCTGCCTGGCTCCGGCCTGCGCTCACTCCTCCGGGGGGCTGAGGCCCCGGGGGATGGAGCCGGCCCGGAGCACGGCGCAGGAGCTCTCCAGGGCCCTCGAGCCGCGCCGCGTGGCGGTCGTCGTGGGCGTGGATCGCTACGACAACCCCGCGTTCGAGGATCTGGAGTTCGCGGCCGATGACGCACGGGCCGTCGCCGAGACCCTCAGCGCGGACTCGACCGGGGGCTTCGATCGCGTCGAGTTGATCGTCGAACCAGCCGAGACGGTCCGCGCCGAGATGCTGAGTCGCCTCCGCGGCGCGACGACCGACCTGGGACGGGAGGACGTCCTCGTCGTCTACTTCTCGGGCCACGGGACCGTCGCGCAAGCCGAACAGCGGGCTGCTCGGCTCTTCCTCCTGCCGTCGGACGCGTCCCCGGGGGACCTGGACGGGACCGCCATCGACCTGGCAGAGCTCCGCGCGTTCTTCGGCCAGCTCCGGCCCCAGCGCAAGGCCCTGATCATCGACGCCTGCTTCAACGGTCGCGGCAAGTCGGTCGTGGATCCCGAGCTGCGCCCCCGGATCGAGGAAGTGCTCTCGGCCGCTCGTGACTCGGACCTCCAGGACATGGGCAGCGGAGAGGCGCACCTCTACGCCACGACCCGCGGCCGTCCGGCCTTCGAGGATCCCAACGTCGGACACGGCATCTACACCCACTACCTCCTGCAGGCGACGTCCTGGGCGACGAGCGCCGCCGACCTCGACGGAGACGGCGTGATCACGGCATACGAAGCCCACGACTACGCGCGCGGCCGGACGATCGAGCACACCGACGGCGCGCAGGTGCCGGAGGCGTCGCTCAGGGTGGTCGGGTTGAACGACGTGGTGCTCGTCGGCGATCCCTCGGCTCGAGACGAGCGCGATCGCGCCCTGGTGTTCGACTACGGGGGCGAGCACGGCCCCTACGCCGGAGCCACGCTCTTCATCGACGGGCGCGCCAAGGGCGCGTTCCCCGGCGCCGTCTCGGTCGCTCCGGGGAGCCACCACGTCGAGGTGCGAGACGAGGCCGGCAAGGTCCTGCTCGACGGGTACGTCGCCCTGTCGCGCCGGCAGTCCCTGTCCGTCCGCGAGCTCCCGGTGATGGTCCGTGAGGACCGGGCGCTGTCGGCCCTCCGGGTGGGGGCCCTGACCGGACCGGCTCGGAGCTGGGCGCCGACCTGGGGGCGGGGCAACGTCGCCGTCGAGCTGTTCGGGGCGCTGAGGAGGGCCCGCGCCCCGGCCAAGGGCCTGATCGGAGGCGCGACACTCGGCCTCGCGATCAGCCCCAGCCGGGAGGGCGCGACCGGGCTCGTCACGCGCGGCCGAGGGACGTTCTGGTTCGGGCTCGAGGTCGGCTGGGCCGGCGACTGGCGGAGGCTGCGCGCCCGCTTGACGTGGCAGGGCCGAGCGACCGCCGTCCCCATCGCGCGGCTCCCCGGTGCCCCGCACGCCACCCTCCCCGAGGAGGCGGGGTGGCTGATCTTCAGCATGGGTCCGACCGCGCACCTCGGCGTGGCTCTCGACCGGCGGTTCAGCCTCGTCGTCGCGGCCACCGTGCAGTCGAGCCCGTTCCGGGCGTCGCCCGGCGAACCCCTGCGCCTTCATCCCTTCGTCGGGGTGACGGGCGGATTGGAGCTGGCGTTGTGATCGCTCTCCCCCCCGGCCTGCGATGGCCCCTCGTCGCGATCCTGGCGCTGTTGCTGGTCCCCGGCATCTCGGCGGCCGCGGAGTTCGGGAGCGACGACGACGACTCGGCCGAAGGGGACGACGATGACTCCGCCGTCGACGACGACGACACATCGGACGACGACGACGCCACCGACGACGA
>CAYFOA010000223.1:0-8228 GCA_964344575.1 uncultured Rickettsiales bacterium | reverse complement strand
GACGTCGACGAGGGCGGGGACGACGACGACGCCACCGACGACGACGATGGGACGGACGACGACGACGCCACCGACGACGACGACGACATCGCCCTCGCCGGAGGTGAACCCGGGTGCGACCCCAGCTGCGAAGGGGCCGCGATCCGGTACGGAGGCGCTCTTGCGGCGCCGCTGCTCCTGGGGACGGGCGTGTGCCGTCGCCGGCGGAGCTGGCCGTGAGCGTCCGGGCTGCGCGGCTCGTTCTGGCCGGCCTCCTCGCCGCGCCAGGCTCGGCGATCGGAGCGGCCGGCGGGCCCGACACGTACGGATACACCTACATCGACAGCTCCGAGCCCGGCGGTCCCTCGTTCACCTGGACCGGTGGCGGCTCCGAGGTCTTCCCCGCCGAGGACGGGTCGGTCGCTGTCTCCTTGCCGTTCTCGTTCGACCTCTACGGGGCGTCGTACACCCAGGTCCACGTCGGTGACGACGGGCTGCTCACGTTCGGCGGCCCGAGCCCCGGACCCGACAACGCGTGCCTGCCGGGCGCCTCGCTCCCGATCGTCGCGGCGTACTGGGACGACTGGAAGTCCGACGAAGGCGAGGTCCGTACCCGGACGACTGGGAGCACCCCCAACCGCGTCTTCACCATCACGTGGGACGGCGTCGAGCACGACGACACCGAGGGCGAGGCCGCCTTCCAGGTCAAGCTCTTCGAAGGGACCACCGCGATCGAGTTGCACTACGACGACGCCGACATCGGGGGCGGCGGACCGAACTACGGGGGCACGGCGACGGTCGGCGTCGAGGACCCCGGAGCCGGCGCCCTGCAGCTGTCGTGCAACGCCGCCAGCCTGTCGAACGGGTACGCGGTCCGCTTCGAGGTCACCTGCTTCGATGGCGACGGCGACGGCTTCTGGGACTGCATCGACGACTGCGATGACGCCGATCCCAACGCCTGGCCCGGCGCGCCGGAGAGCTGCGGCGACGGGATCGACCAGGACTGCGACGGCTCGGACGTGCCCTTCGACGCCGACGGCGACTCGTACCTCGCCGCGGCCTGTGGCGGCAACGACTGCGATGACGCCGACGCGGCCGTCAACCCGGGCGCGTACGACGCCTGCGACGGCGTCGACCAGGACTGCTCGGGCGCACCCGATGACGGCGACCTCGACGGCGACACCTGGGACGCCTGCGCCGACTGCGACGAGGGCGACGCCGCGATCCACCCGGGCGCCGTCGACGTCGCCGACGACGGGATCGACCAGGACTGCAACGGAGTCGACGCCACCGCGTGTCTGCAAGACCTCGACCTCGACGGACTCGGCTCGGCCGTCAGCTTCACGGCCAGCGACGGAGACTGCCTCGACCCCGGGGAGGCGGCGCCCGCGGACGGCGGTGACTGCGACGACGGAGACGCGTCGGTCTTCCCCGGCGCGATCGAGGTCCCCGACGACGGCGTCGACCAGGACTGCGACAGCGTCGACGCGACGTCGTGCTTCGAGGACCTCGACGGCGACAGCTTCGGCTCGGCCGTGACCGTCCTCGCCGGCGATGGGGACTGCGCCGACCCCGGCGAGTCGGCGGCCTCGGGCGACTGCGACGACGCCAACCCCGCGACCTGGCCGGGGGCTCCCGAGGCGTGCGACGGCGTGGACAGCGACTGCGACGGCAGCCTCGTGGACGGGTTCAGCGACACCGACGGCGACGGCGCCCCCGACTGCGTCGACGGCGACGACGACGGCGACTCCTTCGGCGACGGCGTCGACTGCCTGCCGCTGGACCCGACCGCCTACCCCGGCGCCCCGGAGGCGTGCGACGGCGTGGACAGCGACTGCGACGGCGACCTCGTCGACGGCTTCGGCGACACCGACGGAGACGGCATCCCCGACTGCGCGGAGACCGACAGCGACGGCGACGGCTACGAGGGCTCGGTCGACTGCGACGACGCGGACCCGACCATCAACCCGGGGGAGACCGACGTCCCCGACGACGGGATCGACCAGGACTGCAGCGGCGCCGACACGGTGTCCTGCCTGGCCGACGATGACGGCGACGGCTGGGGCTCCGTCGACGTCGCTCTCGCCCCGGGCGGTAGCTGCGCGGACGCGGGGCTGGCCACGTCGGCCGGCGACTGCGACGACACCGACGCGGGCGCGTTCCCGGGCGCCCCGGAGATCCTGGACGACGGGATCGACCAGGACTGCGACGGCGCCGACACCGTCGCGTGCTTCGCCGACGACGACGGCGACGGAGTCGGCTCGTCCGCCAGCTCCCCGTCGAGCGACGGCGACTGCGACGATCCCGGCGAGGCGGCCGTCTCCGGCGACTGCGACGACTCCGATCCGGCGGTGTTTCCGGACGCGGTCGAGGCGTGCGACGTCACCGACAGCGACTGCGACGGGGATCTGGTCGACGAGTTCACCGACGGCGACGGCGACGGCACCCCGGACTGCGTGGACCCCGACGCGGACGCCGACGGCGACGGGTACTCGGCGGCCGACGACTGCGACGACGGCGACGCCAACGTCCACCCCGGCGCGACCGAGATCATCGACGACGGCGTCGACCAGGACTGCAACGGCAGCGACGTCGTGACCTGCTGGAGCGACCTCGACGGCGACGGCTTCGGCGGCGAGGACGTGGGGCTGGCTCCGGACGGCAACTGCGGAGCGTTCGAAGACGCGACCGCCGCCGGCGGCGACTGCGACGACGACGACCCCGCGATCCACCCCGACGCCGAGGAGCTGTGCGACGGGATCGACGGCGACTGCGACGGCCAGCCGCTCCCCGGCGAGGACGTCGACGCCGACGAGGACGGCTGGCTGGCGTGCGCGGACTGCGACGACCAGGACGAGCTGATCCACCCCGACGCGGAGGAGGCGTGCGATGGCCTGGACTCCGACTGCGACGGAGCGATCCCGCTCGACGAGACCATCGACGTCGACGGTGACGAGATCCCCGAGTGCGGCGACTGCGACGACGAGGATCCAGACGCGGGCCAGCTCTTCCCCGAGGAGTGCGTCGGCGGCGAGGACGAGGACTGCGACGGCCTGGTCGACGAGCTCGACGAGGACTGCGACGGCCTGATCGACGGCGACACCGATGGGTGGTGCGCCGACGGCGTCGACCTGGACGGGGACGGCGACTGCAGCGGCGAGGACGAGGCGTTCTCCGATCCCGGCGAGCTCGGCGACTGCGACGACGAGGACGCCGCGGTCCACCCCGGCGCCGACGAGCTGTGCAACGGGATCGACGACGATTGCGACCCCGCCACCGGGAGGGACGAGGAGGATCTCGACGGGGACGGCTTCGCCGGCTGCGACGGCGACTGCGACGACGGCGATCCCGCTGCCTGGCCGGGCGCCGACGAGGCCTGCTCCGACGAGGTCGACCAGGACTGCGACGGGAGCGAGAGCCTGGACTTGCCGGATCCCGACTGCTGGGCCGCCGCGTGCACGGACTGCGCGGGCTCCGTTCCCGGGCGGGCGAAGGGAGGGCAGGGCCCCGCCGCAGCCCTCCTCCTCCTGGTCATCACCCTGGTCGGTCGGAGTCGCCGGCGGCGGACCCGGGGCACGGCTGGCCCGGCCGCGGCCGCAGGCCTCGGCGTCGTCCTGTTCGGCGCCAGCGCCCTGGCCCAGTCGCCCGCCGATCCCGACGTCGTGCGCGGGTTGGTCGACGCCGGACGCTGCGACGAGGCACGGACCGCTGCCCTGCCGTGGGCCGCGGCCGCGCCGGACGACCCCGACGCGTGGCGCGCCCTCGGCGACGCGGAGCGCTGCCTCGGGCACGAGCGCGCCGCGGTGCTCGCGTACCGGCGTTTCCTGCAGGCGGGAGGCGCCGATCCGGCCATCGAGACGGTCCTGCAGGGGCTCGCAGACCGGTTGGGGACCCTTGAGGTGGGCCTCACGCCGGGGCTCCCGAGGGCGCCGGTGGTCCGGATCGAGGTCGGCGACGAGGTCCTCACCCCCACCGCGGAGGGGGAGGCGTACCGCTTCGCCGATCTGCCGTCCGCGGTTCCGCTCGCCATCCGCGTCGCCGGCCTCGGCTTCGCCCCGACCGAGGCGACCATCGAGCCGCTGGCGCCCGGCGAGGTTCGGCGCGTGGACTCAGGGGCCGATTGGCGGGGCCTCGGCGGGCTGCAGCTGAGCGCTCCGCTCCCGCAGGGATCGACTGCCGTCGTGCTGCGCCCCGGCGAGACCGAGCAGGTGCTCTCGGTGGACGAGCCGGTACCCGTCACCGCCATCGACGTATCGATCCGACTCACCACGGTCCTCGGCTCGACCGAGGCGACCGCGCCGGTCGACGACGGCGAGGTGACTGCGTTCGACCCGGGACCCTGGCTGCCGGCGTCGCTGCGGATCGTCGGTCTCCCCGCGGGCGCCAGCGTCCGGGTGTACGTCGAGTCCCCCCTGGGGGCGAGTGTCACGCGGACCGTCGAGCTTCCCGGGACGGCCGGCGAGATCGATCCCGGAACAGGCCTTCGCCTCGCGCCGCCGATCGTCCTGGACTCGCTGATCGGGGGCACGGGCGGCGTCTTCGTCACGCACGCGGTCCTCGGCGGAGAGGTCACCAGCGTGGTCATCGAGCCGGGCGCGGCGAACGCGGCCACGTTCGAGGCCGAGTCGCTCGCGGGCGCGGCGGCCGTCCGGGAGCGCTGGCTGGCCTGGAGCGACCACCGAGCCGACCTCCAACAGCGCACCCAGCGGGGCCCGCTGATCTTCGGACTGATCGCCGGCGGCAGCGCGACCGTCGCGGCCATCCTGGTCGGCGGGGCGAGCGGGTCGGGGCGGGAGGCGACCGGCGCCCGGCAGCTCGCGATCCAGGCGACGGGGACCGGCGATCTCGACGCGATTCCAGCGGCGTGGGAGGCGCACGGCGACGCGGCCGTCCGGGAGCGCGGCCTCCTGACCGCCGCCGGCGTCCTGACCGGCGTAGCCGTCACGAGCGCGGGCCTGACCCTGACCTTCGGGCTTCGGGGGCAGAGGGCTCGGGCGGAGCTCGGCGCCTGGGAGCCATGGGAGGCTCCCCCGTGACCGGAGACCGCGGCCCCCGCGACGAGCAGGGCGGCGCCGGCGAGCAGGGCGGCGCCGACGAGGCGGTCACTCCGGACGGCCAGCCGACGCCGTCTTCCACTCCCGAGGAAGCGGGCCCTGAGGTCTCCTCGATCCTGCAGTCGATCGTCCCGACGACAGGGGCCTCCTCGCCGTCTGCTGCCCCGGTGTCGCGGTTCTCGCCGCACCAGGTCCTGGCGGAGCGCTATCGGCTCGTCCGCTGCCTGGGCGAGGGCGCCTTCGCGGAGGTCTGGCTCGCCGTCGAGGAGGCGGGACACGGGTTCAGCAAGAGGGTGGCGCTCAAGCTCCTCAAGTCGTCCGGCACGCGGGAGGACGACGAGCGCCTGACCGCGTTGCTCGACGAAGCCCGGCTGTGCGGCATGCTCCATCACCCCCGGCTGGTCGACGTCTACGGGGTCGGCGAGGCTCGCGGGATCACGTTCATCGCGATGGAGTACGTCGAGGGCTTCACGCTGTTCCAGCTCCTCGCGGACCTCCGCAAGCGGGAGCGACGGCTACCGGCGTCGGTCATCGCCGACATCGGCATCCAGCTGTGCGAGGGCCTCGACTACGCCCACTCCGCGACCGACCACGCGGGCGAACCGCTGGGCCTGGTCCATCGCGACCTGAAGCCGGCCAACGTGATGCTGACCCGGCGGGGGGGCGTGAAGATCGCAGACTTCGGGTTGGCGAAGGCGTCGACGAGCACGCTGACCACCCAGGCCGGCATCCTTCGCGGGACGCCGGCCTACCTCGCGCCCGAGGTCTGGCGTGGGGACCGGACCTTCGGCCCGCCGACGGACCTGTTCGCGGTCGGCGCGATCCTGTTCGAGCTGGCGGTCGGCGAGCCGCTGATGACCGGCGATCTTCCGGTCATCATCACGCGAGCCATCCACGGCGACGCGTCGGCCGACATGGTGCGCTTGCGGCTGCATCGGCCCGAGTTGGTTCCCGTGGTGCGCGGGCTGCTCGAGCGCGACCCGGGCGAGCGGACCCAGACCGCGTGGGGCGCGTTGGACGGGTTGCGATCGCTGCGGCGACGGCTCGACGCGCCCGGGGGGCTGGAGCTGTTCCTCGACCTGGTCCTGCCGCGACCGGCGTCGTCGGACTCCGACGGCTCGGGAGGGCGCCTCCGGACGCTGCCCCAGACCTCCGACCGCGAGTGGACCGCGCTCTTCGACGCCGAGGGGGTCGTGTCGACCGACGACCTGGAGGGGCCCCACTCCGAGGGGTCGGCGCTGGTGCCCCCGACGCGCCAGATGAGCCTGCCAGCTCCGGAAGACCCGGTCGCCGCGCCCCGGTCGCGACAGATCGCGACCGCGCTGGGGATCGTGACGGCCCTCCTCCTGGGGAGCTGGGCGTTGTGGGCCGTCGTCCAGCCAGACCGGCAGGTGGTCGACGTCGCGCCGTCGGTCTCGGCCGAGAAGTCGACCGATCTCGCGCCCGTCGAGGCAGCGACGGAACCGGACAGCCCGGGCCCCGCGGACGTGCCGACCAGCAGCGTTGGCGACGCGGAGGCCGACCCACCGGACCGCGGGCCGACCAGCAAAGTCGGCGGAGTGACCGCCGCCGCGGACGCCCGTCTGGACCGTGGAACCGGACCGACCGCGTCCGCCCCGGAGCAGCGGCCTCCGACGTCGGGCGCGTCCCTCCCAGAGCCCCGGGACCAGGTCTCAGGGGCGGGCACCTCCCCCGCTGCTGGAGATCGGACGGAGCGGCGCCCGACTCCCCCGGCAGAGCCCGAGCCGGAGGTCGCCGCACCGGCAGAGGGCTGCCTGGTGCTGCAGAGCTCGCCGCCCGGGGCGTCGGTCTGGTTGGCCGGCGAGGAGACGCCCCTCGTCGCCGGATCGGCCGGGACACGCCACGCGCTGCCCGCCGGCTCGGTTCGGGTGGGGATGGGTCTGGACGCCGCGTCGCTCGTCGAGGTCGCGGCGGAGGTCTCACCGGGGAACAGCACCGTCGTCCGCTGCGACCTGATCGGGGGAACCGGCTGCTCGGTCCGCGCTAGTCCCCGAGGATGCGAGTGAGGCGAAGAGCGAGCCGGCCGGTCTCAAGCGCTTCGAGGCGTCGGAGCTCGGCACCGTATCGAACGGCGAGGTCGGGGTCAGCCTCGAGCTGCAGGAGGAGCCAGTCATAGTCCTGCTCGGTCATGCCGACCGCCTGGAGCTGGCAGGCGGAGCGTCGAGGCCGGTGCTTCAGCCCGTAGGTCAGCGCCGCCGCGCGCTCGATCTCGACCGCCTCGATCGGAGGACTGGCTGGACCGCAGCCCTGCCTCCAGGCCTGGAGACCGAGGGACAGCGACGCCGGCCCGAGCAAGACCAGGGCGCCCAGGACGATGAGGAGGGGCGCGAGGTACGGGCGCGCGGGCCTCCCACCAGGTGGCGGGCGCACCGCCTCGACTCCCGGCCACGACCGTGCGGTGACGGGCCGGGTGAGCCACTCGGGACCGCGGTCCCGCCCGGCGAGCGGGGTCTCCGGCACCACGTCGGTGGCTGGCGGGAGCGGTTCCCGCGGCGCGCCAAGCCATCCTCGCTGGACCGCCGGGTCGGAGACTTGGGGATCGATGGTCTCTTGGGTCGGAGTCGGCGCATCTCGGGCGAGAAGAAGCCGGTCGTCGGAGGAGTGCACAGCAGGAGAACGCCGGCAGGCTGCGGTCCGCGCACGACGTCTCATGGCCCGACAACGCCGAGGCTCGCAACCCGGCCTCACCGGGTTGGGATCGGAGTCATGGAACCGCGCACGGGACGAGTCGAAAACCGGGGCCATCGTGCTCGAGGATGCCTCCGGCCTCGTTGAGGGCGCGCCTGAGCGAGGCGGTCGTCAGCTACATCGACTTCCAGCTCAACTACGACCTCGCCCCCCTGATCGCGCTCCTGCTGCCCCCCTACGCATTCGGCGACGCCGCCGTCCAACCCTGACCGGATCAACAAGCAGGACCCCCGATGTGCTAGAGAGCACCGCCATCCGGAGCTCCGATGAACCGATTCGCCCTCGCCCTCACCGCGTCGATCCTCGCCCTGTCCGCCTGCCCTTCCGCCGAGGAGCCGCCGCCGGACGACTACCCCGCGGTCGCGGGCCTGACCCCCGCCGAGGACCTCGATCCAGAGCTCGCCGTGGCGGAGTACGCGCTGGTCGTCGGCGAGACCGACGTCGAGCTGATCGAGGGCGTGACGACCCCGATGTGGACCTACAACG
>CAYFOA010000222.1:0-13550 GCA_964344575.1 uncultured Rickettsiales bacterium | reverse complement strand
CGACGCGACGGACGACGACGACGCGACCGACGACGACGACGACGCGGCCGACGACGACGACGACGCGGCGGACGACGACGACGACGACTCGGGCCCGGGTCCCGACGACGACGACTCCGCCGGCCCCGACGACGACGACGACGGCGGGCCCGACGACGACGACGACGACTTCGGCGAGGACCCCTGCGGCCCCGTGATCCCCGCGTCGGCGGACGTCGTCACCTCGTCGTCGACCAGCACCGCCGACGACGAGGTCGTCTGGATCTGCTCGGGCGGCTTCCACAACGCCTCGGGCGACGACGGCGCCTACTTCGTCGAGAGCGGCGGCGAGCTCATCGCGTCCGGCGACGACCTGCAGGTCTGGGTGAAGTCCGGCGGGGCCGTCAGCCACTCCGGAAACGACTCCTCGATCCTGAGCGCCTCGGGCGCCACGGTGACGACGTCGGGCAGCGGCAACGAGGAGATGGAGTGCCCCGGCGGCCTGGTCTTCGACGGATCGGCCCACGCCACTCCGTGCGACTGAGGGAGCTCCTCCTCCTTCTCCTCGCGGGTCTGCCGGCGGGCTGTCCCGCGCCGGCGGGCGATGACGACGACACGACGGCCGACGACGACGACACCGCGGCGGCCGACGACGATGACGACGACGACGCGCCGGCCACGATCTTCGCGGACGTCTCCGACGCGGCCGGCCTCGACCCCACCGCCGAGGGGGCCCACGGCGTCGCGGCGGCGGACTTCGACGGCGACGGCTGGACCGACCTGTTCTTCGGGGGCGCCGACAGCGAGGCCGCGGAGCCGCCCCACCGGCTGTACCTGAACCGCGGGGACGGCACGTTCGAGGACGCGTCGGACGCCTGGGTGCCCGGCGACCTGCCCACCGCGATCGGGACCGTCGCGGCCGACCTGGACGACGACGGGGACCCCGACCTGCTCCTCGCCGCGACCGGCCGGAACGTCCTCCTCCGCAACGACGGCGACGGGTTCACCGACGCGACCCCGGCGGTCTTCGAAGGGGCCGGCGACGTCCTCACTGTGGGGTACGCGGCGGCGGACGTGGACGGGGACGGGGCGCTCGACGTCTACGAGATCAACCATGAGTTCGTGACCGGGGGCGGCGGTGGGGACGCCGGCGAGTTCCCCCCCGACCGGCTCCTCCTCGGCGACGGGACCGGCGACTTCACGGACGCGTCCCACCTCCTCGACGAGGGGCGCCGCTCCGGCGCCGGCTTCGCGGCGGCGTGGACCGATCCCGACGCCGACGGCGACCTCGACCTGTACGTCGCCAACGACCACGGCCACCTCGTCCGGAACCAGCTCTTCGTCAACCTTGGCGCCGACGGCTTCCAGGCGTGGTCGGAGATCTGCGGCTGCGGCCTCGAGATGGCCGCCATGGGCATCGCGGTCGGCGACTACGACGGCGACACCCACCTCGACCTGTACGTCTCCAACGAGGCCCCCGAGGCGTTGCTGAAGGGGAACGGCGACGGCGTCTTCGTCGAGTCCGCGGCCGCCGCCGGCGCCGTCGCGCACGATCCCCCGGAGCGGGAGATCTCCTGGGCCGTCGAGTTCCTCGACGCCGACAACGACGGTCGGCCCGACCTGTTCGTCGGCTTCGGAGGCAAGGTCGAGGTCGCGACCCCCGACGATCGCCTGCTCCTCAACGCCGGGGGGACGTTCGCTCCCGCCCCCGACTCGGGCCTCGACGACCTCCCTGGAGACACCCGCGGCGCCGCCGTCCTCGACTTCGACCGCGACGGCTGCCTCGACCTCGCCGTCACGAACGCCCGGGGCGCGGCGCGGCTGATGCGGAACACCTGCCGCGAGGAGTCCGCGCACTGGCTCGAGATCGAGCTCGAAGGCACGACGTCGCCCCGGCTCCCGGCGGGCGCCCGCGTCGAGCTCGTCGCCGGGGGCCGGACCCAGGTGCGCGAGCTGAGCGTCGGCTCGACGTCGGTCCACTCGTCCCGCTGGCCGACGCTCCACTTCGGCCTCGGCGACGACGCCGTCGCCGACACGGTGACGATCCGGTGGCCGTCGGGCACGATGACGACGATGGAGGGCGTCGATGCGAACGCGGTCCTGCACGTCGTCGAGGGCGAGTAGCGGCGTGGCGAGGGCCTGGGCCCTGGCGGTCGCCCTGACGCTGGCGGCGTGCGGCCCGGCGGACGACGACGACGCCACCACGGCGCCGGACGACGACGACGCGAGCGCCTCCGACGACGACGACGCGGCAGGCCCCGACGACGACGACGGCACCCCGCCCGCCACGCTCTTCGAGGACCTCTCGGCGACCTCCGGCCTCGCGCTGCACGAGCACGGCGGCTTCGGGGTCGGCGCCGCCGACTTCGACGGCGACGGCTGGATCGACCTCTACCTGACCGGCCTCTCCCAGGCCGGCGACCAGCCCGACCGGCTCTTCCTCAACGACGGCGGCGCCGGCACCTTCACCGACGCGTCGGCCGCCTTCGGCCTCGACGCGAGCACCTCCCGCGCGTTCGGGGTGACGATCGCGGACCTCGACGACGACGCCGACCCCGACGTCCTCCTCGGCTGGGGCGGCCCCAACCGGCTCCTCGTCCACGACGGCGCGACCACGCTGACCGACCAGACCCCGGCCCTGCTCCGCGGCGACGAGGACTGGTACACGGCGGGCTACGCGGTGGCCGACTACGACGGCGACGCCGTCCTCGACGTCTACGAGATCAACCACCAGTTCCTCCCCCCTCCCGGCGAGCCCCCGTCGATGGAGGTCTTCCCCGCCGACCGACTCTTCCGCGGCACCGGCTCGCTCGGCTTCGAGGACGTCTCCGCGCTGCTCGAGGAGGAGCGCCGCGCGGGCGCCGGGTTCGCGGCGGCCTGGACGGACGTGGACGACGATGCCGACCTCGACCTCTACCTCGTCAACGACACCGGCTGGGAGGTCTCCAACCAGCTCTGGCTGAACGACGGCGCGGGCGGCTTCGTCGCCGCCACCGACGACTGCGGCTGCGACCTCGAGATCGACGGCATGGGCATCGCGGTGGGCGACTACGACGGCGACGGCGGCCTCGACTTCTACGTCTCCAACACCGAGGGCGAGGTCCTCCTCAAGGCTGCCGGGGGGGCGACGTACGTCGACACGACCGAGGCCGTCGGGGCGGTCGCGGCCGAGCTGCCGGAGTGGCACACCTCCTGGGGGGTGGAGTTCTTCGACGCCGACAACGACGCCGACGTCGACCTCTTCGTCGCGTTCGGCGCCAAGGAGGGGAAGGCCGTCGCCGACAACCGGCTCCTCCTCAACGACGGCGGGACGTTCACCCTGGCGACGGACAGCGGCTTCGACGACGCGGCGGAGGACTCGCACGGGGTCGCCGTCTTCGACCTCGACCTCGACGGCTGCCTCGACCTCGCCGTCGCCAACCACCTCGCCCCCCCGCAGCTGTTCCGGAACACCTGCGGCACGGCCAACCACTGGTGGGGGGCGACGCTGATCGGGACCGACTCCCCCCGCGACGCTGCCGGCGCGCGCGTCACGATCGAGGCGGGCGGCCTCACCCAGCTCCGCGAGGTCCCGCTCGGCTCGACGTCGATCCACAGCACGACCTGGAAGACCGTCCACTTCGGCCTCGGCAGCGCCGACGTCATCGACTCCGTCCACGTCCGCTGGCCCAGCGGCGCCACCACCACGCTGACCGACGTCCCCGTCGATGCCTACGTCGAGATCACCGAAGGCGACTGACGCGCTCGCCGCGCTCGCGCTCCTCCTCGTCGGCTGCCCCGGCCCCGGCCCCGCAGACGACGACGACGCGACGCTCGCGACGGACGACGACGACGCGGCGGACGACGACGACGACGACGACGACGACGACGCGAGCCTCGCCCCCGGCTGGCACGTCTGGAAGACGCCGACGATCCAGGACCTCCAGGCGGTCCACGTCGACGGCGACGACACGATCTGGGTCGCGGGCGAGAGCCTCGCCGTGGGCCGGCTCGAGGACGGCACCACCTGGCTGGACGGCAGCTACGGCCTCGAACCGGGCAACCCCGGCGCGGCGATCACCAGCTTCGCGGGGACCGCCACCGACCGCCTCGTCGCCGGCTCCGCGCTCGGCGTGCTCCGCCTCGACGATCTCGTGTGGACCGAGGCCGCCCCCGTCCCCGGATGCACGGGCCCCCTCCGCGTCCGCGCCTTCGACGATCCCGACCGCGCCTACGCGGTCTGCCGCGAGGACGGCCGCGTGGCCCGCTTCGACCCGTCTGCGCCGGGCTCCTCGACGGAGGTCGCCGACCACGCCGCGGCCACCGACGTGTGGGCCTTCGCGGACGACGACGTCCACGTCCTCACCACCGCCGGCGAGCACCTCGTCTTCGCCGGCGGAGACTGGGGCAGCGCCTGGAGCGCCGGCCCGGCCCCCGACGGGCTGACCACCTGGACCTCGCCCGCCCCCGGCGCCCTCGAAGCCGTCGGCGCGGCCGGCCTCCGCGCGGTCTGGGACGGCGACGCCTGGACCGAGGACGACACCCTCGCCGACGTCGACCTCCGCGACATCGTCCACGTCGACGGCGAGACCTGGATCGTCGGCGACGAGTCCACCGTGCTCCGCGACGGCGTCCCCCTGGCGCCGGACGCGAACGCGGATCTCCTGAGCGTCCACGCCCGCCCCGGCGGCCGCCTCGCGGTCGGGGGAACGGGGGGGCTGCTGCTGGAGTACGTCCGCGAGGGCCGCTAGATCTAGTTGAAGGCCATCGGCTCGCTTAGCTCGAACGACGCGACCTCGGCGTCGAAGTGGACGCCGGCGTCGCTGACCATCTGGTACGTGCCGCGCATCGAGCCCATCGGCGTCGGCAGGGGGCAGCCGGACGTGTACTCGAACGTCTGCCCGGGCTCCAGCCGCGGCTGCGCGCCGACGACCCCGGCCCCCTTGACCTCGCGGACGAAGCCGGTGCCGTCGGTGATGATCCAGTGCCGCGTCAGCAGCTTCACGGGCACCTGGCCCTCGTTGGTGATCCGCACGGTGTAGGCGAAGACCCAGTGCCCCCCCTGCGGCTGGCTGTGCCGGGGGAGGTACTGGCTCCGCACGGTGACGCGGACGCCCTGGGTGACGGCGACGGACTCAGGCATGGCGGGAGTGTAGCGGGCGGGGGGCGTCAGTCGACCGACAGCGAGCCGTTCTCGCAGGTCAGGGCGCCGCCGAACATCGAGTCCGACAGCGCCTCGCAGCGGTCGGCGTAGCTCATGCCGACCAGGTAGAGGCCCGGGGACGGGATCTCCTCGCCGTCCAGGATCGTCGCCGGCGCCAGCCCCGCGAGCTGGAACTGGGGGGTCGCGAGGAACACGCCGCAGGCCCAGCGGAGGCCGTCCTCGTACTCGTCCGTCAGCTCCTCGCTCCACCCCGCCCCGACCACCGCCGCCAGCAGCGCGCGCTCGTCTTCGTCGATCGTCGGGTCCGCCAGCAGCCGGTCCTTCAGCGCCTGGACCGCCTGCCCGACCGTCGCCTCGGCCGCCGTCCCGTCCGTCATCAGCCGGTCGATCCAGTCCACCCCCGACGGCTGCGTGCAGCGCCCGTAGTGCTCCTCCCACGCCGCCATCGCCTGCATGTTCGTCCCGCTGAACCCCGGCAGCGAGTCCTTCAGGAACAGCCCCAGGTCCTCCTGCGGCCGGTACTGCTCCGCCGGCTCGGACTGCGGCCAGGGCTCCAGCGGGGGCCAGTTCAGCGCCGTGTGGATCATGTGGATCAGCAGCCGCGGCGGGTGGCGGTGGACCGCGTCGCCGACCGAGTTGAGCTGCAGCTCCTCGTCCACCTGCTCCCGCGCCCACGGGTTCCACACCCGCCCGAACTCGTACGGCGTCCACGCGTCGGCGTCGTAGACGTTCGGGGCCGGGGCGTTGAACGTCGGGTCCGTCACCACCGCGACGACCAGCTCCGTCAGCGAGAAGTCGTGCTGCACGAACGTGTCCGCCAGCCCCCACAGCCGGTTCAGCTGGGCCTCGTTCCGGGGGAACCAGTTCGGCAGCGTGAGGCTCTGGCCGTTCGCCTCCTCCCACACCGAGTCGGCCACGTGCGTCGACCACAGCCACGCGAAGGCCACCTCGCCGTCGACCTCCTCCTGGTCGCCGGCGCTCGGCGGCCCGCCCGCGCGGAGCGCCGCCACGCCGTCCCCGAACGCCGCCTGGAGGTCCCAGAGGTTCCCCGTCGGGGGGAGGTCCTCGATGAAGTAGGGGTCGTGCTGCAGGGGGTCGACCGTCGCCTCGTCGGCGGGGTCGAAGCGGCCGCACTTCCAGTACATCCCCCACGGCGCGAGCCCGTCCAGCTCCGACGGGTCCGGCTCGCCCGTCTCCTCGCAGTAGCCGTAGTACCGGCACGCGTCGGCGCAGGCGACCGACCAGCCGCGCTCGCAGCAGAGCGGGTTCTGCTCGCAGACCTCCGCCTCGCACGCGCACCCGCCGCAGCCGAGGTAGCCCGTCAGCGGCGTGCAGCCGTCGAAGTTCTCGGGCAGCGCGGGCACGCAGTTGTTGTTGAGGAACGGGTCCTCGGTCTCGCCCTCCTCGGGGTCGCCGCGGCACAGATCGGCGCACTGCTCGCCCCACACGTCCTCGCAGCAGGACGGGTCCTCGGCGCACACCTCCTCTTCGCACTGGCACCCCTCGCAGCCGGGCTCGTTGCGGGGGAAGCAGCCGTCGATCGCGCGCGTCTCCTCGACGAAGAGGAAGCCGTTGAGGACGCCGTGGCGGCGGAAGAGGACGCTGACGTCGTCGATGGGGCGGCCCGCGCTCTCGCCGAACAGCGCCTTCTCCCAGAGCCCCGGGATCTCCCAGGTCCGGTCGCGCTCCGGGTCGGGGCGGCCCGTCACGCTGAACTCGCTGTTGTGACACGGCATGCAGTCCAGCGACCGGTGGAGGTACGTCCGCGTGAAGAGGTGGAGCAGGTCCTCCCGTTGCGCCAGCGCCTCGGCCTGGTTGGGGGGCTCCTGCGGCGGCGCGAGGTTCGCGAACAGCGTCGCGTGCCACAGGGGGGAGAGGTCGTCGAGGACGAGGCTGCTCCGGACGAGGTCGATCATCGTCCACGGCATCGCCGCCTCGTCGGTCGGGGGGTGGTCGCGGACGAACTGCGCCACCGACGCGTCGGCCGACTCCTGCACCGACAGCCCCCAGCACTCCTCCTTGCTGCGCCGCCCGATCCGGTTGACGGCGAGCGTGTCCATCAGCCAGTCCTCCCAGCGGGCGTCCCACGCCGGGTCGTTGGCCATCGCCCGGACCAGCTCCGCGCGGCCGATCCGATCGGCGAGGTCGACGAGGACCCGGACCTCCGCCACGCCCTGCGCGGGGCGGCCCCACACCAGCGGCACGACGCGGCGGACGAACGCCTCCTGGCCGGCGTCCTCGGGCGGCGGGGCCTCCTCGGAGGGGCACGCCACGAGGGCCGTGACCAGCACCAGGACCGCGACGAGGTGAGCCCGTGTCATGCGATCGGGTGTCCGAGGAGGTGCTCGCGGAGCCACGCCGCGGCGTCGCGCTCGTCGGTCCCTTCGGAGACGTCCGAGACCGCGAAGGACTCGGCCTCGAAGGGCCAGACCCCCTGGGTCAGGAGCAGGGCGGCGCGGAAGTCGGAGGGGGAGACCGAGGCGTGCGCGACCGCCTCCTCGTTGATCGCGCCGAGGATGCCCGCCTGGTCCTCGCCCACGGGGCCGCCGATGATCGCGTGGACGTACGCCGTGGGCCAATGGTCGAGCCCGTCGCCGCCGCGGAAGGGGGCCCGGCCGAACTCCGTCGTCAGCAGGATCATGTGGCGGTCGAGGTCGAGCTTGGACGGGTCGTTCTCCCCCGGCTCGTTGATGCGCGCCATCAGCTCGCGGGCCATCTGGGCGGTGTTCCGGCCGCCGTCGCGGATGTGGGAGACGTGCGTGTCGTAGGCGCCGCCGCCGTCCGCCGGGAGGAGGCCGCCGTCGACCACGTGGACGTACTTGGCGGGCTCGACGGACCGCGTCAGGAGCTCGGTCGCGAGCCGCAGCTGCATGACCGTGTAGTCAGCGTCGCTGTCGTAGCCGCACTCGCTCCCCGTCGCCCCCGCCACGGCCTCGGTGCTCAGCAGCTCGAGGATCTCGGCGGAGCGCTCGAGGTTGCCGCGGGCCACGCTGAAGTCGCTGAAGCCGGCGCTGCGGACCGCCGCCCCGTTCTCCCCCGCCGTCCGGAGCCGCGCCCGGTAGCGGTCGAGGTAGAGCCGGACGGCGTCGTCCACGGCCTCGCGGCGGTCGCCGACGTGCTCGCGGAGGAGCTGCGCCGAGTCCAGCCCCGTCGGCGTCATCCGGAACGTCATCGGGCGGACCGACGCGCGATGCAGGCCGATGGCCGATGCCGCGTCGCCGTTGAGCAGCGTGAGGTCGTCGAGGTAGGGGTAGAGGACGTACGTGTGGGGCGTGAGCCGGTCGGGGTCGCCGTGCTCGCGGAAGAACCGCTCCAGGTGGCTCGCCGTCCCCGCCATCCGCGGGTTGTTGCGAGGCAGGCCGCACATCGTCAGCGGGCAGGCGCCCTGGTGGGCGGCCTCGTCGTGCTTCAGGACGATCAGGCGCGTCCGCGCGAGGACGTCCGGCCGCTCCCACATCGGGTACAGGAACGGGCCGAGGTTCACCTGCGTCCCGAGCTCGTCGACGCCGAAGGGGTGGACCAGCAGCTCCTTGTTGCCCGTGCACGTCTCGAACCACGCGTCGAGGGAGTCGGGGCCGCCGTCGCGGAAGGCGTGCATCATCCACGGTTCGGGGTACTCGCCCAGCTCGGGGTCGCCCCACGCGGGGACCGTGTACAGCGTGTCCCAGGGGCTCAGTCCGCCGAAGAGGAAGAGCTCCAGGATCCCCTCGGGGCGGAGCTCGGGCTCCAGCAGGGCGCGGCCGGACAGGTTGTCGACCGGGACGCCCCAGCCGATCGTCTCGCCGGGGGGCGCGACGGCCTCCTCCGAGGGGCACCCCGAAGCGCCCACGCCGGCCGCCGCCCCGATCGCGCCGAGCCCGCCGTAGCGGAGGACGTCGCGGCGGGACGGGACGTAGATCCGGGGGGACTTCCGCCTGCTCATTCGCCGTCACCATACAAGCGGGCCGGGTGCGCGACCGTGACGAATCGGCGGGTGGGGACGCCGGTCGCCTCGGAGACGTCGCCGCCCGGCCACTCGACGCGGAGGGAGTCGAGGACGTCGACGTCGCCGAAGCCGAAGTGGACCCGGCGCGGGCCCTGGCCGAGGGCGCGGAGGCTGTGGAGCTCGCGGATCCAGGTCCGCTCGCCGGCCGTCGCGACGACGCGGGCGCCGAACGCGTCGCGCGCCGTTCCCGGGCCGTCCAGGGCGACGTCGAGCCACGCGCCGTCGCCGCAGCGGTTCATCCACAGCTCGGCCGGGCCCTCGGTGCCGGAGACGACGACGTCGAGCCAGCCGTCCCCGTCGAAGTCGGCGGTCGCGGCGGCGAAGTGGCGGTTCGAGGAGTCGAAGCCGAGCTCCTGGGACCAGTCCTCGAACTCGAGGTCCGGCAGGCCGCGCCACAGCGCGTCGGGGTGGTCGTTCCCCTCGTCGTCCCGGTTGGGCGGACCCGCCACCACGACGACGTCGTCGTACCCGTCGTGGTCGAGGTCGGCGAACTCGACGGTGTAGGCCGACCACTGCCAGTCGGGCACCTCGTCCGGCAGGTCCAGCCCGATGGCGGCGGCGGACTCGATCCAGCCCTCGTCGCCGTAGCTCAGGAGGCAGCGGAGGGGGCCGAAGTTCGAGACGCAGTAGTCGAGGCGGCCGTCGCCGTTGAGGTCGGCGCTGTCGATGCCCATCGCCCCGACCTCGAGGTCCGCGCCGAGCTCCGGGGCGACGTCCTCGAGGCGGAGGCGGTCGTCGCCGTCCGGGCCGTCGTTCCGGTACAGCGCGGACGGGACGCCCAGCCAGCCGAACTCGCTGGGCACGAACACGTCGAGGTCGCCGTCGGCGTCGAAGTCGGTGAACGTCGAGACCTGCGCGAAGCCCGGCTCGTCGGTGGGGGAGAGGTCGTCGTGGGTGACCTCCCACTGGACGACGCCGTCGTCGTCGAGGCCGCGGTTCATCAGGAGGTAGTCGTAGCCGGGGTCCCACCCCTGGTCCTGGCCGCTCCCTTCGTCGCCGCTGTTGTGGCCCGCGAGGTGGACGACGGGGAGGAGCAGGTCGGTGTCGTGGTCGCCGTCGAGGTCGCCCAGGGCGAGGGTCTGGAAGACGGGGCGGGGGCTCTCCGGCTCGAGGATGCGGGTGATGCCGCGCCAGCGGAGGCCGCCGGTGTTCCGGGCGACGTGGGCGCCGCCGGTGCCGAACAGGATCAGCTCGGGGAGGCGGTCGCCGTCGAGGTCGGCGGTGGCCCAGAAGGAGCGCTCGCCGGGGGGGTCCGACGGGGTCACCTCGTACGGCGCGCCGACCTCGCTGAAGTGCCCGGTCCCGTCGTTCGCGAACACCCGCGGGAAGTAGGGGTAGTCGCCCAGAATCACGTCGACGTCGCCGTCGTCGTCGAGGTCCGTGGCCACGACGCCGCCGCCGATGGGGCAGGGCGGGGCGAAGGGGGTGTTCTGCCGGAGCGTGACCGCGAGGCCGCGCTGGTCGGCTTCGTTCGTCAGCCGCGCGAAGCCGTCGGTGGGGTCGTCGCAGGCGACCTCGTCGCCGAACGTGAAGCCGGGGACGACGGGGGCGTCCGGCGTCGCGGTGTCGTCGTCGTCCGCGGGGTCGCCCGGGGTCGGGCAGCCGCAGAGCAGGACCGCCGCCAGGAGGGCCTTCCTCACGTCCGAAAACGTACCACTCAGAGGTAGGCCACCCAGCGGTAGCGTCGTGCCCGCTTCACCCCCATCCACCACCGGCAGAGCGGGTAGAGGACGACGAGGCCGGCCAGCCACGCGCCCCACACCAGGGGCAGGTTCAGGGTCCGGTCGTCGGCCAGCGGGAGGGCCGCCGCGTGGTACATCGGCAGGTGCAGGAGGTAGAAGAACAGGGGGACGCGGCCGAAGGTCTCGAGGACGTCCGCGAGCCGGCCGCGCGCCGCCGCGAGCGCGGGCAGCAGGGCCAGCGAGGGGCCGAGCGTCATCAGCAGGAAGTCCAACGACGGCGGGTACTTGGCGGGGTTGAGGAACGCGAACGTCGTGATCATCGCGCCCCGCTCGTGGGGCTCCCAGGGGGTGGGGTCGCCGAAGCCGTTGAGCCACCGCAGCGCGACGAAGGCGGCGAACGCGGTGACGCCGCCCCAGACGAGGCGGCGGTCGGGCGACGCGAGCGCCGGCGCGAGCCCCCAGCCCAGCGCCATCACCGCGAACCAGGGGACGATGACGTAGACGTTGGAGACGGTGATCCCGAGGACCTCGAGCGGCCCCGGCTGGAAGAGCGGTCCGGGGACGACGGTGGTCGCCAGGAGCAGCGTGAGGACGACGCCGATCGCGCCCACGGACCGCCCCGGCCAGCCGACGCACCCGGCCAGCAGCACCATCGCGCCGCCGATCGCCCACACCACGCCGAGGTGGATGACGGGCCAGCCGAAGAACCACGACCCCGTGATCCAGGTGCACTCCAGGAACATCAGCCACAGCCCGCGCGTGAGCAGCCAGCGGGCGGTGGCGCGGTCGTCGTCGTGCTTGTCGGCGTACAGCCGCGCGCCCGTGCCCGCCAGCAGGACGAACACCGGGGCGCAGGAGTGGGTCACCCAGCGCGTCAGGAAGTAGGGCGCGGTGGTCGTGTCCAGCGCCTCGGGGCCCGGTCCCGCGCCGAAGAACTCGCGCGCGTGATCGAGGGCCATCAGCGCGATGACCAGCCCGCGGAGGCGGTCGATCGCGGCGACGCGGCGGCGGGGGGCGCTACTCGAAGGGGTCGCTGTCACCGAGCGGGTCATCATCGCCGCTCGAGCTGCTCTGCGTCTCGCAGGTCACCTGCGCCTGGTACGGGCCGGCGTCCTCGTCGTAGCCGTCGACCACGAGGTAGTAGGTCTCGCCCTCGACCGCGTCGAAGGTGACCGAGTTCGACCCCCAGGTGAGGCAGTCGGCGTTGACGAGGTTCCAGCCGCCGTCGAGGACGATGACGTCGTGGTTGACCGCCATCGGCGTCGGGTCCACCAGCGCCCACTCGACCTCGCCGGTCCCGGGAGCGACGAACTCGTAGATCGCCTCGGGGGCGTCGTAGTTGCCGACGTTGCAGCTGTAGCCGCTGAGCTGCGCCTCCAGGCCCGTCGTGTCGCCCTCGACCGCGTCACCGCAGGCGATCTCCGGCTGCGCGCAGGGGATGGGGAAGCCGACCGGGTAGTCGATCGAGCCCTCGGCGAGGTCCGCCGTGAAGTCCACCGTGGCGAACGTCTTCGTCGGCTTGAACTTGTCGAGGATGTTCAGCTTGACCTGCGCCCGCGCCGTCAGCCCGGCCTTGACGAACCAGTCGATCGCGTCGCAGTTCGCGTCCGCGGTGGTGTTGCCGTAGAGGCCCGTCCGGATCTGGGGGCCGGCGACGCCCCACATGCGGATGAAGACCTCGGCGCGGAGGAAGACGCGGGCCGTCGCGCTGGTGCTGATGTCGAGGTCGGGGGTCTGGACCTCCCACGTCGACGTCGCGTCGTTGTCGTTCGTCCACCCCTCGCCGTCGCGGTAGTGGTGCGAGGCCGACCAGCCCATCGTGCCGCCCGCGCCCGCCGTCACCGACAGATGGCCCGGGGCGTCGAGCACGTAGCCGGCGCTGACGCGGATGCCGACGTCGCCGACCACGGGGAGCGGCCCGATGGCGGTGGTGAACGGCCAGGACGTCTCCCAGATGGGGAAGCTGTCCTTGTAGCGGAGCCCCGCGGTCGTCTGGAGGAGCACCGACAGGTCGCCGGTGATGCCGAGGCTCGCGTCGAAGTCGAACGTCTGCACCTTGCCCTCGGCCCAGTGGCCGTCGATGTCGATCAGCGGGTTGATGTCGAGCGCCGCCTCCTCCAGCCGGAAGAGGACGTGGGAGCCCGCCACCTCGTCGCCGTACAGCGTCGTGTTGCCGAGGTCGATCAGCGCGCGCTCGCTGTCCTCGCCGACCGTGAAGCTCATGTCGCCCTCGACGATGGCCTCGTTGACGGCGGCGAACTCGGTCCACGCGGTCAGCCGGTAGTCCTCGACGGCGACGGACACGACGCGCCGGAGGTAGCCGCCGCCGTGGCTCCCGACGACGATCGCGCCCGGCTCGACGCCGCGGTCGGTCGGGTCGCAGCCGAAGTCGAACGTCAGCACCTCGCGGTCGGCGGGGACGTGGACGTCCATCAGGCAGGGGTCGTCGTCGAGGATCACGGTGTCCTCGTGGAGGACGACGCCGTCGATCGCGTCGAAGCCGGTGTCGGAGTCGCTCTCGGAGGCCTGCTCGAAGTCGTCCCCAGGGGCGACGAAGGCGGCGTCGTAGGCGCAGCCGGTGGCGAACAGGGCACCCAGGATGGCGAGGGAGGTGCGGTGGTACATGCGGGTCTCTCTTTCTCTCGCCAACCACTTTGGCGGGGACACGCACGTACGGGGGTACCGGCTGATACCGGCTTGTAACGGGCATGCCTATCCGGTTGCCACCCATACTGGTATTTTGCGTCATCGAGGGTGCTCC
>CAYFOA010000221.1:0-13562 GCA_964344575.1 uncultured Rickettsiales bacterium | reverse complement strand
GCGAGAGATGACCGACCTAACCCGAGAGGTGTCCACGTAAGCGGATCAGCTCCAGTGGGCGGGTTCGGTTACTCCGATCGCCACCGAAGTGGCGGACATCGCCGATGTTGGCGAGTTGGGTGCCCCTGTGGGGCACCGAAGTGGCGGACATCGTCGATGTTGGCGAGCTGGGTGCCCCTGTGGGGCACCGAAGTGGCGGACATCGTCGATGTTGGCGAGTTGGGTGCCCCCCTGTGGGGCACCGAAGTGGCGGAAATCGTCGATGTTGGCGAGCTGGGTGCCCCTGTGGGGCACCGAAGTGGCGGACATCGCCGATGTGGGCGAGTTGAGTTGCGCGAGCCTACGGGGCCCGTTGCCTCAGCACCCCCCGGAGGACGCGGGTGAAGGCGGAGTTGGTCGGGCTGTGGGCGGCCTCGTGCCAGCGCTTCCGGTTGGCTTCGCGGTCGACGCCGGCGCGGGCGCGGGCCGCGGCGACGAAGCCTCCGCAGAGCTTCAGCCAGGCCGCCGCCATCGCCGGGTCGGGGACGACCTCGCGGGCGCGGGACTCGTGGGCCGCGGCTGCGTCGAGGTCGTCCAGCTCGGCCGCGCACGCCGCCGCCGTCGCGAGGTGGTGCGCGAGGCCGATGCGGTCGCCCGCCGACTCGTAGATCGTCACCGCCTCGAGCACGTGGGGCAGGGCGTCCCCCGGCCGGCCGTCCGCCAGCAACGCGATCGCGACGCACGCCTCCGCGCTCCCCCGCAGCGTCGCCAGCTGGGCCTCCCGGCACCCGTCGATCGCGTGCTCGTACGCCGTGATCGCGTCGTCGATCCGTCCCTCCGAGAGCGCCACCGTGCCGACCAGCGTCCGCGCCTCCAGCTCCTGGCGGAGGGCGCCCCGGCCCCGCGCCACCGCCACCGCCTCGATCGCGATCCGCCGCGCCTCCGCCTCGTCCCCCGAGTGGAGGAGGTCGCGCGCGAGGTTCCCCAGCGCCCGCGGCAGCTCGTGGCGACGGCCCAGGCGGCGGTAGATCTGGACCGCCTGACCGTGCCAGTGCGCCGCCGCCGCGTGCTCCTGCACGAACGCCTTCGCCACCCCCAGGATCTCCAACACCAGCGCCTCCTTGACCTGGTCGCCGAGCTCCGCGAACAGCTTCCGCGCCGCCAGCCCGTGCTCCCACGCCTCGTCCATCCGCGACGTCCGCAGCCGCAGCGCGCACAGAAGCCGCCGCGCGCTCCCCTCCGCGTCGAGGCGACCGTCCCGTCGGGCCACGCCGAACAGCCACTGCGCCTTCGCCTCGGCCTCGTCCAGCTGCCCGTGGTGGAACAGGTCCAGCCCCTCGCGCAGCGTCAGCGCCAGCCGCGCCGGGGTCGGGTCCGACGGCAGCCGCGACGCCGCGCGGGCCAGCTGCGCCCGGGCGAGGTCGGCGTGGCCGAGGTCCGTCTCGATCTCCGCCGCGAGGATGCACGCGAAGCCCATCGCCTCGAGATCGCCCGCCTCCGTCGCGACGGCCTCCGCCAGCTGCCCGTCGGCCCCCGCCTCGGCGAGGTGGTTCAGCGCCCGGTGGAGCTGACCGCGGACGAGCAGCATCCGCGCGACCAGCGCGGCGGGGACGTCGTGCGCGGCGGCCGCCGCCGTCGTCTCCCGCACCGCCGCCGCCACCGCCGCCTCCATCCCCGCCCCCGTCGCCGACGCCGCCGGCGACGACCCCGACGACGCCGGGATCCCCAGCTCCGCCAGCGCCTCGTCCACCGACTCCAGCGCCCCCGGCGTGCTCCCCGCCCGCTCGTGCAGCCGCCCCAGGATCACCGTCAGCTCCGCCTTGTCCGCACCCGGCCCCGCGTGCGCCCACGCCTCCTGGAGGTTCGTCCGCTCCGCCGCCAGCCGCGCCCACGCGTCCGGGCTCCGGTCCGCGTCCGCCTCCGCCGTCAGCGCCCGGCCCGTCGCCACCGCCCACGCGAGGTGCCGAGCCCGCGCCGCGTCCAGCGAACCGTCCGCCGACCCGGCCTCCTCCGCGAACGCCCGCACGCCGTTGAGGAGGAAGAACCGCGACCGCCCCTCCACCGCCCGCCGCTGGAGCAGCGACTTCGCCTCGAGCGAGTCGACGAGGTCGAGGACCCACACGTCCGCGTTGGCCGGCTCGACCACCACCTCCGCCGCGTGCACGTCGAACCCGCCGCGGAACGTCGCGCAGGCGATCAGCGCCGCCCGCTCGTCGTCGTCGAGCAGGTCCCACGACCACGCGATCGTGTCCCGCAGGCGGGCCGCCCGGCCCGTCCCCGAACGCGACGCCAGCAGCCGGAAGCGCTGGTCCAGGCGCGCCAGGATCTCCTCCGGGGAGAGGACCGCCGCGCGCGCCGCAGCCAGCTCGATCGCCAGCGGCAGGCAGTCCAGCTCCGCCACGAGTCGGGCGACCGGGTGGTCGGCCGGCAGCTCGCGGCTCCGCGTCGCCTCGCCCGACCCTTCGCCTGCCGACGACGACTCCGACCCGGCGTTGGACCGACCCACCGCACCCCCCGAGACGTCGCCGGAGACCGCCGCCGCAATCCCCGCCCCACTCGCCGACCGGCCGCCCGAGAGACCCGCCGCGCCGGCCCCCCCGCCGCCGAGGTCGAGCCCCGCCCGTGCCGCGAACAGCGCGACCGCGTCGACGGGCGGCAGCGGCGCGATCTGGACCTCGATCTCCCTCGCGCCAAGGCCGAGCGACTGCAACCCCGTCGTCATCAGCGCCGCCCCCGTCACCCGCCCCGCGAACCGGGGGACGAGGCCGCGGAGCGCGTCCCGGGCGGCGTCGCAGTCGTCCAGGATCAGCAGCGCCGGCACGAGCTCGCTCACCGCCTCCAGGAGCGCGTCGTCGTCGGGCGCGGCGCGGAGGCCCAGGGCGGTGGCGATCTCCTCCCGCACCTCGGCGTCCGTCGTCGCCCCGCCGACGTCCACGAACAGCACCGCGTCCCCCGCCGCCGCCCGGTCGCGCGCGACCTCCCGGGCCAGGCGGCTCTTCCCCACGCCGCCGGGGCCGCGCAGCGTGATCAGCGCCTCCCCCCGCTGCAGCGCCGCCGCGATCTCCGCCCGCTCCGCCGCCCGCCCGATGAACAGGTCCGCGTCGTCGGGGAGGTTCGAGACGGGCGCGGGCGCCGGGGTGTCGTCCGTCGCCGCCACGAGCCGGTAGCCGACCCCGTGCACCGACAGCAGATGCCGGGGGTCCGAAGCGTCGCGCTCGAGCTTCTTCCGGAGCCGCTTCACGGTGGTGTCGACGGTCCGCGACTCGACCCCCGGCGCGTACTCCCAGACCTCGACGAGCAGCTCCTCGCGGGAGACGTCCTGCCCCTCGCGGGCCGCCAGGTAGCGCAGCAGCTCCAGCTCCCGCGTCGTCAGCGAGACCCGCCCGTCCCCGCGCTCGATGGCGCCGACGTGCAGGTCCAGCAGGCCGTCGGCCAGCAGAACGCGACTCGGGGGCGATGGATCCACCGCCCCCGAGTCTATTCGGTTGTCGAAAGGAGGAGCGTCGCGGGCCCGCCGGGCCGTCCCTCGCCGAAGTTGTCAGCCCGGCGAGCCCGCGCGTCCTGTCAGAGGCCCACCGTGCAGCCCAGGATGTCCCCGCCGTCGACGGCGCCGACGACGCGGAGCGAACCCTGCGCGAACAGGAAGCCGTACTCGAAGTCGCGGCTGTGGAAGCGGAGGTGGGTGAAGCCCTGGCCGGTCGTCAGCAGCTCGATCTTGCGGACGAGGACCCGGCCGTCGTCGATCTCCGCGAACAGCGCGTCGAGGTCGGCGTCCACGTCGAGGAAGTCGAAGACGCCGATGCCGAGGAGGAGCTGGTCGAGCTGGAAGTCCGTCAGCGCGTCGATGCCGAAGAAGTGGTCGAAGTCCTCCCGCCCGAGGTGGTCGAGCTCGTTCAGCTCCGCGGTGTCCTCGCCGAACGCGCAGACGAACTCCCCGCCGGCCGCGTCGTCGCCGGCGCCGTCCAGCGCGCCGGCGTCGTCCGAGGCGCCCGGCCCGTCGTGGCCCGGGGCCGCATCGTCCGACGCGGTCGCGGCGTCGCTCTCCGACCCGTCCTCCGCGTCCCCGTCGTCCGCCGACCACTCGTCGCCCGGCTCGGCCGGGGCGAAGACCTCGTCCATCTCGTAGCAGCCGACGGCCGCCAGCAGGCAGGCGCCCAGCAGGACGGAGCGGAGGAAGGGGATGATCGACAGGACGTTGGCCATTGCGGACTCCGGTTCTCTCTCTGCCGCCGCGGCGACGAGGGAGATGTACGGGGTCCGGGCCGGGATCAGCCAGAAACGAGGGGTGGCGAGATGTGACAATGGGGGACGTCGCCCCGGTTCGGAGCCCGGCTCAGCTGGCCTCAGGCGACCTCGACGAGCTCCCCGAGGCCGACGCCGGGGTAGACGCGGCGGTTCGCCCCGGGGACCGCGAACCCGTTGAGGAGCGCGCGGCGGGGGCGGTCGGAGCGGTTGGCCACCGAGCCGTGGACGAGGTACGGGCCGAACGCGACGGCGTCGCCGGGACCGGGCTGGACGGGGACGGCGCGGCTGACGTCGACGACGCCCGCGGGCAGCGCGCCGGTCTCCAGGTCGTGGGGGATGTGGCCGAGCCGGTGCGTCCCCGGGACGACCCACAGCCCCCCGTTCTCCGACGTCATCGGGTCGACGGCGACGACGATCTCGACGAACGACCCCCGCCCGTCGACGTCGGTCCACAGGTCGGTCCCCGCCCGCCGGTGGTAGCTGTCCTGGTGCCAGGGGAAGTCGACGCCGTCGCCGGGCTCCTTGAAGTGGGCCTGGTTGATGAGGTGGAGGAGGTCGTTCCGCTGCAGCAGCTCCCCGGCGAGGTCGACGACGGCGGGGCTGCGACCGATCGCGAGCAGCTCGGGCTGGACTCCGCCGCACCACACGACGCGCCGGATGGCGGGACCGCCGTCGGGGCGCCGCCCCATGACGAAGCGGGAGCCCTCGACGTCGGTCGTGCGGCCGAGCCGGTGGCCGACCTCGGCGAGGGCGTCGAAGCGCTCCGAGATGGCCCGGATCGCCTCCGCGTCGAGCAGTCCGCGGACGATCAGGTACCCGTCACGTTCCCAGGCAGATCTCTCCATCTACCTGCATTGTAAGGCCTATCCCTCCCAGAGGACCCCGTCGGACGTCTCGACCACCTCGCACTTCGCCGTCAGATCGAAGGGCGTGTGGACGACCGCGAGGTTGCACATCTCGTCGTAGGCGGACGGCCCGTAGTGGATCTCCTCGGCCGCGTCGTTGCTCCAGTGGCACGCCCACTCGAAGCCCTCGCCGGCGGGGATCACCAGGGGCGGGTCGTACTGGACGATCTTCGGCGTGTGGAGGTCGTCGTTCTCGTAGAAGACCTCGCCGACGGTCTCCCCGTCGAAGGGCGCGACGGTGAACAGCTCGCCGATGTCGTGCGTGTGCGAGGCGAGGAAGAGGACCTCGACGTCCCGGTTGAACACACACCGGGACCACTCCATGTGGTCGCTCTGCGCGGGGATGTTGATGAACTCGTCGCGGACCGACCCGCCCCAGATGCCTTCGTCGACGAGCACGTCGGGGATCGTGTACGCGTTGACGTAGCTGTACAGCTGGACCGGCTCGTCCGTGACGTTGACGTAGTGCAGCTCGTGGAGGATCTGCAGCCCCGCCGGGAACGTCGCCGCGACCCCCTCCGGGAGCTCCATCGTGTCCTCGCCGAGCCCCTGGTTGCCGAAGAACATGATCTGGTCCTCCATGAGGCTCAGATCGCCGTACACCTCGGCGCAGTCGCGCCGCCCGTACTCCAGGCTGCCCCCGCCCAGCGCGACCGTCGACAGCGTCGCGTGGTGCATGCCCGGGTTCTGGATGTAGTGGACCGAGTTGACGTTGGCGACCTCGTCCGTGGGGAGGTCGTAGACGTCGCAGATCCAGATCTCGCTGCCCGGGTCGACCGTGATGTCGAGCATCGTCAGCTGGAAGCCCGTCCCCGCCGAGGGCGGCTCCAGGTACGGGACCTCCTCCTCGGCCTCGGGGGTCGGGCAGGCGGACAGGACGAAGGCCAGCGTCGTCAGGAGGGCGATTCGGGAGCGCATGGCGCGGCATGTACCTCGCGAACACGGCGGATGCCACCCCTTTGTGGCCGGGTTAGCCTGACCCCGTGACCGCCGCGCGGACCATCGCCGGGCTCGCGCTCGTCGTGGCCGCCCTCCTGCTCCTGGGGGCGGACGGCGACGCCTTCGCGGACCTGCGCGAGCGGATGGTCCGGACGACCATCGAGGCCCCCACCGACGACCGGCCCGCCGTCACCGATCCGTGGGTGCTGACAGCGATGCGGAAGGTGGAGCGGCACCGGTTCGTCCCCGCCGAGGCGCGGGCCCTGGCGTACGAGGACCACCCCCTCCGGATCGGCCACGGGCAGACGATCAGCCAGCCCTACATCGTCGCCCTGATGACCGAGCTGGCGGCCCCCCGCCCCGGCCACAAGGTGCTCGAGGTGGGGACCGGCTCGGGCTACCAGGCGGCGGTGCTGGCGGAGATCGTCGAGCACGTCTGGACCATCGAGATCGTCGAGCCCCTGGCCAAGCGCGCCACCGCCGACCTCGCCGCCGCCGGCTACGAGAACGTCACCGTCAAGGCGGGCGACGGCTACCTCGGCTGGCCGGAGCACGCGCCGTTCGACTCGGTCGTCGTCACCGCGGCGCCCGACCACGTCCCCCAACCGCTGGTCGACCAGCTGAAGGTCGGCGGCCGCCTCGTCATCCCCGTCGGCCCCAACGACATCCGGGGTCAGGAGCTCGTCGTCCTCACGAAGCAGGAGGACGGGACCACGAAGCAGACCGCCGTCATGCCCGTCCGGTTCGTCCCCCTGACCGGCGAGGAGGTCGACAAGAGGGCCCGCTGAGACAGACCGGGACACTCTTCCGTTGTGGCCGGGGTATCCACGTGTGTGTAACCATGTGAGTCAGAGAGATTTGCACGGGGGCGTGTGATGTACCGGGGCCGGGTATTCCTTCTGACGATCGCCGTCGCGTGCTTCGCGTGCGCGCCGGAGCAACCCGCCGATCGGCCGGACAAGCCCGTCGTCGTCGCCGACGATCCGCCCCCCACCGAGGGCTGGACCTGCGCCGCGCCCGTCGACTGCGACTTCGGCATGGGCTGCGCCGACGGCTTCTGCGGCGCCTGCGACTCCGCCCTGGACTGCCGCGCCACCGAGGCCTGCCGCGACGACCGGAGCTGCGGCGTCTGCTCCGTCGACTCCGAGTGCCGCGACGGCGAGGTCTGCGAGGACGGCTACTGCCTCGCCGAGTCCCCCGACACGTGGAACATCGTCGTCGACGAGGCCGACTGGGACCTCATCCAGATGGACCCCTGGGACGAGGTCTACGTCCCCGTCCGGCTCGAGACCGGCGACGCCGTCTACGGCCCCGCCGACCTGCGGCTGTACGGCGGCTCCTCCCGCACCCGCCCCAAGTCCTCGTTCCGCGTCCGCTTCCCCGAGGACGCCGACCACCCCGGGTTCGCCCGCAAGATCAACCTCCGCGCCGAGTACAACGACCCCTCGTTCCTGCGGACCTGGCTCGGCTACGAGACCTTCCGGCGCCTCACCCGCACCCCCGTCCCCCGCGCCCGCTTCGTCGACGTCGAGATCAACGGCGAGCCCTGGGGGCTGATGCTCGAGGTCGAGCGCCTCGGCGGCAAGTTCCTCGAGGTCAACGGCCGCGACCGCGACCAGCCCATGTACGAGGCCCAGCAGGACTGGCCGTCCGGCGCGCTGACCGACCTCCCCGACGACGACGCGTGGCGCTACGTCTGGTCCAAGAAGACCGGCGACCCCTACGACTTCTCCGACATCCAGAGCCTCGTCCGGGACGTCATCGGCGCCGACCTGGCGGACTCCTGGGGCGACGAGACCACGACCACGTGGCGCACCGAGCTCGCCATGGACCTCGACTCCTACGTCGACTACCTGGCGGTGATGGCCCTCATCCAGAACAACGACCACGTCACCAACAACTTCTACCTCTCCCTCCAGGCCCCGTACGGCGGCGACCCGCGGTGGGAGGTCTACCCCTTCGACCTCGACCTCAGCTTCGGCTGCTCCTGGACCGAGGAGCACGGGACGATGTGCGAGGACGTCAGGCACGACGCGTGGTGGATGAACGGCGTCATCGTCGACCCCGGCGCCGACTACTGCTGGTGCAACGCCGGCATCCACCTCGCCCTCCTCAACGACGCCCTCTACCAGCGCTACCGCCAGCGGATCTGCTCCTTCACGGAGTCCGCGTGGTGGACCGAGGAGGGGCCCGCGCTCGCCTCCGCGATGGCCGCCCGCGTCGAGGCGTCGGTCGCCGCCGATCCGATGGACGTCCACGAGACGCTGGAGGAGTGGGACGCCGCCCTCGCCGAGCTCGAGGGCTTCTTCGACCAGCGCGCCGCCTTCCTCAGGAACGCGCTCCTCTGCCCCGTCGACGCCGAGATCGCGCCGCCGGGACCGTAAGCAGCGCCAGCGGAAGCAGCGCCGCGGCGGCGGCCCCGTCGCCGTTGCAGCCGCAGCCGCCGTCGCCGTCGCCGTCCGAGCTCCCGTCGTCGTTCGCGTCGTCGTCGTCGTCGTCGTCTGGCCCGACGTCGTCGTCGTCCCCCCCGTCGTCGACGCAGGGTTCGGCGGGCTCCGACGAGGTGGTCTCGACCTCCAGCCGCAGGTCGAAGCTGAGGTCGCTGCTGCTGCCGCTCACCTGCTTCACCATCACGGCGAGGAGGTTCTCGCCCTCGACGAGCAGGGAGCCGTCGATCGGCTCGCTCGCGAGCTCGTTGTCGTCGCTGCTCCCGGTGGCGAACTCGGCGAACTCCACGCCGTCGTCCACGTCGCGGGCGAGGACCTGCGTGCCGTTGACGTACGCGACCACGCCGTCGTCGTAGAGCACCTCCAGCTCGCCGCCGACGGGCGCGCCGGTCAGCGTGAACGCGTGGCGGAAGTAGACGCTGGGCGGGTGGGGCGTCGCGTCGTCGAGCAGCGTCGCCTCGTCGCCGTCGCCGTACCCCAGCTGGGCCGGACCCGCGCCCGCCCAATCGGAGTCGTCGTACGCCGGGTCCGTCCACTCCGTCCCGCGATCGGTGCCGCCGTCGTCGTACGTCCAGGTCGCCCCCCAGGGGACCGCGTCCACCACCCCGCCGCCGCTGACCGAGAACGTGCCGTTGGAGTCGTCCCGGAGCGTCGGGTCGGCGCTGCTGCGGACCCGGACGAGCGACTCCGGCGCCTCGTAGGGCGGGACCGTCCACTCCAGCGTCCCCGTGTTGGGCTCGCCGCCGGCGATCGTCAGCCACGTCGTCCCCCCGTCGCACGACCACTCGACGTCCACGGCGGGCACGTCCCCCACCGTCGCCCAGGTCACCGCGGCGCTCTCGCCGGGCCGGAGCCACTCGTTGCCGTCGGGCGCGGTGACGAGGAGCGCGTCCCCCTTCACGAGCGCCGGACGGTCGCTGAGGACGCCGTCGTGGCGGACGTTCGTCAGCGCCAGCCGGTTCTCCTGGAAGTCGAGGATCACGCTCCCGTGCTCCAGCTCCGTGACGTGCATGAGCGGGTGCCCGCCGTCGCCGCTGAGCCCCCGCCCGCCGTGGCCCGCGACGACGTACACGGCGCCCACCGTGGCGTCGGTCGGGTCCTTGACGTAGGGCCCGTCCCCGGCCGGCCGGCCGTCGCCGGCGTCCACGATCCCGGCGTCCGTCGTCGGGGTCTCGTAGCCGCCGTGCACGAGGTAGCTCCGCTCGTAGATGTGCGAGTGCCCCGTGAGCACGAGGTCGACGCCCCCGGCCTCCAGGATCGGGAGCGCGTTCTCCCGCATCTGGATCTCCTGCCACTCGGCGTCGCTGTCGTGCGACCCCTTGGAGTACGGCGGGTGGTGCCAGTAGGCGACGATCCACTCCTGGGTGGTGCCGGCGAGGTCCGCCGCCAGCCACGTCAGCATCGCGTCCTCGGGCTCCCGGGACGTCTCGTGCGAGTCGAGCACGATGAAGTGGGCGTTGGCGTAGTCGAACGCGTAGTACGCCTCCGTGCCCGACGCGACGCCGCCGGACTCCGCCGCCGTGGGGAGGACGTAGCCGTCGTAGTACGGCCCCGTCCCGCTCTCGGAGTCCGACGTGATCCCCTCGTGGTTCCCCAGCGCCGGCCACACCGTCGTTGTCCGGAGGAGGTCTTCGTAGACCGCGTAGAAGTGGTCCGTGAACTCGTCCTCGGTCCCGTCTTCGTACGCCATGTCCCCGACGTGGAGGAACAGGTCGGGGGGCGTCGCCCCGGTCCACGCGACCATCGCGTCCCGGACGGCCAGCGCGGGCGGGTTGCCCGTGCCGCTGTCGCCGACCACCCAGACCCGGAACCGGTCGCGTGACCCCAGCGGGGGGTGCGTCTCGAACCAATGGGCCTCGTCGGCGCCGGCGAGGCGGCCCGCGTCGCCCACCACCTCGTAGTAGTAGCGGGTGCCGGGGGACAGTCCGTCGATCACGACCTCGTGGTGGGTGCCCGTGACGCCGTCGGTGGCGACGTTCTCCAGGCTGGACGGCGCCTCCCCCCAGCGGACTTCGCCGGTGCTCGCCGCCTCGGTCATCCAGGCGACGACCGCGGCCGTCTCGGACGTGCGCTGAACGTAGGGCCGACGCTCCAGCGTCTGGGCCTGGGCCGGGGCGGCGGGCGCGGTGAGGACGAGGGCGAGGACGAGGGCGGCGGCGTTCAGGCCGCGGATCACGGGCGGCTCCGGCGGCGACGTCGGGCGGGAGCGGCGAGGACCAGCAGCGGGAGGAGCGCCGCGGCAGCCGCCGCGTCGGCCCCGTCACCGTCGCAGCCGCAGCCGCCGTCGCTGTCCGAGCTGTCGTCGTCGTCGCTCAGGACGATGTCGTCGTCGTCGGCGGCGGTGCTGTCGTCGTCGTCGTCCCCGGCACCGTCGTCGTTGTCGGCTGCGTCGTCGTCGTCTCCCGCGCCGTCGTCGTCGTCGTCGGTCGCGTCGTCGTCGTCGGCCGCGTCGTCGTCGTCGTCGCCGGCGCCGTCGTCGTCGCCTCCCTCGGGGCAGGCGTCGGGGCTGCCGCTGCTGATCTCGAACAGCCCGTTGCTCCAGTCGTAGACCGCCGGGTCGTCGGCCGACGTCACCCGGATCCTCGCCGCCTCCGACGCATACGACGGCAGCGTCCACGCGTACGAGCCCGTGTCCGGCTCCCCGGTCGCCACCGGGATCCAGGTCTCGCCGCCGTCGCACGACCAGTCGATGTCCACCGCGCTCGCCACCGGCGACGACGCCCACTCGATCGTGGCGAGCCCGCCGCCGTTGAAGACCTCGTTGCCGTCCGGCGCCATCACCAGGATCGCGTCCCCCTTCACCAGCGCCGGCTCGTCCGTGATCGCCCCGTCCCAGCGCACGTTCGTCACGTCCAGCCGGTTCTCGTGGAAGTCCAGGATGACGCTCCCGTTCTCCACCTCGGCGAAGTACATCAGCGGGTGCACGCCGTCCTGGCTGACGCCCGTGCCGCCGTGCCCGGCCACGATCTGCAGCGTGCCGATCGACGGGTTCCAGGGGTCCTTGCTGTAGGGGCCGTCGCCGGACGGGCGGCCGTCCCCGGTGTCGATGATCCCGTTGGTCGTGGACGGCGTCTCGTACGCGCCGTTGAGCAGGTAGCTCCGCTCGTAGATGTGCGAGTGGCCGGTCAGCACGAGGTCCACCCCGCCCGCCTCCAGAATCGGCATCGCGTTCTCGCGCATCTCGATCAGCTGCCCCTCGACGTCGCTGTCGTGCGAACCCTTCGTGTACGGGGGGTGGTGCCAGTAGGCGACGATCCATTCCTGCGTCGTCGCCGCGAGGTCCGCCTCCAGCCACGTCAGCATCGCGCCGCCGACCTCCCGGGGGGAGTCGTGCGAGTCGAGGATGACGAAGTGGGCGTTGGCGTAGTCGAACGAGTAGTACGCCTCGGTGCCCGACGCGACGCCGCCGGACTCGGCCGCGGTGGGCAGGACGTAGCCGTCGTAGTAGGGCCCGTCCTGCGTGTCCGAGTCGGAGCTGTGCCCTTCGTGGTTGCCCATCGCGGGCCAGACCGTCGTGTTCCGGAGGATGTCCGCGTAGACGTTGTAGAAGTTGAACGTGAACTGGAGCTCGGTGCCGTCGCCGTAGGCCATGTCGCCGACGTGGAGGTACAGGTCGGGGGGCGTGTTCCCCGTCCACGTCACCATCGCGTCGCGCACCGCCGCCTGGGCCAGCCCGCCCGTGCCGCTGTCGCCCACCACCCACACCCGGAACGGGTCGCGCGTCCCCAGCGGGGGGTGCGTGTCGAAGAAGTGGAACGCGTCGGCCCCGGCGAGCGAGCCGAAGCCGCCGACGACCTCGTAGTAGTAGCGGGCGTCCGCGGTCAGGCCGGAGATCACGACCTCGTGGTGCGTGTCCTCGACCCCGTCCGTGGCGACGTTGGTGAGGTTCGTCGGCGAGTCCCCCCAGTGGACCTCGCCGGTGCTGTCGAACAGCGTCTTCCACGCGACCACCGCGGAGGTCTCCGAGGTGGACTGGATGTAGGGCTGCCGCTCCAGGATCTGGGCGGACGCCGGCGTGGCGAACGCGGCGGTCAGGACGACGGCGGCGACGGCGGTTCGGAGGAGGTTCACGGGGACTCCTGTAGGGCTTGCGTCAGGCGATCGTGGAGGGCGCGGCGGGCGAAGGTGGGGCGGATCGCGAGCTGCTCTTCGAGGTGGTGCAGCGCGTGCCGGCGGACCGTGCGGGCGGCGTCGGGATCGCCGGCCTGGTCGAGCAGGTCGGCGCGCAGGGCGAGCCAGGGGACGTGCTCGGGGGACGCCTCGAGCAGGAGGTCGACCTGGGCCAGCGCGAGATCGACGCGGTCCCCGGCGGCGTAGTGGTCGGCGGCGGCGAGCCGGAGGACGGCGGCGCCGCCGAGGGCGTCGGCCGACGCCGCGCACACCCCCGCCGCTTCGCGGTGAGCGGCGCCCACGTCCGCGGCGTCGTCTTCGCGACGGTCCGCGACGACCACGAGCAGACGCGCGCGCGTGAGCGTCCGGTCGACCGTCGGCCCCGCCTCGTGAGCCGCGGTGGCGTCGGCCAGCGCCCCCGCGAAGTCCCCCGCCGGCTCGCGGAGGTGCGCGCGGGCGTCCCGGGCGGCGGCGTGGTCGGGGCGCCCGGCGAGCAGCGCGTCGAGGTCGGCTAGGGCGAGGTCGTCCGAGCCCAGGACCGCGTGGACCTCGGCCCGGAGCAGCTGCTTCCGCAGGTCTCCGTCCGGCACCTCCGCAAGGTCCGCCAGCGCGTCCACGGGCATCCCCGCCCGGAGCCGCAGCGCCGCCCGCCGCAGCCGCAGTTCGACGTCGTCGGGAGCCGCCGCCACCCGCGCGTCGAGGTCCGCCAGCCGCGCCGCCGCCGGCCGGTCCGCCCACGCGGGAGCGCTCAGGAGCAGCGTCAGGACCAGGACCAGGGACCGCACGGGCGCGCAGCATAAGCCCGGGATGCGATGATTGGTTGATGCTTCGCACCCCCCGGTTCCTGCTCCTCGCCGCCCTCCTCCTCGCCGGCTGCCCCTCCTCGAACGACGACGACACCGCCGCGGACGACGACGACGCGACCGACGACGACGAC
>CAYFOA010000220.1:0-13580 GCA_964344575.1 uncultured Rickettsiales bacterium | reverse complement strand
CCGGGCCTGCAGCCGGCGGAGGTCGTGCTCCCGGCGCGGCAGCCCCGCCTCCCCCAGCTCGTGCCCGAACGCCTCTCCCCGCGCCCCCGGACCGCCCGCCAGCCCGCCGTCCGCGGGGAGCAGCAACGAGCCGACCAGCCCCGCCCGCGCCGTCGCCACGCGGAGCGCGCCCGGGGTCCCCGTCACGACCGGCGTGTCCATCGGCGCGTGCGACGCCGACGCGTGGAGGTACAGCACCGCCCCCGCCCCGGCCGCCATCCGCAGCCGGTCAAGCTGCTCCCGCGCCGCCGCCCCGCCCACCGCCAGCGACGACAGCCGGTCCGCCTCGGGGACGACCCACGCCGCCCCGGCCCGCTCCGCCGCCAGCTCGCGCTGCAGCACCGGCGACGCCAGCGACTCCAGGGAGACGACCACCGCCGGCGCCGCCATCGGCGACGTCAGCGCCCGCGTCCGCGTCGCCCGCGCGATCGTCCGGAGCAGCAGCCCCGCCCCCAGCCCGCCCGCGCACGCGACCGCCTCGACGTCCGTCCTCACGACCACGACCGTCCGCTCGCCGCCCACGATCTCCGGCAACGGCGTGAACGGCGCCACGACGTGGCGGTCCTCCCCGCCCCGCCACGTGGCGAGCAGATCGGGGAGCGCGGTCGCCGCCGTCAAGCCTGAGTCCAGCCTCAGTCGACCCGGTAGTTGGGCGCCTCGGCGGTGATGATGACGTCGTGGACGTGGCTCTCGCGGTAGCCCGCCTGGGTGATCCGGACGAAGCCCGCCTGCTCGTGCAGCTCGGCGATCGTCCGGCAGCCCGTGTAGCCCATCGCCGACCGGAGGCCGCCGACGAGCTGGTAGAGCGTGTCCGCGATGGGGCCGCGGTAGGGGACGCGGCCGGTGATCCCCTCGGGGACGAGCTTCGGCCCGACCGGGGTGCCCTCCAGCTCGGCCAGCGGGTCCTCGGTCTCGCTCTCCTGGAAGTACCGGTCCGAGCTGCCCGCCCGCATCGCCTCCAGCGAGCCCATGCCGCGGTACGCCTTGTAGCGGCGCCCCTGGTACAGGACGACCTCGCCGGGGGACTCCTCGGTGCCCGCGAGCATCGACCCGATCATCACCGCGTCGGCCCCCGCGGCGAGCGCCTTGGCGACGTCCCCGGAGCTCCGGATGCCGCCGTCGGCGATGCTGGTGATGCCGTGCTCGCGCGCCGCCGCGGCCCCCTCCTGGACGGCCGTCAGCTGCGGCACGCCGACCCCGGCGACCACCCGCGTCGTGCAGATCGAGCCCGGCCCGATGCCCACCTTCACGCAGTCCGCGCCGGCCTTGGCGAGCGCGCGGACCGCCTCGCCGGTGGCGACGTTCCCCGCCACGATCGCCTGCTCGGGGTACCGGTCCCGCACCGCGGCGACCGCGTCGATGACCATCTGGCTGTGGCCGTGGGCGGTGTCGATGACGAGGACGTCGCAGCCGGCCTCCACCAGCGCGGCGACCCGGTCGTCCCGGTCCCCGCCGACGCCGACCGCGGCGGCGACCCGGAGCCGCCCCATGCCGTCCTTGACCGCGTCGGGGTAGCGCTCGGTCTCGACGATGTCCTTGATGGTGATGAGCCCGCGGAGCTCCCGCCCGGTCGTGTCGACGACGAGCAGCTTCTCGATCTTGTGCTGCTGCAGGAGGTCCTTCGCCTCCTCCAGGCCGGTCCCCTCGGGGACGGTGATCAGGGCGTCGGCGGTCATCACGTCGCCGACGGCGCGGTCGAGGTTCCGCTCGAAGCGGAGGTCGCGGTTGGTGAGGATGCCGACGAGCTGCCCGTTCGACGTCACCGGGACGCCGCTGATCCGGTGGGCCTTCATCAGCGCCAGCGCCGCCCGGACGGGCCGGTCGGGACCGATGGTGATGGGGTCCGCGATCATCCCCGTGACCGCCTTCTTGACGGCCGCGACCTCGGCCGCCTGGGCCGCGATCGAGAGGTTCTTGTGGACGACGCCCATGCCGCCGTTGCGGGCCATCGCGATGGCGGTCCGCGACTCGGTCACCGTGTCCATCGCGGAGCTGAGCAGCGGCATCTTCAGCCGGATCGACTCGGTCAGCCGCGTCGAGACGTCGGCGTCCCGCGGCAGGACCTGGCTGTGCGCGGGCACGAGGAGGACGTCGTCGAAGGTCAGGGCGGTGGGGATCGGACCGGCCATGGGGGCTCCCTTCGGGAGGCGACCTTGTAGCGCATCGGGGCCAACCATGCGAGCCTCCGCGCGATGCCGTCCCCGACTGTCTCCGAGCTGGTCGCCGCGGGGCTCCCCGAGGACGTCGCCGCAGCGGCTGTGTCCGCGCTTCAGGAGGACTCCGGGGAGGCGCGCTGGGGCGCGCTCCGACGCCTCCTCCGACCCGACCACCCGTTCGACGCCCACCGGCGCCTCTTCGCGGCCGCGTACGCCGATCGCGACGTCGCCGCGCTCGGCCCGGCCCCGGCCTGGACCCCGACCGCCGAGGGCGTCGCGCAGACGCGGCTCGGCCCGCTGCTGGAGGACTTCACGTTCGGCGAGCTCCACCGCCAGTCGGTCACCGCCCCGGAGGAGTGGTGGCGGTCGATGGTCGACCAGCTCGGGATCGTCTTCCGCGCCCCGCCCCGGCGCATGCTCGACGACGACGCCGGCGCGGAAGAGGCGGTCTGGCTCCCCGGCGCGCGGCTGAACATCGCCGAGTCCTGCTTCGAGGGGCGCGACCCCGACGCCGCCGCCATCGTGGTCCAGGCCCCCGGCGGGCCGCTCCGGACGATCCGCCGCGACGAGCTGCGGCGCCGCGCGAACCGGGTGGCGTGGGCGCTCCAGGCGGCCGGCTTCCTCCCCGGCGACGCCATCGCGGGGTGCATGCCGATGACCGCCCGGTCGGTCGAGATCTACCTCGGCGTCGTGCTCGCCGGCTGCGTGTTCGTCTCGATCGCGGACAGCTTCAGCGCCGACGAGATCGCGACCCGCCTCCGCATCAGCGGGGCGCGCGGGATCTTCACCCAGGACGCGATCGTCCGCGGCGACAAGCGCATCCCCCTCTTCGACCGCGTGGCCGCCGCGGACGCGCCGCCGGCGATCGTCCTGCCGGGAGAGGGCGAGGGCGACGACGCGGCGGTCGACGCGGCTCTCCGCGACGGCGACCGGACGTGGGCGGAGTTCGCCGCGCTGGGGACCGAGGACCCCTTCGAGGCGGTCCCCGTCGGCCCCGACGCGGCGACGAACGTCCTCTTCAGCAGCGGCACCACGGGCGAGCCCAAGGCGATCCCGTGGACGCACGTCACGCCGATCAAGGCGGCGGCGGACGGCCTCGTCCACCAGGACGTCCGCCCCGGGGACGTGGTCGCGTGGCCCACGAACCTCGGCTGGATGATGGGCCCCTGGCTGATCTACGCGGCCCTCCTCAACGACGCCGCCATCGCGCTGTACGAGGGGCCGCCCCAGGGCGCCGGCTTCTGCCGCTTCGTGCAGGACGCGGGCACCACGATGCTGGGGCTGGTGCCGTCGCTGGTGCGGGCGTGGCGGGGCAACGGCGCCACCGACGGCGTCGACTGGAGCGCCGTCCGCTGCTTCTCCTCCACCGGCGAGGCGTCCGGCCACGACGACTACCTCTGGCTGATGTCCCGCGTCCCCGGCTACCGCCCCGTGGTCGAGTACTGCGGCGGCACGGAGATCGGCGGCGGCTACATCTGCGGCAGCGTGGCCCAGCCCCAGGCCCCGGCGACGTTCAGCACGCCGGCGTTCGGGTGCGACTTCGTCATCCTCGACGACGACGGCGCCGAGACGACCCTCGGCGAGCTCGCCCTCATCCCGCCCATGCTCGGGAGCAGCCGCCGCCTCCTCAACCGCGACCACCACGAGGTCTACTTCGCGGGCATGCCGGCCGGCCCCGGCGGTCGCGTCCTCCGCCGCCACGGCGACCAGATGGAGCGCCTCCCGAACGGGTTCCGCGCCCACGGCCGCGCCGACGACACGATGAACCTCGGCGGCATCAAGGTCAGCAGCGCGGAGATCGAGCGGGTGGTGGGGACGGTCGACGGCGTGGTCGAGTCGGCCGCCATCGCGCTGGCCCCCGCGGGCGGCGGGCCGTCGGAGCTGGTGCTCTGCGTGGTCGCCCCCGGCGGCGACCCGGACGCGATCCGAACGGCCGCCCAGCAGGCGATCCGGTCGCGCCTCAACCCCCTCTTCAAGGTCACACGGGTCGATCTGATCCCGTTGCTCCCCCGGACCGCGTCAGGCAAGGTGATGCGTCGAGTCCTACGGGACGAACGGAGCGCCTGAGGGGGGAACATGGTCGAGGGACGGACCGTCCTCGTCGTCGATGACAGCGCCGGGTACCGAGAGCTGCTCCGCACGATCCTGGAGGAGGACGACCTCGACGTCCTCGAGGCCGACTCGGGGTACGCGGCCCTGACGGCGCTGGCCCATGCCGCCCCCGAGCTCATCCTCCTCGACGTCATGATGCCCGGCCTCGATGGGCTCGAGACGGCGCGCCGGATCCGGACCCTGCCCTCCGGGGGCGACATCCCGATCCTCTTCCTGACCGGCGTGCAGGACCACGTGCTTCACGGCGACACGATCCTGGCCGGAGGCGACGACTGGCTGCCCAAGAGCGCGGACAGCACCACGGTCCGGATCCGCGTCCGGGCCCTGCTCCGCCTCGGCGCGGTGCAGGCGGAGCTCCGGGCGGTCCACGAGGAGATCACCCGGCAGCGGGACCAGCTCCTGATCGCGCGTGATCGCCAGCGCGAGCTGGCCGCGATGGTGGTCCACGACCTCAAGAACCCGCTGGCGGGGATCCTCCTCAGCGCGGCCTTCGTCGCCGAGGAGGAGCTGTCCGAGCCGGCCCGCGAGGCGATCGACGACATCCTCGGGGCCGGCGCGGAGATGGACCGGCTGATCCTCGACATCCTCGACCTCGCCTCGGCCCACGAACCGGAGCTGACCCCCGTTCTCGAGCCGACCGACCTGGGCGAGATCTGGCGGGACGTCCTCCTCCGAAACGCCGGCCGGCTCGCGGTGGCGGGCGTGGGACACGAGCTCGATCTCGCGCCCGACGCGCGCACGCTCCGGGCCGACCGGCGGCTGCTCGACCGCGTCTTCTCCAACCTGCTCGACAACGCCATCCGTTTCGCGCCTCCCGAGTCCGCCGTCCGCGTCCTCGGCCGGCGGGCCGGGGGCGCTGTCGAGGTCACCATCTCGGACGAGGGGCCGGGCATCCCCGCGGCCGCGATCGACCGGATCTTCGAGCCGGGGACCTCCAACGGCGGGTCGTCGGGGCGCAACCACGGGCTGGGGCTCGCCTTCTGCCGCCTCGCCGCGGAGGCCCACGGGGGGACCATCGCCGCCCGGAACCTCGCCGCCGGAGGCGCGGCCTTCACGGTGCGCCTCCCCGCCCTCGAGGACGGCGCGTAGGTCAATAGGTCCGGCGCCGCACCGGCCGCGCGCCCAGCCGGTGGGCCGGGGAGTAGGGCGGAAACTCCACGACCTTGCCGTCCTCCAGCATCTTCTGGACGCCGCGCCACCACCGCGCCGTGAAGATCTCGCCGTGGTGCTCGTGCAGCACCCGCAGCAGCGGCGGCTTCAGCCCGAAGAAGCGCGGGAACTCCTCGGGGAAGATGTCCTCCGGATCGGGGACGAACTCCGGCCGGATCGCCCAGTCGTCCTCGTCGTCGTCGTCGCTCGGCAGGTCCTTGAACTTCAGCCCCGGCAGCAGCGCCAGCTCGTCGTAGTCGTAGAACGCCACCCGCCCGTGCCGCGTCACGCCGAAGTTCTTCAGCAGCACGTCGCCGGGGAACAGCCCGCACGCGGCGAGGTCGCGCAGGGCGTCCCCGAAGTCCCACACCGCCGCCTCCACCGCCTCCGGGTCCGCCTCCCGGACGAACAGGTTCAGCGGCACCACCTTCCGCTCCATGTAGCAGTGGCCGATGACGACGTCGTCGCCGTCCAGCGTCACCAGGCGCCCGCACTCCGTCAGCAGCTCGTCCAGCAGCGCCGGCTCGAACCGCGCCCGGTCGAACCGCAGCTGCTCGAACGGCTGCGCGTCCACCAGCCGCCCCGCCCGGTCGTGGACGTGGACCAGCCAGTACCGCTCCCGCACCCGCGCCCGCGTGACCTCCTTCTCCGGCGGGAACCGGTCGCGGATGACCTTGAACACCGAGTCCAGCGAAGGGAGCGTGAAGCAGACCATCACCAGCCCCGGCGTCCCCGCGCAGTACTCGAAGCGCTCGTCGGTCTCGTCGAGGTGGGCCCGCAGCTCCCGGAACAGCTCCGTCTTGCCGTGCTTGATGTGGCCGAGGCTCAGGTACAGGTCGGACAGCCGCTTCCGGGGGAGCAGCCCGCTCAGGAACCGCACGACGTCGTTCGGACGCGGCGTGTCCGCGAGGAAGTACCAGCGCGTGAACGAGACGAGCTTGGAGACGTCGTCCTCCTCGAGCAGGACCGCGTCCACGAAGATCCCCTCGGGGCCGTTGCGGAGGGCGAACACGACCGGGACCGACGCCCGCGGGAGCACCAGCCGGCCGACGAGGTAGGCGCCCTTGCCGCGGAAGAACGTCGTCCGGAGCACCTCCAGCCGGCGCGCCCCCCGCCGCCCCCACTGGAGCAGGTGCTCGTCGATCCGGTCCGCCGCCCGCACCGCGTCGCCGTCGACGTCCTCGTACGCGACCCCCCAGTCCCGCTCCAGGAGCGCGTCCCGCACCAGCGGCGCGACGTCGTCCGCCGGGCCGTACCGGAGCACGCCGTCGTCGCTGCCGGGAGGATCCACCCACTGCCGCCCCACGAACTCGACGCTCCGGTCGACCCCCACCGTCGCGAAGATCCGCCGCGTGATCGAGTTGAAGAACGTCTCCGCGAGGTCGCCGTCCTCCCGCCCCTCGATCGCCTGCGCGAACGCCTCGCGCGCGTCTTCCCACAAGGCCCGGTCGGTGACGTCGTCGGCGAGCAGCGCCCGCACCGACCGCTCGCAGTCGTCGACCTCGCGCCGGTACAGGAGCAGCCGATCGGCCGAGTCGGCCCGCAGCCCCACCCAGTCCCGCTCCTCGAACCGCCGCCGCCCCCGCGCGGTCAGCTTCCGGAACGCCCGCCGGTGCCGCCCGAACGCCGTCCGGATCGCTTCCGCGCAGGCAACTGAACGCTCATTCACCGCGGCATTGTCGCAGGGTTGACCGGGGGTTGGATCTCGATACACTGCGCGCCGCCGGGCCCGGGGGGGCCCACGGAAACCGGAGTACCCATCCTCATGCAGCGCACCCTCGTCGCTCTCGTCGCCCTCTCCCTGCTCTCCCTCACCGCCTGCAAGACGTACACGTCGGGCCTGAAGGGGACCACCACCGAGGCCGCCACCGCCACCGCCACCTACGCCGACGCGAAGGCTGCGTGGGACGCCAACCGCGGCACCAAGGACGGCGTCCAGGGCGTCATCGACCAGCTCAAGGCCATCGTCGCCGCCGAGCCCGAGAACCAGGAGGCGCTCATCCTCCTGAGCCGGTCCGTCTACTTCATGGCGGACGGCTACACGGACGACGCCGAGGCCAAGTCGGTCCTCTTCGAGGAGGGCGTGACCTACGGCGAGCGGGCGATGGCCTGCGACGCCGAGTTCAAGGCCCGCATCGACAAGGGCGACAAGCCCGCCGACGCCGTCTTCGCCCTCCAGAAGGACGACCAGATGGCCATCTACTGGACCGCGTCCAACCTCGGCAAGTGGGCCCGCGGCCAGGGCTTCAGCACGATCGTCAAGTACAAGGGCTACATCGCGAAGATGATGACCCACGTCCTCGCCCTCGACGAGACCGCCTACTACGGCGGCCCGCCGCGCTACTGGGGCGCCTTCTACAGCGTCGCGCCGTCCTTCGCGGGCGGCGACATGACGAAGTCCAAGGAGATGTACGAGAAGGCCAAGGCGATGTACCCCGAGTACTTCGCCACCTACGTGCTCTACGCCGACACCTACGCGGTCAAGGCCCAGGACAAGGCGCTCTTCAAGGAGCTGCTCGAGTACGTCATCAACACGCCCGCCGACGTCCTCCCCGAGATGCTCCCCGAGCAGAACGTCGAGAAGAAGAAGGCCCAGGACCTGCTGAACCGGATCGACGAGCTCTTCGCCGACTGATCCCGGTCCCACCCGGCAAAGGAGGCTCTCCCATGCGCCGTCTCGCGATCCCCGCCCTGCTCCTGCTGACCGCCGTCTTCGTCCTGCCCGGCGAGACCCGCGGCGGCGACGCCGAGTACACGATCAACTTCGGCACCGTCGCCCCCGACGGCACGCCGTGGGCCGACCAGCTCAACGACATCAAGGCCCGCATCGAGCGCGAGTCCGGCGGCCGCATCGCCGTCCGCGTCTTCCTCGGCGGGGTGATGGGCGGCGAGGTCGAGATGACCCAGGACATCGTCGAGGGCGGGCGCCTCCAGGGCGGCGGCTTCTCGACGGCGGCGGTCGCCGAGGGGGCCAACGTCCCCGAGCTGCAGCTGCCGGAGCTCCCCTACCTGTTCCGGAGCGACGCCGAGGTCGACCACGTCCTCGACGAGGTCCTCTACGAGCCGATCAAGAAGAAGCTCCGCCGGCGCGGCCTGCACCTGAACATGTGGGCCATCAACGGGTGGCGGTCCTTCTACACGAAGAACTCCCCGGTCAAGAGCCTCGACGACCTGCGCGCGCACAAGATGCGGGTGCAGGAGGCCAAGGTGCACAAGAAGATGTACGAGGCGTTCGGCGTCCAGGCCGAGCCGATCGCGGTGCCCGAGGTGCTGGACGCGCTGAACCGCGGCGCGGTCGACGGGTTCGACAACACGACCCTGTTCGGCCAGGCGAGCGGCTGGTTCGAGCCGACGAAGTACTACACGCTGTCCAAGCACATCTTCCAGCCGGCCGTGATCCTCTACAGCAAGGACTTCTTCGACGCGCTCCCCGAGGACCTCCAGACGATCGTCGAGGGGGACTGGCGGGCCGAGCAGAAGAAGGGGCGTGACGGGGTCCGCGACCTCGAAGCGGAGCTGCTCCAGAACTACCGCGACCTGGGCATGACGGTGTACACGCCGACGGCCGCCGAGCTGGCGCCCTTCATCGCGGCCGCTCAGCCGGTGCACGAGGCCATGCGCGACGAGGTCGGAAGCGACCTGCTCGACTCGGTCAACGCCGAGCTGAAGAAGCTCCGCGGGGAGTAGTGGGCCTCCAGCGCGCGCTCGCTGCGCTCTTCGCGCCCGCGGACGCGATCGCGCGCTTCTGGAACCGCGCCTGGGGCGGGTTCCGGGACTTCTGCAAGCAGGTCCTCCTGCTCAAGGTGGTGTTCGTCCTGATCCTCGTGATCGGGGGCGTCTACCACTACGCCGCGAAGGTCCTCGGCTTCCTCGACGAGATCCTCGACCGGATCGAGACGTTCCTGATCGTCCTCGCGACGCTGGCGATGACGGCGCTGGTGTTCCTGACGTTCGTCGACCGGAGCATGGACTCGTGGGAGATGGGCGTCGACAGCCCGGTCCGGATCGCGCTCTTCCTGATGCTCGTGATGGCGTTCCTGGGGGCCTCGCTGGCGACCCGGGACGGCAAGCACCTGACCATCGACGCGGCCGACCGGGCGCTGTCCCCGGCGGGCAGCTCGCGGCTGTTCCGGATCGCCACGCTGATCTCCGCGATCTTCAGCTGGGAGCTCTACAAGGCGTCGGTCGAGGTCGTCAGCAAGCACTTCGAGACCGAGGCGCTGGCGAAGCTGAACGTGCCGCCCTGGTTCACCGAGTGGGCCAACAACGTCACCGCGTGGGTGCTCGACAACCTCATCACGATGAAGCTGGCGACGGACGACGCGGAGTGGTTCCAGGAGATCCGCGAGGCCGGCTTCGCCGTCGACATCCGCCAGGACGCGCTCAAGGTGTGGGTCCCCGAGCTGATCCTGCCGGTCGCCTTCTTCCTCATGGCGCTCCGGTTCGCGGGCAAGTTCTTCGCCGGCAACCAGCCCGAGGTCGAGCTCGACGAGATCCCCGCGCGGACGATGCGACGCAACCCCGGCGACGCGTCCCGCAAGGACATGCTGCTCGCGGGGCTCTTCCCGGGGCTGCTGCTCGGGCTCCTGCTGGGGCTGTGGATGGGCCAGGGGTGGCTCATCGTCGTCTGCTCGATCCTGCTGCTCATCGTCGGCGCGCCGCTCTTCGTCGTCATCGGCATGGCGGCGGCGCTGTGCATCGGGTTGCTGGAGAACCGGGACCTGTCGTTCGTCGCCAAGAAGATGTTCGAGGCGACGAACAAGGAGGTCCTGCTGGCGATCCCGCTCTTCGTGATCGCCGGCGCAGTGATGACGGAGGGGTCGATCGCGCGGCGCCTGATCGACATGGCGAAGGCCGCGATCGGCTGGTTCCCCGGCGGCCTGGCGATCTCCGGCGTCATGTCCTGCATCGTCTTCGCCGCGATCTCGGGGAGCTCCCCCGTCACCGTCATCGCGATCGGCTCGATCATGGTCCCGGCGCTGATCTCCGCGCGGTACCCGGAGCGCTTCAGCCTCGGCCTGCTGACGTCCGCGGGGAGCCTCGGGATCCTGATCCCGCCGTCGATCCCGATGATCGTCTACGCGGTCGTCTGCTTCCAGGACCCCAAGCTGCGGTCGGGGTTCACCGGCGGTTCGCCCTCGGTCAACGACCTCTTCATCGCGGGGATCGGGCCGGGGCTGATGATCGGGCTGATGCTCGCGGTGTGGTCGACGTTCGTCGCCCGCGACAAGACGATGTCGGTCGAGGACACCGTCCACAAGCTGCCCCAGGCGCTGCTCCGGGGAGCGTGGGCGGCGGGCCTGCCGCTGCTGATCATCGTCGGCATCTACTCCGGCTGGTTCACGGCCACCGAGGCGGCCGCGGTGTCGGTCGTCTACGCGCTCTTCGTCGAGTTCGTCGCGCACCCCGGGGTCAAGCTCTTCAACCGCCGCCGGGGGGTCCCCGAGGCGGCCGAGCAGCCGATCTTCGAGCTGCCCTTCAAGGAGCTGCCGCGCGTCTTCCGCGACAGCGCGGTGGTCATGGGCTCGCTGCTGCTGATCGTCGTCCTCGCGATCGCGTTCAACGGCTACCTGGTGTTCGAGAAGATCCCCGACGCGGCCGCCGAGTGGGTCAAGGCGCACGTCGACTCGCGGGTGCAGTTCCTGATCATGGTGAACATCCTGCTGCTGATCATCGGCTGCCTGATGGACATCCTGTCGGCGATCCTGATCGTCGCTCCGCTGCTCGCGCCGATCGCGATCTCGCAGTACGACATCGACCCGATCCACTTCGGGATCATCTTCATCGTGAACCTCGAGATCGGGTACCTGACCCCGCCGCTGGGGCTGAACATCTTCGTGGCGAGCTCGGTGTTCGACCGACCCGTGCTGGAGGTGATCCGGAGCGTCGTCCCGTTCACGCTGTTGATGATCCTCGCCTTGATCATCGTGACGTGGTGGCCGGGGCTGACGGGGTTCCTGCTGAGCCCCGACGGAGGCTGACATGACCGCGCAGACCCACGAGATCACCTCCCCCATCGACGGCGTCCCCCTCTTCGTCCGCACGTGGACCCCCGCCGACGGCGCGACCGTGCGCGGCGTCGTCCACTTCGTCCACGGCCTGGGCGAGCACGGCGGACGCTACGCGCGGCTCGCCGAGGTGGTCACCGGGGCCGGCTTCGTGGCCGTCGCGGCGGACCACCGGGGGCACGGCCGGAGCGGCGGGCTCCGCGGCCACGTCGACGGCTGGGACCAGTACGTGCAGGACGTCGCCGCGGTGCGCGCCGACGCCCGGGAGCGGCACGGGGACGTCCCGCTCTTCGAGTACGGCCACAGCATGGGCGGCCTGATCACGCTGTACGGGAACCTGACGACGGAGACGGGCGCGGCGGGGCTGGTCATCAGCAACCCGAACCTCGGGGTGGCGTTCGAGCCGCCGAAGATCAAGGTCGCGGCGGGGCGCCTGCTGGCGAAGCTGCTGCCCCGGCTGCGGCTCGACAACGAGCTGAAGACCGAGCACGTGTCCCGGATCGAGGAGGAGGTCGAGAAGTACAAGGCGGACCCGCTGGTCCACCGGCTGATCTCGACCCGCTGGTTCACCTCGATGGAGGCGGCCCAGGAGGCGACCAACGGGCGCGGCGCCGACCTGAAGCTCCCGAGCCTCTGGCTGGTGGGGACGGGCGACCGGATCTGCGACGCGAGCAAGGCGCTGGCGTTCGCCGCGGACGCGGCCGACGTCGAGGTGCTGAAGTTCGAGGGCGCGTACCACGAGCCCCACAACGACCTCTGTGCCGAGGAGCTGGAGCAGGGCGTGGTCGCGTGGCTGGCGGGCCGGACGCAGCAGGCGTCGACGGTCCGCTACGAGGGCGAGACCCCCGACGCGTCCGACGCCGAGGCCGCCGAGGCCGCCGAGGGTTGACCGACGACCGCCGCGTCCGCGCGGTCGCCCTGGGCTGCGTCCTCGTCGCCGCCCTGCAGCTGCTGAGGTTCGCGGACCCGCGCTGGGCCGTCGACGACGCCTGGGTGTCGTTCCGCTACGCGAAGAACCTCGTCGCGGGGCACGGCCTCGTCTACGAGGTCGGCGCGACGCCCGTCGAGGGCATGACGAACCTCCTGTGGACGCTCCTGTCCGCCGTGTGGATCGCGATCTCGCCCGCGGCGGACCCGCTGGGCGGAGCGAGGCTCGTGGGCGGGATCTGCCACCTCGCGACCGTCGCGATCGTCGTCGTGCTGGCCGCCCGGGTGGCCACTCGGGCCGGCGGGGACGGGGCGATCGCCGGCGCGGTCGCGGGGGGCATCGTCGCCTGCACGGGAAACCTGGCCTACTTCGCGATGTCGGGACTGGAGACGCCGTTGTGGCTCCTGTTGGCCGTCGTCGCGGCCGAGCGGGGGGAGGCGGTGTCGACGGCTGAGTTCAGGGGGAAGGGGACCGTTCTGGGCCTCGGATCGATCCTCGGGCTGCTGGCGATGACGCGGCCGGAGGGGGTCTTGGTGGGGGGACTGGTCGTCCTCGCGTTCGCTCGGACGGTGAGGACCGCGGCGCTGATGGCGATGCCGTTCGCGTTGATCGTCGGGGCGATGCAGGTCTTTCGGCTGACGTACTACGGGGAGCTGTTGCCCAACACGTTCCACGCCAAGCCGGGGGTGTTCGGCGAGGGGGTGGACTACGTGTTCGCGGCCATCGTGTACGCGACCGGGATCGTGGGGCTCGTCGCCGCCGGGCCCGCGGTGCGGAAGGTGCCGTGGGCGCGCGCCGTGGCGGCGATCTGCGTCGTGATGGTGGCGGGGACGGCGTGGTCGGGCGGGGACTGGATGCCCGGGGTACGGCGCCTCGCGATCCCGGTCGCAGGCGGCGCGTTGTTGACCGGGATCGGGGTCGCGTGCAGCGATCGGCGGGCCGTCGCGGGCGCGCTCGCGGCCGCCTGGATCGTCGCCGCGGGGGCCTCGTTCGCCACCGGCTGGGACTCGACGAAGCAGGTCCCGTGGGAGGCGTCCGACCTCGCCGCCGCGGCGAACGCGACGCCCGGGGTCGAGCTCGTCGCGATGGCCGACATCGGCCGCTTCGGGCACTTCTTCGACGGCGCGATCTTCGACCTCGTGGGGCTCACCGACCCCCACATCGCCCGCCTCGAGGGGAAGCACGGGG
>CAYFOA010000219.1:0-13635 GCA_964344575.1 uncultured Rickettsiales bacterium | reverse complement strand
CGTCGTCCGCGGGTTCGTCGTCGTCGTCCGCGGGTTCGTCGTCGTCGTCCGCGGGTCCGTCGTCGTCGTCGCCGCCGTCGTCATCGTCGTCGTCCCCCACCACGACGTCGGGGCATCCCCCCGCGTCCGCGATCACGTCCGCGTAGGCGTCGTACCCCGGCTTCGGGTTCCCCGCGCTGTCGAGCAGCCCCCAGCTGTAGCCGTTGGGATCGTCCTGGAGGTCGTACCAGAACAGCTTCTCCAGCTCGGGCCAGGCGATGTCGTCGAGCCCCTCGTACATGCCCGTGACCTGGTCGGCGGTGTAGGCGTTGGAGTAGGCGCCGTCGGGCTCGGACTCCCACCCGAACTCGGTGATCCAGACGGGCTGCCCCTGGCCGTAGCCGTCGGTGACCTCCTGGATGCCGTTGACGAGCTGGAGGTCGATGAACCACTCCCCCGCGACCGCCTCGTCCCACCACTCCTCGTAGGGGTCGGCGTACTTGTGGTGGGTGATGATGTCGATGGAGCTGCCGGCGTCGCTGAGGATCTCCTGGAGGCTGTAGTTCCAGCCGTTGAAGAGGCACTCCCCGAACGCGCAGATCCCCTCCTCGGAGTCCCACTCGGCGCCGCGGAGGTGGGCGAGCTCGGGGCCGAGGACGAGGCAGTCGCCGCACGCGGCGTGGACGGCGTCGCTGCCGGGGACGAGGAGCTGGTTCGTGTACTGGTCGCGACTCCCCCGGTAGAACTGCCCCAGGTTGGGCTCGTTCCACATCCCCCAGTGCTTGACGTCGGCGCTGTAGCGCTGGACCGCGGCGGTGACGAAGTCGGTCCAGTCGGCGACGTTCGCGGGGTGCGCGTTGCGGCACCAGTTGGGCCAGTCGGGGTCGGCGTCGTTGCACGGCGCGCCCACCGCCCACGACGGGGTGTAGGCGATCGTCACGAAGACGTGCTGCCCGTTGGCGGTCGCGTGATCGATGAACCGGTCGGCCTCGGTCCAGTCGTAGTTCCCCTTGGACGGCTCGAACTGGAACCAGTTCATGTCGAAGCGGACCCAGGCGATCCCGGCGGCGGTGGCGGCGTCGAGGGCGGCGTTGGAGACCTGGTGGGCGTTGACCCCGTAGGGGCAGTCGGGGTCGAACGCCAGGGTGGTCGCGGGCGTGACCAGGGGAGCGGCGAACAGGGCCGCGGCGAGGGCGAAGCGAATCATGGCGGCGACGGTAGGGGCGACGCGCGACGCCGGTTGTTGAGGAGGTGTGGAGATGGCCGGTCAGGCGTCCCCGATCGTCACCGGCAGGCCTCCGGGCGCCTGCATCCAGTCCAAGGCCAGCTCGATCGTCTGGGACGGCGGCATCCCGATCCAGGCGGTGTCGTCGCCCACGTCGCCCTGCGGGACGCCCGTCGCGTTCGTGGAGACCTGGAGCTTGCCGTCGGGGCCGTTTCGCAGGTCGCTGAACAGGAGCATGCGCTGGCGGTCGTGCTCGACGACGAGGCCCAGCCCCCGCCGGACGCCTTCGGGGGTGTTCAGAGCGGTCAGGTTGGCCACCGCGACCGCGAGCACGGGCTCCTCGGTGCGCGCGACGAGGTTGCGGATCATGTCGAGCTGGGACACCGGCGGGGCCTCGTAGCGGTAGCTGTCGATCCGCTCCGCGGAGAGCACGAACACGTGCGTGGCGGCGACCCCGGTGGCGAGGACCTGCGGGATGCACTCGGGCGCGAGGAGCTGCGCGGCGTGCAGGAGGTCCCGGGGGGCGGGGCCGGAGAAGGGGGCCAGGCCTCCGGTCATCTGCGGGGGAGGCCCGGGCCTCTCCTCCCGCTTCACCAGCTCCTGGACCTCCGCCGAGCCGACGTCGACCCACTCGTCGAAGCCCTCGGGCAGCCGCTCCAGCTCCTCGCCGGAGCCCGACAGCGTCTCCCAGTCCCCCAGCCACTGCCCGGCTCCGTCCGGCCCCGTCCCGATCAGGCGCCACGCGAGCCACCAGCGCGGCGCGCCGTCTCCGTCCGCGGTCAGCTCCATCAGGCCCGCGGCGCGGCGGAGTCCGCCGGCGTCCGACCGGACGAGGACCTCGCCCTCCCGGAAGGTGCGCGCGATGCCGTCCCGGCCGCCGATCTCCACCACCGCCCGAGCGAGCAACGCCTCCTGCCCGACCTCCACGAGGTCGTCGAGGAGCAGCATCTCCTGGAAGCCGTCGCCGAAGAACCGGGCCGCGCCGAGGACGCGGTCGAAGAGGCCGTGGCGTCCTTCGAGCTGGGTCCGGAGGTGGGCGCGCAACCCGTCCACGTCGTCGACGGGGACCTCGTTGAAGGGCTGACGTTGGAGATCGAGGCGGATGCCGACGGTGTCGCTCATGCGCGCGAGGCTACATCCGCTCCAGCACCCGCGCCACGGCGGCCGCCTCCTCGTCGCGGCCGGTCGCCTCGAACAGCTCCCGGGCGAGGCCGTAGCAGGCGCGGGCGCGGTCCTCGTCCTCGAGATCCCCGGCGACCTGCCCCGCGAGGCGCGCCGACCACGCCATGTCCTCGTCCGCGTAGCCCGTCGCCTTGACGAGCTCGCGAGCCGCCGCGAGGTGGCCGTCGAACTGCGTCCACCGCCCCGCCTTGGCGAGGCACGGCAGCAGCGCCGCGTGGATCACCGCCGACGCCGGCGTCTCGGCGCGGTCGTCGAAGAACTTCAGGCAGGTCTCGAGCAGCTCCTGGGCCTCGTCGTACTCGCCGTTCCAGACGAGCGCCTGGGCGAGCGACGCCTCCGCCCGCCGGACGTCCGCCGAGCCCAGGCTCCGGTACCGCGCGCAGGCCTCCCGGTAGAACGTCACCGCCGCCGCGAAGTCCGCCTGGAGCCGAGCCGTCAGCCCCATCAGCTCCGCGCAGCGGGCGCGGCCCCCGAGGTGCCCCCAGCTCGTGAAGAGGTCCGACGCCAGCTGGAGGTACTCCTCGCTGCTCGCGATCTCCCCCTCCCGCGCGTCCAGCTCCGCCAACTTGAGCAGCGCCTCCGCCGCCGCGAGCCCGTCGTTCTGCTCCTGGAAGAGCCGCGTGGCCCGCCGGTAGCGGTCCGCCGCCTCGTCGCGGTCGCCGCGCGCCTCGGCGACGCGGGCCTGCTCGAGCACCGTCCGGGCGAGGAGCTTCGGCCGGGCCTCGGCCGCCATCTCGACCAGCGCCAGCATCGACCACGCCTCCTCCAGCCGCCCCGTCTGCGACGCCCGCCGCGCCTGCTCGTAGGTCAGCTCGACGTTGACGTCCTCCCACCCGTGGACGTCGGCGTACTCCTCCGTCCGGCCCACCCACTCCGCGAACGCCTCCTCCTTCCCCTGCACCGCCGCGATCCGGACCTTCAGCAGCCAGCCGCGCCCCCACCGGGCGTCGTCCCAGGGGACGCGGAGGCCGTGGAGGGTCCGTTCGTAGTCGTGCAGGAGCGCCTCGGCGTGGCGGAGGTCCCCGACCTCGAGCCGCTCGCGGGCCCCCCCCAGGAGCGGGTCGAGCGCGTCCTCGGGCCGCTGCGCGCCGGCGAGGTGCCGCCCGCGCCGCTCCAGCACGCCGGGCCCCCGCCGCGCCTCCAGCATCTGCGCGCAGGCGAGGTGCTGCGACGCCAGCCGCCCCGCCTCGGCGGCCCGCCGCTCCAGGCTCTCGCGGAGCATCGCGTGGACGAACGACCAGCCGTGCCGGTGCCCCCCCGGTCCCGACGTCGCGAGGTACTCGTCGAGGAGGCTGTCGACGAGGTCGAGGCTCGGCGTCAGCCCCGCGCGGTCGCAGGCGTCCCACCACTCGTCCTCGTCCACCTCCTGGCCGAGGGTCGCGGCCATCTCGAGGGCGGGGCCGTCGTGCACCGAGCGGTGGGTGAGGAACTGCTCCATGCGGCCTGCCCAGACCGAGTGGAGGCCGTCCGGGATCTCGACGGTCGCCCCCTTCCGGAGCCGGAACCCCGTCTGCCCCTGCTCGAGCAGCCCGCGATCGACCCAGTTGCCGACGAGCTGCATTGCGAAGAGGGGGTTCCCCTGGGTCCGCTCCTCGACCTGCATCGCCAGCTCGCCCTCCAGGTGGAGGAGGCGGCGGACGAGGTCGCGGGTGTCTGCGGGGGCCAGCGGCCAGAGCTCGATCCGCTGGATGTCGGCGCTGCCGAGGACGTCCAGGAGGAGCTCCTCCTCCTCCGGCCGCTCCCGCAGCTCCTCGGGGCGGACGGTCATCACGACGAGGATCGGCGTCGTCTCGGCCCACTGCTCGGACAGCACGGCGCGGACGATCTCGAGGCTCTCCGCGCCGTCCTGGACGTCGTCGATCCAGAGCACCAGGGGGCGCTTGCGGGCGATCCGGCGGAGGGCGCGGAGGATGACGACTCGGCGCTGGTCGCGGCCCACCGCGAGGTGGATCATGGAGCGCCGCTGGTCGTCGGGGTCGGCGTCCGTGGAGGGGTGGACGACCTCGGTCAGCGCGAGCGCCTCGTCCTCGCTCTCGATCCCGTCCCGGAGCAGGAGCGTGGCGATGCGGGCGAAGGCCTGCTCCCGCTCCAGCCCGAGGACGCGGAAGTGGCGGGCGAGCGCGCTCCCCAGCCCCGACGCGTGGCCCGGCTCGGCGACGTGGTCCGCTTTCATCGAGTCGAACCCGGCGATCTCGTGGGCCCGCTCGGCGATCCACTGCGCCAGCCGGCTCTTGCCGCACCCCGTCGGCCCCCGGATGAGGACGGCGCGGGCGCGGCCGTCGCGGTTGACCGACCGCGCCGCCTCCCACAGGAGATCCCGCTCGCGCTGCCGCCCCACCATCGGGATCGAGCGCATCCAGTACAGCCCCAGCCCGGCGCCGAGGAGCAGCGGCGGGGTGGTGACGATCGCGTCCGGCTCGCGCCAGTCGTCGGGGACGGGGATCGTCTCCAGCGTGGTGGTCGCGTCGGCCTCGTCGAAGTCCCCCTCCATCGTGATCGTCGCGTCGGCGGCGGACTCGCCGGGGAGCGTCCGCATCGGCTCGTCGGCGCGGCTCGCGAGCAGGGTCAGGTCCGCCGACGCCATCCCCGGATCGGTCTCGGTGGCGTCCTCGGTGTCGTCGGGGTCGGGGGTCGGTCCGGTCGTCTCCTGCGTCAGGTGGCCGAGCGCGGGGACCCGCTGCATCGACGTCCGGCTGACCGACTCCGGGGCCCCCAGCCGCCGCAGCGCCGCCGCCGCCTCCGACGCCCGCCCGAACCGATCCGCCGGACTCTTCGCCATGAGCTTGAGGAGCCAGCGCTCGAAGCCGTGGGGGACGGGGCAGCGCGCCTCCAGCGGCGGCGGCGCCTCCTTCACCTGGGCCCGGGCGAGGTCGTAGTGCGACGTCAGGTGGGCGAACGGCGGCTTGCCCGCGACGAGGCTGTAGCCGAGGCAGCCGAGCGCGTAGAAGTCGGTCCACGGGCCGTAGTCGCGCCACTCCCCGCGGACCTGCTCGGGGGCCATGTAGCGGGGCGTCCCCACGAGCCCCTTCTCGCGGTTCCCCGGCGCCGCCCGCTCCATCGCCTGGGCGAGGCCGAAGTCGCTGAGCTTGACCTCGGTCCGGTCGGCGGTGAGGAGGACGTTCTCGGGCTTGATGTCGCGGTGGATGAGGCCGCGGGCGTGCGCGTGGGCGAGGGCGTCGAGGAGGCGGAGGAGCGTCTGCCGGGTCTCCCACCACGACAGGCGTCCGCACAGCGGTTGGAGCGAGCCGCCCCCGACGTACTCCATGACGAGGTACGGGGAGCCCGCCTGGAGGCGCGACCGGGTCGCCTCGTCGGTCTCGGCGGGGACCTCGCCGCGGTCGTAGACGCGGACGATGGACGGGTGGTCGAGCCCCGCACAGGCGCGGATCTCGTTCCGGAAGGCGGACAGGAAGATGCGGTTCTTCGCCGCGAAGCCGGTCAGGACCTTGATCGCGACCTGGGCCGAGGTGGAGACGTGGCGCGCCACCCACACCTCGCCCATGCCGCCGGTGCCGACGGGGCGGCCCAGCTCGTACTCACCGAACGGGAGGTGGCTCCAGGGGGCTTCGACCAAGTCCGGTCTAGTGTACTGCGCCGGGAGCTTCGTCTAGCCGTCGAGGCCCTGGACGAGCCACTGGACGAGGCCCGCGTACCGCTGCTCGTCCGCCTCGCAGTAGAAGCCGGTGACGTGCGCGACGAAGCCGGGCTCGCGGCCCGCGGCCAGCGCGCGCCCGGACTGCTTGATCTCGACGGCGATGGGGAGCGGCGGGCAGGAGCTGTCGTCGTGGGTCTGGAGCATGATCGTCGCGGCCTGCCCCGCGGGCGGCGGGTCGTACATCGTGGCGACGAGGATCTTGCGCGGGCCCGCGAGCACGACGCGGCCGTCGCCGCTCGCCCCGTCCTCGCAGTCCCACTCCACGGCCCGGAGGAGCGAGCGCATGTTGAGCTCGCGGGTGGCCATCCGGTCGAGGTCGGCGGCGCCGGTGATGCGCGGGTTGTCCTGGCGCAGCGGCGGCGGCGCGCTCCGGGTGGCGAGGCCCATGAGCGACGTCAGCGACTCGTCGAAGCGGAGGCCGAGCCGGTACTCGGGGCGGCCCTCGACGGGGCGGGAGTTGCGGGCGAGGACGGCGCCGACCTGGACGGGCTGGCGGGTCGCGGGGTGGTGGAAGCCGAGGTCGAGCGCCTGGCCCTCGCGGAGGAGGTGGGCGAAGGGGACGACGCGGCGCGCGCCGCCGCCGACGCCGCTGCCGGGGACGCGCTTGAGGCCGAGGTCGATGTCGATGGCGGCGCCCCAGTCGCTGATGTCGACGATGCGCGCGGCGACCTCCATGTTGCCCACGCGGATGCGGGCCGGGATGGTGGCGCGGGAGCGCTCCTCGGAGCGGCGGTCGCTGCACAGCGAGGCGAGCGACTCGACGAGGTAGAGCCCCAGGCCGCGGCGGTCGCTGGGGCCGGCGGCGCCCTCGCGGCGGGCGACGACGGCGCGCGTGGTGACGACGCGGCCGGCGGTGGGGTGGGTGAAGCGGATGGTGGCGCGGCTGCCGGGGCTCAGGGTCGGGGGGGCGAGGACGAACATCCCGTCGTCGGACAGGTCGGCGACGGCGGCGGTGTGCGAGTAGGCCGCGCCCGCGTGGATCTCGACCCGGAGTCGCACGGGGCTGCGGGGGTTGCGTCGTCGGTCGCCGGACACGCGGTCTCCTTCCGTCTCCCGGCCTATCGACGGGGGGGCGGAGGGGTTGAGGCGAGCGGCGACGGAAATGCGGGTGCGGCGGACCTTTACGAAGGCAGCCCGAGCTCGTCGCGGGCGTCCTCCAGGGCCGCCCACGTCCGCCGCGCCCAGCGCCCGACGGCCTCTCGGTCGGCGTCGGGGAGATCGTCGAGGCGGGCGAGGATGCGGTCGACGCGGCGGGTCACCGCGCTCCGGCCCACGCCGAGGCGGCGGGCCAGCTCGGCGCGGCTGCCGCGGGTCGCGAGGAGGCCCTCGAGGTACTCCCGGTCTGCGTCCGCGAGGACGGCGGGGGCGTCGAAGGCGGCGCGTCCGCCACCGAGTCCGCCGAGTCCGCCGAGGGTCGTGGCGACGGCGGCGGCCGCGGCGGCGGCGTCGGGCTCCGCGGCCTCGCGGACGCGGAGCATGGCGAGCGAGCTGCGGTCCTTGCTCCGGCGGCGGGCGGCGCGGCTGACGGTCCGGGACGCGACCACCCGCGCGAAGCCGTACAGCTCGGCGGCGGTCCCCCCGCGGAAGCCGTGCAGCGCGCGGTGGAGGAGCTGGTCGACCGCCTCGGCGGCGATCTCGTCGGCCTCGGCGGGGGAGAGGAGGTCGCCGTACCGGGCGCGCCACGCGATGCGGGCCTCGTGGTCGGTCCACTCGGCGACGGCGGCGCGGAGGAGGACGCGGTCGGCGCGGTCCTCGACGAACTGGACGAGGTCCTCGTCGGACCGGCCGCGGAAGCTCGCGAGGCCGCCGTCGAGGAGGTCGGTCAGCGCCTCGCGGACGATGACGCCGACCTCGGCGCGGTCGAAGATCGCGGCGAACTCGGCGTCGACCACGGCCTGGACGCGGTCGGCGGCGAGGCGGGCGACGCGGCGCTGCAGCGCGTGGGCGTCGTCCGACCCGCGGTCGGCGAGCGTGCGCCGGAGCTCCGCGAGGAACGGCGGGGTGGGGCGGGGCAGCGGGGACGGCGGTCCGGGGGGGACGACCAGACGACGCAGCTTCGCCCAAAAGGACTGGGCTGCGTCCATCATTCGTCGTCCATGCGCTCCTGGCCGAGGATGATCGGGAGCCACTTCGCGAGCCACTGCTCGATGTGCCAGCGGAGGCTCTGGTCCATCGGGTCCTCGGGGACGACGTAGGCCGTCTGCCGGTCGTCGTGCCCGTCGCTCCCGGGGGCCGTCGACGCGGCCTGGGGGGTGGCCAGGGCGGCGCCCGGGAGGGCCAGCGCGAGGGCGAGGATCAGTGCAGCAACGTGTCGCATGGGGGGGCTCCTTCGTCCGCGGCGGGGACGGCGTCCCGCAGCAGCTCGAGGTCGGGGTCGGCTTCGATGTAGCGGCCGACCTGGGCGGCGAGGTCGCGCCCGAAGGCGGCGGGGTACTCGGCGTACAGGTCGCGCGCGCGGTCCTCCTCGCCGAGGCGGAGGAGGATGGCGAGCAGGTTGGCGAGGGAGTCGGCGTTGACGGCGAGCTCGATCGCGCGGGTCTCCAGGTCCAGGGCGACGTCGTAGCGGCGCAGGAGGAACGCGAGGACGGCGCGGTGGTGCAGCACGAGGGCGCGGCGGCGGTCGAGCTGGTCGCCGCCTTCGCGGAGGACGGCGTACTCCTCCTCGGCGATGTGGCGCGCCATCGCTTCGAGGTCGCTCACCGCGGGGTGGGCGGCGACGCTCATGAGGAGGATGGCGGCGCGGCGGTCGCCGATGAGCCCGTCCGCCCGGAGGCGCCCGACGTCGGCGCGGAGGGCGGCCACGTCGAGGCCGGGGGCGCCGAGGCGGCGGAGCAGCTCGTCGCTCGCGGCGCGCTCCCGCTCGTCCTCGATCCGCTCGGTCCCCGGCGTCACCATCGCCTTGCGGTCGATGCGCCGGAGCACGCGTCCGAGGAGTTGATCGAGATCCATCGCCGCCAACCTCATCGACCCAACGGTGGGCCGTGCGCGGCGGATGTTTCCACGCGCGCGAAGAATCGACCCGGGCAACCCGGGGACCGGTCGGGTCAGCGCCGGCGGCGGCGGCCGAGCAGGGCCAGCGTGATGAGGAGCATCGTGCCGGTGTGGGCCCGGATCGGGTGGCGTCCCCCGTGGCGGCAGGCGGCCTGGATGAGGTCGCCGCTGCAGCCGGTGTCCGTCGGCTCGGGCTGGGCCTCGCCGCTGCACCCCATCCCCTGGATGATCGTCGTCGTGTCGCACCCCTCGGAGGTGTCGAGGTTGCAGCCGTCCTCGTCCTCGCCGCCGCAGCCGTCGCCGCCGAGCGCGCAGCCGTCCTCGCCCTCGCCGCCGCAGCCCTCCTCCCCGCCGCCGAGGCAGCCCCCCTCCTCGCAGCCCGCGCCGAGCCCGCCGCCGCCGTCGGTCTCGCCGATCATGTAGGAGCCGCTGAGCCAGTCGAGCAGCGCCCCGTCGGGCTCCGTGTACATCTCCGCGAGGCCGAGCCCCATGATCGTGGGGAGGCCGAAGCTGAGGTTCCCGCCGCTGTCCCCGAGGGCGTCGCCGGCGATGGCGCCGATGGCGATGTCGAGGATGGCGTCGAAGTTGGCGAGGAGCGCGTTCCCGATCTCGGGGGACAGCTCGTCGTACGTGATCGTCGGGTGGAACTGGTCGCTCTGGAGCGCCAGCTGGACCGCCATGGCGCCGTCGGGCTGGAGCCCGAGGTCGACGACGGCGACGATGTCGAGCGTCACCGCGGTGAGCCGCGACCAGCGGTCGAAGAGCGGCACGTAGAACTCGATGTCCAGCTCCTCGACCTCGATGGTGAGGTCGTTGACGCCGTCGAACCGGACCTTCGGCGGGTTCCACGGCATGGACCGGATGAGCATCGGCGAGTCGGCCTCGTGGGGGAGCAGGCGGGCGATCTCGGCGTCGAAGACCTCCCCCAGGAGCAGCGTCAGCATCGACGTCGTCAGCGCCGTGTCCCCCAGCTGCGACGCCTCGAAGCAGAGCACCCCGCCCCGCCACACGCCGTACAGCGCCTGGTTGATGAGGTCGTCGCCGAGGAGGCTGCGGATGTGGGTGCCGTTGTCGTAGTGCTGCGGGGTGAGCGTGTTGGTCCAGTACGATCCGCCCGGGTCGAGGGCGGAGATGCAGGGCGCCTTGGGGGTGTCGACGTGGCCGCCGACGGCGATCCGGATCCCCTCGGGGCTGTGCGTGATGGCCGTCGGCTCGATGCCGTAGACGAGCGGGACTTCCATGATCTCGGTCGCCCCTTCGAGCACCAGCCCGACGAGCGCCTCCTCCGCCTGGAGCTCCACCTCGTCCAGCTTCTCGGCGATGGTCGCGTCGATGCCCCCGACCGCCTCGGCGATCATCGTGTCGATGAGGTTCTCGCCCATGTTCTCGATCCACCACTCGTTGATGGTGGTGAGGGCGCACTCCCCCATGTCCATGTTGGTGATGACGGCGTCGGTGATGTTCTGGGACAGGGGGCCCAGCTCGACGTCGACGTAGGGCTCGCCGATCTCGTCGTAGGCCAGCGCCAGGGAGATGGGGAGCTGGACCTGGACGCGGGCGGGGTCGACCCAGAGTCCGCAGGCGTCGTCGATGCAGCCGTCGAGCACGATCCAGGCGGGGTTCCAGGGGCTGTTCACCGAGAAGTCGAAGTCGAGGTAGAGGTTCAGGCCCGCTTCGGAGGCGTGGAACTCGGCGGCGTGGAAGGTCGTGTTGATGGTCAGGTTCTCGACCCAGAAGTCCTGGCTGCAGATCCAGAGGTCGATGACCTCCTCCGGCGGGATGGCGCCGACGACGAGGCTGGGGGGGATGCTGTCGACGACCCGCTCGATGATGAAGTCGAACAGGGACGCGTTCAGGTCGAGGACGACCGCCTCTTCGATGAACTCACCGGCGGGGAGGATGTCGGCGCGGGCGGGGGGCGCGCACAGGAGCGCGCACAGCGTGAAGCCGGCGACGATGCTTCCGAATGGTCGGCCCATGCCAGGTACCCGCGAGCGCTCCCTCTCCGAGACCCTGCACGATCGTTTCTAACACAGTCAGGGCTGACTGTTATGGCGAAGTCGTGGACTTGTGGTGGAGCGCGAGGATGCCCGCGACGCAGCAGGTGAGCTTCTTCGCGTAGGGGACGTGGAGGAACTCGTTGGGGCCGTGGGCGTTGGACGCGGGGCCGAGGACGCCGGTGATGACGAACTGGGCGGCGGGGAACTTCGCGTGGAGCATGCCCATGAAGGGGATGGTCCCGCCCTCGCCCATGTGCAGGGCGGGCTTGCCGTAGAAGGTGTTGGAGACGTCGTCGAGGGCGCGCTCCAGCCAGGGGGCGAGCTCGGGGGCGTTCCAGCCGGCGGCGGCGTCCTCCATGTCGACGGTGATCGCGGCGCCGTAGGGCGGGTCTGCCTCGAGCGCGGCGACGACGGCGGCGCGGGCGGTCTCGGCGTCCAGGGTCGGGGGGAGGCGGAAGCTGAGCTTGAGCGTGGTGTAGGGGCGGAGGACGTTGCCGCCGTCGCGGACCGCGGGGATGCCGTCGCAGCCGGTGACGGTGACGGTGGGGCGCCAGGTCCGGTTGAGGATGAGCTCGGCGGGGGTCCCCGCGACGGAGTCGGCGCCGGCGACGAAGGGGTACTTGCCGGCGATGGCGTCCCCCATCTCGGCGGCGACGCGTTCGGCCTGGGCGACGCGGGAGGGGGGGATCTCGACGTGGAGGGCGTCGATCTTGAGGGCGCCGGTGGCGGGGTCCTCGATGCGGTCGAGGAGGTTCCGGAGGAGGCGGACGGTGCCGGGCACGATCCCGCTGGCGTCGCCGCTGTGGACGCCCTCGGTGAGGATGTCGGCGCGGAGGGTGCCGGCCATCATCCCGCGCAGCGACGTGGTGCTCCAGAGCTGGTCGTAGTTGCCGGCGCCGCTGTCGAGGCAGACGACGAGGTCGACGTCGCCGATGGTTTCCTTGTAGCGGTCGACCCAGAAGGGGAGGTCGGGGGAGCCGGACTCCTCGGAGAACTCGATGAGGACGACGACGCGGGCGCGGGGGACGCCCTGCTCGTGGAGGGCGCGGAGGGCGGCGACGGAGGCGAAGAGCGCGTACCCGTCGTCGGCGGCGCCGCGGCCGTAGAGCTTCCCGTCGATCATCTTCGGGATCCACGGACCGAGCCCCTCGTTCCAGCCCTCCATCTCGGGCTGCTTGTCGAGGTGGCCGTACATGAGGACGGTGCGATCGCTGTCGCCGGGGCAGTCGAGGAGGAGGAGCGGCGTCCGGCCCGGCTCGCGGCCGACGTGGACGGTCTGGCCGGGGACGGGGTGCTGCTCGACCCAGGCGAGGGCGAGGTCGAGGACCCGCTCCATGTGGCCGTGGGCCTCCCAGTCGGGATCGAAGGAGGGGGACTTGTTGGGGATGCGGATGTAGTCGACGAGGGTGGGGACGATGGCGGCGTCCCAGAGGGCGTCGACGGAGGACTCGGTGCGGGCGGGATCGATCACGGCGGGAGCCTACGCTCGTTCTCGTTCTCGTTCTCGTTCTCGTTCTCGTTCTCGTTCTCGTTCTCGAGTTCGACAACGAGCCTTCGAGAACGAGCACGAGCCTACGAGAACGAGAACGACGTCGATTTCGAGCTCGAGAACGAGTTCATCGATCCCAGCCACGAGAACCTCCACGCCTTCCAGGTCGCCCTCGAGGTGGCGAAGTGGGCCCGGACCGTCAAGACCGACAGTGACCTCAAGGACCAGCTGAGGCGCGCGACGGCCAGCGTCACGCTGAACATCGCGGAGTCCAGCCGCCCCAACCCCAAGGCGGGCCGGAACCACCTCCGCATCGCGCTGGGGTCGGCGGCCGAGGCCTGCGCCGCGCTGGACCTCATCGACCACCCCGACGCCGCCGCCAACCAGCAGAAGTTGCGGCGGGTCGGGGCGATGCTCTCCAAGATGGGAGCCCGATAGGAGGGAAGGGGGCTCCCACCTCGGGAGCCCCCTCCACCCTCACCTCAGCTTGTGCGTCATCGCCGCGACCCGCCGCAGCGTCGCCTGCACCTCGGCGCCGCCGTCGAGCTCGACCAGGTCCAACACCGCCGCCGCCTCGGCCGCGCTGGCCTTGGCGTAGGTGAAGTGCTTCGGTCGGTTCTTGCCCTGGGCCTGGCTTCCCTCGGCGATGTTCAACACCACCGAGTCGGCGGCTCGCTTCGCCTGGTCCTTCAGGGCCGTCTCGCCTGCGGGCCACTTCACGGTGCGGACCCATCGGGCCACCGTCACCGCTTCCTGGTAGGCGGTCAGTCGTTCATGGGGGAGGTACGTCTGCATCCTGGGGTCTCCGAGCCGGCCGGGTCCATCCCGACCGGCCCACCCGGGCCAGCAACCGCCAGAGGCGGAATGCAAGCCCGCCGAGCGCCTCTGGCGCTCGGCGGGCTTGCATTCCGTCTCGCGGTTGCTAGACCCGGAGGCCGGTCCGGGATGGACCCGAGCCGGCGTAACCACAGGACGAGCGGCGTCCCCTGGGCGGTTGAGTGCCCCACGAGCTGTCCGGTCCCGGCTCCTTGATATCCCGCGTCCCCTCCCCACTCGTTCTCGTTCTCGTTCTCGTTCTCGAGTTCGTTCTCGTTCTCGTTCTCGAGTTCGTTCT
>CAYFOA010000218.1:10919-13664 GCA_964344575.1 uncultured Rickettsiales bacterium | reverse complement strand
CCCGCCGTCCCCCCGTCGCCCGCGCCGGTCGTCCCGCGAGCGATCGAAGCGGCCGCCCCCACGCGGCCCGAGACCCCCGCGCCGATGCAAGTCGCGGACAACCCGACGAGGGCCAGCGTCAGCACGCCGTAGGTCCCGACGAGGAGGTACTCGCCGTGAGGGGGCGCGAACAGCAGCGGCGGGAGGGCGGCGGCGACGGACCACGCCGCGGCGAAGACGCCGACGCGGCGGACGGCAGCGCAGCGGTCATCGAGATGGTCATCGAGGCAGTCATCGGCGCGGACGTCAGCGCCCCCGCCCCGGCACTCGTCCCCGCCCCGGCGCTCGTTCTCGCAGCCCGCCCGCCACGCTGCAAGGACCCCGGCCCCCGCCGCGAGCGCCAGCCCCACGCGCCACGCCCACCCCCCGAGGAGACCCCGAGGGGCGCCGTACAGGCTCCACGTCCAACCCGGGGCGAAGCCCGCCTCGCCGAACGCGCGTCGGGGCGACGTCCGCGGAAAGAAGAACGACCCCACCGTGTCCTCGGGCCCCTGTCCGGGCCACGCCGCCCACAATCCGAGGAGGACGAGCCCGGCGAGGGCGGCCGCCCCGACGGCGGCGAGGACGACGCGGGGGCGGCGCTCGACGAGCCCGACCGCGGCGAACGCGACGATCCAGACGGCGGCGAGGCGGTACAGGACGACGGCGACGACCAGCAGCGCGACGGCCCCCGCCCACCGGCGTCGGCTCCACGCCTGCGGTGCGGTCGTCAACAGCAGCGCGACGCCGAGCCCGAGCCCGAGGAACTCGGTGTGGTTCCCGTACGGCATGAGCTGCCAGGCGACGACGAACGCGGGCGGCAGCAGCCACGGCAGCGTCCCGAGCCAGACGTGGAGGGCGCTGCGGGCCACCCGGCCGCGGGGACCGGCGCGGGGGCCGGCGCGGGGGCCGCCGTCGCCACGGTCGCCAGGGCCCGCGTCGATGAGGCGAACACCCCCGCCGCCGCCCCCTCCGAGCCGGACGGCGAGGACCGCGGCGAGTCCGACGGTGACGGCTTCGCAGGCGACCGCGACGGCGTGGAAGGAGGCGGTGCCGAGCCCGAAGACGGCGGCGATCGCGGCGACGCCCCCCTGGACGACGAGGGGGCGAAGTGGCCGTACTGGTAGGTCCCGACGAAGCCGGCGAGTCCCTCGGAGCGGAGGGCGCTGGAGTCGAGGTCGTGGGCCAGCGAGGCGAGCCCGAACAGCTCCGGGGAGTACAGGAGGGGGGCGCAGGTCGCGAGCTGCCACGCGCGGAGGGCGACGAGGACGGCGACGGGCCCGAGGACGGCGAGCCGATGGGAGTGCGTCGTGCCCGCGTCCATCGACGGTGATGATGTCACGAGCGGGCGGACGCCACGGCTGCAGCGGTGGCGTGGAGACGCCTCAGGGGGGCGCGTCCCCGAGGTCCGGAACCCCAGACTCGGCGGTGGCGGCGCGCGCGAGCCCTTCGAGCCAGCGCTGGTGCCAGCGGTGGAGCGCGGGGGTGAGGTACCAGCGGGCCAGCCAGGGGACGATTCCGCGCTGGGTCTCCTCGGTGACGAAGAGGGTCCGCCGGCCGTCGTCGGGGGGGTGGAGCGTCCAGGAGTGGTAGCCGGAGGAGCCGTACCCTTCGCCGTACCAGGCGAGGCGTCGGGCGGGGACGAACTCGGTGACGGTGGTCTCGACGCGGAGCCCGAAGGTGGTCCACCGGAAGGTGACGCCGTCGGTCAGCCGGTCCCCTCCCCCGTCGATCTCGACGCGCTTGGCGTTGCCGTAGATCGCGGGCCAGCCGGGGGCGGCGACGAGGGCGTCCCAGACGGCGGCGGGCGGGGCGTCGACGAGGAGCTCGTTGGAGGACGAGACGGGGCAGTCGGCCGGCGCGTGCCGCTCGGGCCAGGGGAACTCGGAGGACACGGCGGGATCGTACGCGGCGGGGCAGCTCCGCGGGATCGTACGCGGCGGGGCAGCTCGTCGCGGGACGGGACGCCCGGATCGCACGCGGGGGCCGGATCCGGGGACAATGGCGGCGGTGGGTACGTCGATCCAGCGGGGCGGGCGGTCGGTGCGGCTGTCGAACGCGGCGGTCGAGAAGCTGTACGAGCTGTGGGCGGCGGCGGTGGCGCCGGTGGCGAGCGGTGCGGCCGACGCGGCCGTCGTGCGGTGGCTGGAGCACGAGGCGAGCTCCGGATACGGGGCGGGGTTCGACGCGGACGATCCTCCGGAGCCGCTGGGGGACGGCGGGCTGGCGCTGCTGGAGCGGGGCCTGGCGTCGCTGGTGGAGCGGGTGGCGGCGGGCGAGCGGGACCTCGAGATGGACGACGACGCGTTCCGCCGGCGCTGGCTGGCGCGGCTGCTGGACGTGGCGGAGGTGCTGGGCTGCGCGGTCCCCGAGGTGGGAGAAGCGGACGCGGACGCGGTCGCGCTCCAGCGGCTGCGGTGGCGGATCGAGCGGACGCCGCGACAGGAGCGGCTGCCGCTGCTGGACGAGGCGATCGCTCTGGCGGGGGAGCCGGGCGAGACGACGGGGGAGCGGGCCGTCTGGCTGGACCTCCACTACGAGCGCGCCGACGTGCTGGTGGAGCTGGGCCGGGACGGCGACGCGGTGCAGGAGCTGGAGGTCTGCCTGGGGGTGGAGGAGGACGAGGAGATGCGGCAGGCGGCGGTGGAGTTGCTGGAAGCCCTCCGGGGCGGGTGAGGTCGTCGACCTCGGCGCAATTCCTGCCGCCTGGGCGCAGGATCCGGCGTG
>CAYFOA010000218.1:0-10819 GCA_964344575.1 uncultured Rickettsiales bacterium | reverse complement strand
CGCCTGGGCGCAGGATCCGGCGTGAGGTCGTCGACCTCGGCGCAATTCCTGCCGCCTGGGCGCAGGATCCGGCGTGAGGTCGTCGACCTCGGCGCAATTCCTGCCGCCTGGGCGCAGGATCCGGCGTGAGGTCGTCGACCTCGGCGCAATTCCTGCCGCGTAGTTCGTCGACCCGAGCCGGGCCGCCCTCCGGTCCTACGCGACATGACGTCGCGCCACCGGATCGAGATCGCCTCCCCCTGCCGCGAGTCGTGGGACGAGATGGAAGGCGCCGGCCCCGTCCGGCGGTGCGCGAAGTGCGACGAGGACGTCCACGATCTCGCGACGCTCCCGGTCGCCGAGATGGGTCGTCTCCTGCGGTCGAAGGCTTGCCTCCGGGTCGATCTCCCCGCCCTCCGCCGCCGCGCGGCCCCCGGAGTCCTCGCGGTGCTCCTGACGGGCTGCGCGACGACCGGTCAGCTGGACGTGACCCCGACGGTCGCGCCGTACAACGGGGAGCCGGTCGAGCCGGAGACCTGCGAGCCGCTGATCCTCGACGTCGTCACGATCGACGAGCACACCCCCGTCTTCATCGGACGTCGGGGGTACTGACCTCCCTGGCGGGGTGCCCGGACGACGTATGCTCGCGCCGGGGAGGATCCCGATGCACGAAGCGCTCCACCACGCCGTCCTCACGAGGCTCCTCGACGACGACGACGACGACGACGTCTCGGCCGTCGCCGCCAACCTCGTCGACGCCGCCTGCCGCGGGGACGCCGCCCTGGAGTCCGCCCTCGCCGCCCTCGGCGCGGACGCGGACGCGGCCACCCCCACCGCCGCCCCCGCCGCTCCCGAGACCACCGCCTCACCCCCCGCGACCTACCTCCAGCGCATCTCCGTCACCGGCTTCCGCGGCGTCGGCCCGACCGCCCACCTCGACCTCACCCCCGGCCCGGGGCTCACCGTCGTCCTCGGCCGCAACGGCTCCGGCAAGTCCAGCTTCGCCGAGGGGCTCGAGACCCTCCTCACCGGCACGTCCCGCCGCTGGGCCGGCCGCCCGAAGATCTGGGAGGAGGGCTGGCGCTGCCTCCACGCCGCCGGCCCCACCGTCGTCGCCGCGCAGTGCACCGTCGAGGGTCGGGACCAGCCCGTCACCCTGACCCGCTCCTGGGCCCCCGGCGCCGCCATCTCGGACAGCAGCCCGGGCGGCGACGCGACCACCGCCGACCTCGGCTGGGACGACGCCCTCACGACCTTCCGCCCGCTCCTCTCCAGCCGCGACCTCGCCGCCGCCCTCGAACGCGGGACGTCGAAGCTGTACGACGAGATGAAGGCCATCCTCGGCCTCGCGGACGTCACCGACGCGACCCGCCGCCTCGCGGACCGCCGCAAGGGCCGGCGAGAAGGCGCGCAAGGACTCCCGGGCGGCCCTCCCCGCGCTCCTCGAGCGGCTCGACCTCGACGATCCCCGCGCCCGGGCCTGCCACGAGGCGCTGTCCGGCCGCAAGCACGACCTCGACGCGGTGGAGGCGGTCGTCCTCGGCGACGTCGCGGATCCGGACTCCGACAAGCTCCTCACCGGCCTCCGCCGGCTCGCCCAGCTGACCGCCCCGGGGCTGGACGTCATCGGCCCGGCGGCCGCCCGGCTCCGCGCCGCGGCGGAGCGCTCCGAGGAAGTCGCGGCCACGCTCGCGGGCAAGTCGAGCCGCCTCGCCGACCTCCTCCAGGCAGCCCTCGACTACCGCGCCGACCACGAGGCCGGCACCTGCCCCGTCTGCGAGCAGCCCCTCCCCGCGGGGTGGGCCGAGCGCGCGGCCGCCGAAGTGAGCCGCGCGCGCGAGGCGGCCGCCGCGGATCGGGAGGCGCGCGCCGATCTCGCGCGGGCCCTGAGCGCGGCGAAGGCGCTCATCCGGGTCCGCCCCGCGATCCTCGCCGCCACGGACGTGATGGACCTCGGGAGCGACGCCGCCGAGGCGTGGGCGAACTGGGCCGAAGCGCCGTCGGCCCCCCGCGAGCTGGCGGATCACCTGGAAGAGCGCGGGCTGGTGCTCGCGGACGCGGTCCAGCGGCTCCGCGAGGCGGCGGCGGCGCGCCTGCTGGCGCTCCAGGACGCGTGGAAGCCGGTGGCGGCGGACCTCGCGGCGTGGCTCCAGGGCGCGCGCGCGGTTGAGGCGGCGGCGCCCCGGGTGGCGGCGCTGAAGGAGGCGGAGGGGTGGCTGAAGGGGGTGGAGGGGGAGCTCCAGGCGTCGCGGTTCGCGCCCATCGCGGAGCGGGCGCAGGCGGTCTGGAACGAGCTCCGGCAGCAGTCGAGCGTGGACCTGACGCAGATCCGGCTGGCGGGCACGGCGACGCGGCGCAAGGTCGAGCTGGACGTGACGATCGACGGACGCGAGGGCGTCGCGCTCGGGGTGATGTCGCAGGGGGAGCTGAACGCGCTGGCGTTGTCGCTGTTCCTGCCGCGGATGTTGCTGGACGAGAGCCCGTTCGGCTTCGTGGTGATCGACGACCCGGTGCAGAGCATGGATCCGAACAAGGTGGACGGGCTGGCGCGGGTGCTCGGGGAGGCGGCGCAGACGCGGCAGGTGGTGGTCCTCACGCACGACCCCCGGCTGGCGGAGGCGCTGCGCCGGCTCCGGATCGAGGCGACGGTGGTGCGGGTCGCGCGGCGCGGGGAGAGCGTGGTCGAGGTGACGCCGTGGGCGGACCCGGTCCGCCGCCACCTGGAGGACGCGCGCCGGCTGGTGCACGAGGAGGACAAGCTCGGCTCGGCGCTGGCGGGTCGGGTGGTCCCGGGGCTGTGCCGGATGGCGGTGGAGGCGGCGTGCGCGGAGGCGGTGCGGCGGAGGCGCCTCGCGGCGGGCGTGGCGCACGAGGACGTGGAGGCGGCGCTGGCGGACGCGCGGAGCACGCACGCGCTGGTGACGCTGGCGCTGTTCGACGACGCGGGGAAGCACGGTCAGACGTACCGGACGCTGCGGAACCAGCACGCGGACTGGGCGGTGGACCTGCTGAAGGTGTTGAACGAGGGGGCGCACCGGGGCTGGACGCGGGAGCTGCACCTGCTGGTGGACCGGACGAGGGCGTTGGCGGCGGGGCTGGTCCGATGACGCCGGCGGAGCTGCTGCGGAGCGCGAGCGGCCTGCTGGACCGGCCGGACGCGGCGACGGAGGGGCTGTGGGCGAGGAGCGCGGCGCTGGTGATCCGGCAGGCGTTGGAGGCGGCGATGGCGGAGGTGCTGACGGACCGGGCGCCGGGGGCGCAATCGGCGACGTTCGCGGCGCAGCTGGTGGTGTTGCCGGAGGTGTTGGGGGACGAGGAGCTGGGCCGGCGGGTGGGGTGGACGTGGGCGGCGTTGACGGAGGCGTGCCACGCGGACGGGCTGAGGCTCCCTCCGACGGTGGAGCAGCTGCGGGGGATGCGGGATGTGACGGAGCGGCTGGTGGGGGCGGCGTCCGGGGAAGGCACCGGCTCCCCGGGCATCGAGGGCTAGGACCGACCCTTCGGGCGAGCCTCGGCGTGGGGCAGACCCGGCCTCAGCCCCCCGAGGTCGAGGTGGCCACCTCGCTGGTCGAGGGGTGGCCCTGGGGACGGTCCCTCGGCGAAGATGTCGACCTCGCGCGGCCATCGGCCCAGGCCGCGCCCGAGGAGACCCTTAGATGAAGCTCAACCGACTGCCCCGCGCGGGCGCCTGGGAGGTCGACGTGGTCCCCATGGAAGGGATCGTGGTCGAGGACGTGGAGCTCGAGGGCTTCCTCTTCGTCGCCGACGCCGTCGAGCGGACGGTGCGGCACGCGGAGCCGATCCCGAGAGGCCTGTCCCTCGACAAGGGGATGCTCAAGGCGGCCCAGGCGCCCGCCGCCCCGGGTCGTCCGCAGCGTCCGCGGATCGTCCGCTGCCGGCCGCACCTCAGCGACCGCCTCGCCTCGATCTGCCGGCGGCTCGGGGCCCGCCAGGAGGTCGTGGCCGAGCTGCCGGCGGTGGACGCGGCAGCGCACGGCTTCTCCGAGTTCTCCGACACGGCGCCCCCGATCCCCCACCGGCCGGGGCTGTGGGAGGAGCTGCTCCGGAAGCTGCAGGACGCGGCGCCGTGGGGCGTCCTGCCTGACTCCGTGGCCTTCCGGTTCCCCGGCGGCGGCCCCATCCTCGGACCGGCGGTGGCGCTCTGCCTCGGCAACGCGGGGGAGCAGCGCGGGATCGTGGTCTTCCCCACGGAGCGGGACTACGGCCGGTTCTTCGAGTCCGCGGCGGGGGACCCCGAGCTGCTCCTGCAGGGCGAGGACTGGACCTGCCTGTGCGCCCACGTCGATCCCGCGCGGGATCTCCCGGGCCCGACGCGCCGGGTGATGCAGCGCCTCGGGCTCGTCCACGAGGGCTGGTTCCTGGCGCTGTTCGGCATGTCGCCGCGAGGAGGTCGCTCCCTCACGGAGGCGGAGGAGGTCGCGGTGGCGGCGGCGGTGCAGGGGGTGCTCGGGCTGTGGGCCGCGATGGGCGAGCAGCTCGCGACGGGGCCCGGCGTGCACGCCTGCCCGACGCTCCTGGGCGAGCTGACGGTGGTCAGCGTCGCGCCGCTGGAGCCGGAGCCCTGGCTGGCCGACGCGCCCCACCGCGTAGCCCTGATCGGGGGCGGCGAGGCCGACCCCACCGCCGCCCCGGCGCTGCTCCTGAAGATGGGCAAGAGGGACGCGCAGCGCCTCGCCAAGCGCCTCGACGGCCTCGACGCCCTCTCCCTGGAGCCGTCGGAGGTCCCGGGTCAGCTCGACGTCCGGGCGTGGTTCGGCGAAGACTGCGGCGGGATCCTCACGCAGGTCCCGGAGACGGAGATGCTTCGCGAGTACTGGACCCGGCACCGCACGGGCGCGCTGGCGATCTGCGGAGGAGGGACCGAGCGTCCGAAGCTCGGGGACGGGGACCTGGTGAAGGCGTTCGTCGTCGAGCACCTGCGGGATGAGGAGCTCGGCTGGGAACCGCCGGCGGAGGCCGCGCCCGCAGGGCCGGAGGCGACGACGTAGCCGGCGTCCGCCTCCCGGACGGACACGGGGCGATCTGCCCCACGGCCCTCACCTTCACGGAGCGACCGAGTCGCCCGCCGGGCCGAGTGTCAAGAAAACGCAAAGCAATGAGACGAGCGCTTCCGACTCCCGTCTGGGGGGTCGGAAGGAGGACGGTATGTCCGTCACGCAACTCGTCTGATGCCCGCCAAGGCGCTCCCGCCTGCCGCCGAGCAGCAGTGCACACCTGAGTCCGAGGCTGCGCGTCTCGATGCCCTCGAGGCCGAGCGCCGCGGGATCCCGAGCATCGCCGTCGATCGGACACCGTTGTCCGCCCGAGGGCGCCGCCCCGCGTCGGCGGAGGAGGATCGGGCGTGGGCGGACCGGATGGTCGAGCACGTGACCGGCCCGGCGGGTGCGGCTCGCGCCGGGGTCGGCGCGGCGCTGCCGTACCTGGGGACCATCGACCTGGGGAAGGTCGACGTCCCGGTCCTCGAGTTCCCGGGGGCCGGCGTCGAGATCGAGGTCGCCATGAAGGGCAAGCTCCGGGTCAAGGCGGATGACCCCGCAGCCTTCCAGGCCGAGCTGACGTCTCGGTACGGACCCGACGGCCAGAAGCTGGACGAGAAGTCCCTCGACCTCGCCGTACAGCACAAGTTCGACTCCGGCCTCTCGGTGAACTTCAGCGGGGTCCGTGCCGCCTTCGACGACGATCCGTCGACACAGCCTTCGCTGAGCGTGGGCGGGGTCCCGTTCGGAGGGGCCGTCTCCGTCACCGTCGGCCCCGAGGGGCTGACCGCGAAGGTGAAGGCGCCCGCCTCGGAGGTGAAGCTGCCGCTGGGCGAGGGGCTGACCGCCGAAGGCAAGCTGGAGTGGGAAGCGAAGATCACACGGCGCGGCGACGACCACGGCGGCCAGGAGGACTGGTGGACCGATCTGCCGCTGCTGGAGGTCGCGACGGCGTTCCTGACGATGGCGGCGCTGATGATCGCGTACCGAGCCAACCCGTCCCTCGTCCAGCACGCCTACGCGACGGGCCTGGTGGCCATGCCGGGCAACATCAACGCCGACCCGACGGACCCTGCCTCGCCGTTCTACGATCACCGGCTGGAGCCCATCTGATGCCCGCCGCCCCGCTGATCATCGTTCCGCTGATCGCCGCCGCCGCCCTCCGGATCTGGGAGGGCGCGCTGTGGTCGGCCTGGCCGGGCACGGTCGTCGTCCTCGAGCTCGCCGTCGTTCTCATCTGGGCGTCGGGCCGGGGTGACCGCCTTCCGCGCTGGCTCCAGGTTGGTCTTGCGGCGCTCCTCGTCGTTCACGGCGTGATGGCGCAGACGTGGGTCCCGATCGGCCCCGGCCCCCATCTGCTGAGCGGCGCCGAGTTCTGGCGTTTCTACGTGGCCGGGGGGTTGGAGCTCGCAGCGGGGGGCGGGCTCCTCGTCGCGATTCGGCGCGCCCCTCCCGGCTCGAACCAGCCGAAGGCGCCGTGACGTGACATCCAGCCGACGACGACGACTCCGGCGACGATGACGACTCCACGTTGGTCGATGACGGGGACGACGATGACTCCGCCGGGTGGGACTGGGCGCAGGGCTGCGGGTCTGGAGGCTGCGGCTTCTCGGGGGCCTGGTGCGACGACCTCGCCGCCGCTGCGCTGGTGGTCGCGCTTCCGGTGCTGGGACTGCGTCAGCGACGCTACTCGAGCAGAAGCGCCGCGTAGGAGCCGCCGGCGATGAACCCGTCGATCCAGGCGGCGTAGCCAGCCTCGGTCGCGGCATCGACCCGCCCCGGGTCGCGGCAGACGCGCGTCGCATCGTCCGGCGTCTGGCCGGCATCAGCGCCGTGCCCGTGGATGCCGAAGTTGGTGCTCGCGTAGAACGTGTCGGTCCGCCCGATCCCGCCGTAGACGGCGTAGTCGAGGACGTCGGGCACTCCCCCGCCGACATGAGGCGGCCGGTTCGGCGCGCCGTACGCCCCCAGATGGGTGCACATCGGCTCCTCGAGACGCGCCCAGGCGCTGCGCACGAGGAAGTCACGGGCACCGGCGGCGCTGACGCAGCCCGCGAAGGTGCCCATGGCCTGCGGGGAGGCATCGCTGGGGTCGCAGCGCCCCTCGACACGATCGTCACCGTACGGGTAGCGCGAGTTGCTGCTGCCGGCAGCGGCGAGGAGAAGCTCCGAGACGGTGCAGAGGCGGCGCCCGTGGGTGGACAGGGCGTCGTCGAGCTGACGCGCTTGGACGTAGTCGAGACCGTCCGGCGGCCACGCGGCTCCGTCGCGCCCTGGGAAAGGGAAGGCGTCGACGCAGAAGGTGGAGATCTCGAAGGTGCCGCGGCGGATCATCGCGTTGACCTGGTTCGGCTGGTGTTCGGGGTCATCACCCTCCCCGAGCTCGAACGTGCCGCCCGCGACGAGGACCATGCCGTCGGGACAGGTCGGAGGGGAGCTCGGGGCTTCCTCCGCCGGCGGGCGGCAAGACGCAGCCGTGACCGAGAGCGCGGCCAGCAGGGTCAGGAGGCGCCGGGAATCGAACCGAATCCCTCGCAGGGTACTGCACCTGTTCTGCGCCATCGCCCCATCCGTCCGGCCTCCGGATCTCCCCAATCGGTGTGCTCTCGATACGCGTCGATGCGGACCTGCCTCCCGGGCGGCCCCCAGGACGGCCCCGGCGGACACGTCGCGGTGCTGGAGCGCCGCATCGCCGAACTGGCGGCGCGCGCGGCCCTCAACGAGCTCGTCGGCGAGCTCGGCCTGAAGTAGCAGCCTCGGGGGTCCGTCGGCCCGGACGCAGCACCGGCCGTCGGGGAGGTCTCGGATCACTTCCCGGAAACTGTATTCGCAATCTGCGGTGGAGATTCGTCATGCCCGAACACCGCAACATCGTCATCCTCGGCCTCGGCGGCACGCGCCCCCGATGGCTCAACGAAATTCACCCCTCCGTCCGCTGCACCACCTGTGCCCCCGTGACTCTGGACGGCCGACAGATCGGCAGTACGTCCGAAGCGATCTGGCCGGACCTCGGACGCCCAGTCGGTGTCTTCAAGGCAATGGTCGAGGTCGCAGGCGAGCATCGCCTCGACCCGGACCGCGCCGTCTTCCGTGCGCGGCTTCGCCAGGGATCCGGTCTGCCCGGACCGCCTCTGCACGAGGTCGTGCTCGATCCCGCGCCGGCCGACTTCTCGCCGCGCGAGGTCCTGCTCGTGCGCCAACAGGTCGCGCTGGGCTTCCTCGACCCCCGGGCGCTGCGCGGGGTGCCCGAGTTCCGCCGCACCGAGCGACCCCTGGGGCCGGTGTTCGACGAGGCCGAGTTCACGGACTCGGCCCGCCGCCCCACCCCCATCGAGGCCTGGGAGCGGCTTCCGGTGCTCGTCCAGGTCGCCGGCTACGACCTTCGCTGGCTCGGACCGATCGAAGCGATGCATCCCGAGTGGTTCGAGAACCTCGCGTCCCTCGCGATGAGCTTCCTCGACGAGAAGTACTACTGGAACTCCGGCTGGTATGGGCTCCTTCCCGAAGTCCCCATGTGGGATGACGAGGCGCGTGTTCGGCCCGTCTGGACCGAGGCTTTCGGCCGCGCTGCCGAGCGTTTGATCACCGATGCCCGAGACGCCGGGGTCGGCTTCACCTCGGAGCTGTGGGCATCGTGGCTGGCGCTCCGCCGCTCGGAGCTGGCCGCCTGGCTCGAGGCGGAAGCCATCAACCGCGGCTGCGAGCGGTGACGGCCGGGGAGTGTTCATGAGCGTCTTCACCGAACTCGAGTACGGCGACTTCGACCACCGACCGTCCCTCGACGAGGCCTGGGAACGCCTCCCGGTCCTCCGCGTGATCGCGGGCTACCGCATCCGGTGGATCGGGCCTCTGCTCGAACTCCACGAGGACTGGGTCGGGGACCTGGCCGCCGGAGCCTGGGGCTACCTCGAGAAGCCGACCTTCTGGACGCCCACCTGGCACACGTTCCTGCCCGAGGGCCCCATGTTCGACCGCCTCGGGCGGATCCGCGCAGACTGGTCACGAGGCTTCCGCGCAGCGCTGGAGCAGCTCGTTCAGAACGCCGAAGTCGCCGGGCCCGAAAGCGACCCTAATCGGTGGGCGTCCTGGCTGTGCTGGGAATTGTCGGAACCGAACGCGTGGCTTCGTGCCGAGGCCGCACGACGCGGATGCGATCGCTGACAGCTGCGATCAGTCGTCCTCAGGCTCGGACTCCTCCAGTTCGCGAGCTGCACTGGCCGCCGCCGCCCAGGCGTGGTCCGAACCCAGGAACAGCGCCTGGAGCTGGCCCGCATAGCGGTAAGCGTCGCGGAAGAGCGGAGCGTAGATCTTCTGGACTTCGGTCCTCCGCGACCGATGGCGCTTCGCCTTTCCGAGGTAGCGATGGGTGTCATCGAATTGCAGGTGGTAGATGTCCCTGGCGGCAATCTCCAGGAGGTTCACGACCTGATCTGGATGAGCTCCGAACGGGACCAGGATCTTCTCGAAGTGGGCCCTCCCCGACCGGAGTCCCTGGATCGTGATGCTGAAGTTCGGGAGCATCTCGACGCGGAGCCGCCGGGCCGCGTAGCTGCTGTGGAGAAGGTGGACCGTGCTCCGCTCCGAGCCCTTCGTCCAGGTGCCGGTCTTCCCTTCCCCGAGTCGGACGAGCTCGTCCAGGAGGCAGGCCGCCGCCGCGTGCAGGAGGTCGCGTCGAGCCTGGTGAGCGGCCTCACGCACTTCGTCCGGCAGATCGATCAGCATGCGGCCCAGCCAGCTCAACAGGTGGTTCAGTTTGTCGACCGCCGGATGAGTCGCACGGTTCTTCGCGGCGGACCGGAGCATCGAAGGGATGTCCTCGACCCAGGACATCGGGATCCAGTGCCTCGCCTCGTGCTCACCTGCGTGCTCCACGGGCGGCGCACCGCCCGGCGTCAGGTAGACAAACTCGCGGACCTTGGCCCGACCGAACTTTTCCTCCACAGCGTGACGGTAGGTCGGCAACTGGCTCCGGTGATTGACCGTGAACAGCTTGTTCTCGATGACGACGAAGAGGCCGTCGTGCGAATCGAGGTCGGCGATCACAAGGTCGCAGTAGCCAGCCGAGCGCCCGTGGCGCTTTACCTGCCCGCTCAGGAAAAACTCCCGGAGGACCGCCGCGTTACCGAGCGAGTAACCCGAGGTCGCCGTCCCGGCGCCTTGCTTGCCCCACTTGAAGTAGGCCGTCCGCCTCGCGAAGTCGCCCCCAGAGCGCTTTTTCGCAGTCGTGGCGATGAAGGCCTCGATGAACGCGACTCCGAGGCCATGGTCGGCCCGCGGATCGAGGAGCCAGGCGAGCGTGTTGGAGAACCACGCCTCGGTCAGATCCCTCCTGAGGTCCAGTGCCGATGGCTGCGCCTCCGCGGGGTGGGCCTCGATGAACCGAACGACTCGTTGAAGGGCGGGGCTCGGGTGTGACACGCGCTGGTCGCTCCTTGTCCGTCGAAGGGCCGGCGGCAGGTTATCCGCGCCAGCCTTACGGGCACCACGGCGGCCGGGATCGGTCTCAAGAAGACGCAAGGACCTGAGACGAGCGCGCCCGACTCCCGTCTGGGGGGTCGGAAGGAGGACGGTATGTCCGTCAAGCAACTCGTCTGATGCCCAGCAAGGTGTTCCCGCCTGCCGCGGAGCAGCAGTGCACGCCTGAGTCCGAGGCGGCGCGTCTCGATGGTCCTGATGCCGAGCGCCGCGCGATCCCGAGCATCGCCGTCGATCGAACTCCGTTGTCCGCCCGGAGGCGCCGTCCCTCGTCGGCAGAGGAGGATCGGGCGTGGGTGGACCGGATGGTCGAGTGTCCCATCCCGTTGATCTGGATCTCGTAACCGCCGTTTGATCCCGCCTCGCGC
>CAYFOA010000217.1:0-13735 GCA_964344575.1 uncultured Rickettsiales bacterium | reverse complement strand
TTACATCAACCCATGCCCTCACCCGGTTGACGGGAAGGTGGAGACATGAGCCGCCACCCCGCCCCGACCCTCCTCGCGCTCGCGCTCCTGCTCCTCCTCGCCGCCCCGTCGACGGCGTCCGAGGAGGCGTGCGCGGGCCTCACCGTGGCCGGCGGCACCGTGTCCGTCGGTGCGACGCTGCCCGCCAACCCGGAGCTCCCCGGCAACGCCGGCCTCTGCGTCCAGGCCATCGGCAAGCGGCTGGCGTCGATGACGTCGATCCGGACCGTCACCGTGTCCGTCCGCATGCCCGACGCCGAGCGGCTGGAGGGGAACGCGCTCGCCATCGCCGAGGCGTACGCCAAGGCGCTCGCCGACGCCGGCGTCCCCGCCTCCCGGGTCAGCGCCGTCGCCCCCGCCGCCCCCCCGGGCGCCGCCGCGACCGTGAGCATCGGCTACACCGAGCGCCGCGCGACCAAGCCCGTCGCCCTCGCCGAGTCGGTGGGCGGGACGGTCAAGGCGGGAGCGAGCACTGCCGCGCTGTCGCCGCTCGCGGGCGGCGCCACCCTGTCCGCCCACACCTGGATCGAGTCCGCCCTCGGCGGCCGCGCCGTCCTCGGCCTGTCGGACGGCAGCCGGATCCGCGTGGACGAGAGCAGCCTCGTCCAGATCGGGGCCGTCCACCTCAACGACGACCTCCGCCGCGTCGTCCAGCTCGACGTCCGCCGCGGCCACGTCGAGATCCTCGTCCAGCCCGGCGGCGACGGCAGCAGCTTCGACGTCACCACCCGCCACGGCACCGCCGGCGTGCGGGGGACCAACTTCCGGGTCAAGGCCGAGGAGGAGTCGATGGAGCTCAGCACCCTGGAGGGGCTCGTCGAGCTCGATCCCCCCCAGGGCGACAACGTGGACGTCCCCGCGGGCATGCGGTCGAAGGTCGACGCCAGCGGCAAGGCGTCGGCGCCCGAGCCGATGCTCCCCGCCCCCGGCAAGCTGACGCCCCAGGAGGGGGCCCTGTCGGCCACCGGGACGCTGAAGTGGAGCCGGATCTCCGGCGCCAACCTGTACGTCGTCTCCATCGCCCGGGACGCGGACTTCACGCTCTCGGCGCGCGACGTCCAGGCGTGGACGAACAAGCTCGAGCTGCAGGGCGACCTGGAGCCGGGGAAGTGGTTCTGGCGGGTCGAGCCGCGCGACCGCTACGGCCACGCGGGGACGCCGTCCCGCATCTACGCGTTCACCATCCCCGAGTAGGGGCGGGTCGATGACCCTCGACCGGCGCGAGCAGCTCGTCGTCGCGGCGGTGCTGCTGACGGCCGCCGTGCTGGTGTGGCAGCGGGGCGGGGACGACCGGCTGGGGGAGCGGCTGGACCACCGGATCTGGGACCTCGTCCAGGCCCGCGTCCTCGACGCGCCGGCCGACGTGGACGACGTGCTGGTCGTCAAGATCGACGACGAGAGCCTCGCCGCGCTCGACGCCCGGTGGCCGCTGGACCGGACCGTGTGGGCCCGCTTCGTCGACCTCGTCAGCAGCTACGGCCCCGCCGCGATCGTCATCGACGTCTGGTTCGAGGTGCCCGCCCCGCTGGGCCAGGTCGAGCTCGCCGAGGAGGCGATGGACCGGGTCAGCTTCAGCGGCCTCGCGGAGACCCCCGAGGGGGGCCAGCTGCTCCGCTGGCTGGACCTCGTCGCGCTCGAACGGGACGCCGACCGGGTCTTCGCCCAGGCCCTCGGCGCGAGCGGCCGGGTCGTGCTCGGCGTGGCCTGCCCCGAGGTCGCCGGGGACACCCTCGGCCTGCGCCGCCTCGCCGCCCCGTGGAAGCTGGAGCTCGACCCCGCCGCGGTCGACTACGCCTGCGCCGGCCCCATCGGCAACCTCGCCCCGCTGGCGATGGCGTCGGCGGGCGAGTCGGGGCTGGACGTCGCCTTCTCCCCGGACGGGCGCATCCGCCGCTACCCCTACGCGGCGAAGGTCCCGGGGTCCGAGAACGCCGAGCCCTACGTCCTCCCGCTCCTCGCCACGTCCGCCGCCTACCTCGCCGTGGGGGCCGACGACGAGGCCCGGTCCGCCGTCGACGAGCGCGTCGCCGCGTGGGCCGCCGACCCGCCGGTGCTCCGGTACCGGACGCGCGACGCCTTCCGCGACGTCCGCTTCAGCGACCTCCTGCTGGGGGGCAAGGGGAACGACGCGCTGAAGGCTGCGATCGAGGGGAAGGTCGTCTTCCTGGGGGTCAGCGCGACGGGGACGGAGGACCTCCGCTCGACGGCGCTGGAGGTCGACATCCCCGGCGTCTACGTCCACGCCAACGCCTACGCCAACCTCCGCGACGGCCGCGCCTTCCGGACCGACGCGGGGGTCCGCCGCACCGACCGCCTCGCCGGGCTGGCGATCCTCCTCCTGCTGGGGCTGACGGCGCTCGCGGGGACGAAGATGACGGGCCGCCACGTCCTCGGCGCGACCGCCCTGGCGGCGGGCGGCGGGCTGGCCCTGTCGGCGTGGCGGATGGCCGGCGGCGAGGCGGCGGCGTTCGCGCTGGTCCCCCTCGCGGCGACGGCGTGGGGGGGGACGAAGCTGTGGTTCGCGTACCTCCGCAACGCCGACGCCCAGCGCCAGGCGGAGGCGGTCCGGGAGGCGTTCAAGTTCTACCTCGCACCGGCGGTCGTCGAGCAGCTCGTGGACAACCCCGAGCTCCTCCGGCTGGGCGGCGAACGTCGCGTGATCACGGCGTTCTTCAGCGACGTCGCGGGGTTCACGACGATCTCCGAGACCCTCGACCCGCAGGACCTGTCGCTGCTCCTGAACGAGTGCCTGGGGGCGATGACGGACGTGATCCTCGAGGAGGGGGGGACGGTCGACAAGTACATCGGCGACGCGATCGTGGCGATGTTCGGCGCCCCCCTGGACCAGCCGGACCACGCCGACCGGGCGCTCGCTGCGGCGCTCCGCTGCCAGGAGGTGCTGGACGGGCTCCGTCCGCAGTGGCGGGAGCGGGGCTGGCCCGAGGTGATCGTCCGGATCGGGGTGAACACGGGCGTCGCGACGGTCGGGAACATGGGGAGCAGCCAGCGCTTCGACTACACGATGCTGGGCGACACGGTGAACCTCGCGGCCCGGCTGGAGGGGGCGAACAAGCAGTACGGGACGCTGATCCTGGCGGGCGCGGCGACGGCCGCGGCGGTGCGGGAGACGACGGTCCGCGAGATCGACCTCGTCATGGTCAAAGGCAAGACGGAGGGGGTCTCGATCTTCACCCCGGAGGCGGACGCGGACGTGATCGCGGGGACGGCCGAGGCGGTCGCGGCGTACCGGGAGCAGCGCTGGGCCGACGCCCGCGCGGCCTTCGCGGGGCTGCCGTCGGGCGACCCGATCGCGGCGACCTACGCGGCCCGCATCGACGCCCTGGAGGCCGCCCCCCCCGGTTCGGACTGGGACGGCGTCTACCGGATGACGACGAAGTAGGGCTACTCCTCGTCGGTCGCGAGGCTGAAGTTCGTCAGCCCCAGCTCGTGGGCGACGCTCATCACGTCGATGAGCCGCTGGTACTCCAGCCCCTTGTCGCCCCGCAGCACCACCTGCGTCGTCGGCGCGGTCCGCGCGATGCGGCGCAGCTCGCCCCGGAGCTGGTCCATCGTCACGCCCTCGCCGTCGACGAAGACGCGCCCGTCCTCGGTCAGCGTGATGCCGACGTCCTCGCCCTCGAGGATCATCTCCGGCGCCGACGACATCGGCAGGTCCACCTCCAGCGCCGAGGGCTCGTTCACGAACGTCGTCGACACCATGAAGAAGATGAGCAGGAGGAAGACGACGTCGATGAGCGGCGTCAGCTCGAGGATGAGCGGCGGGCGCTTCCGCGGGGAGCTGAAGTCCATCGCCGCGGCCGCCTCAGACCGCCCGCAGGCTCTCGCTGCCCGGCTCGGGGCCGTCCCCGGAGTCCGCCAGGAGGTCGAGCAGGTCGAGCGCCTCCTCCTCCATGGCGAGGACGAGCGCGTCCACGCGGGACGTCACGATCGAGTGGCCGATGCGGACGGGGATGGCGACGAGGAGGCCGGCGAGGGTCGTGTAGAGCGCCGTCCCGATGCCCCCCGCGAGCGCCGCCGCGTCGCCCACGCCGTGCGTCTCGATGGCCTGGAACACGTCGATCATCCCCCACACCGTGCCGAGCAGGCCGAGCAGCGGGGCGATGATGGCGACGGTCTCGAGCACGGTCAGCCCGCGCTGCAGCGCCATCCCCTCGTGGCGGCCGACCTCGCCGAGGAACTCCTTGACCACCTCGCGCGGCTTGCCCGCGTGGCGGAGGCCGGCGGCGAACACCCGCGCCAGGGCGCTGTCGTCGATGGTGCAGACCGTGATCGCCTCGGCGGTCTCGCCCCGGGTGACGAGGTCGCGGACCTGGATGACCAGCTTGCGGGGGACGACGGCGTCGCGGCGGAGGAGCCACAGCCGGACGACGAAGACGGTCAGGGCGACGAACGACGCGGCCGCGATGACCACGATGATCGCGCCGCCGCTGGCCCAGAAGGATCCGTCCTTGAACAGCTCGGGCATCGTCGGAACCTAGGCCCTAGGAGCCGTCGTCGCAATCGAGCCGGAGCCCGAGCGACTCGAAGGCGGGGCCGACGGGCTCCAGCCAGATCGGCAGCTCGGCGGCGCTGACGTCCACGACCTCGCCCGCCGCCAGCCGGATGGGAGCGTCGCAGACGACGACGTTGGCGCTGACCGAACCGCGGCAGAGCAGCGCGTCGGTGCCGACCTCGATCGTCACCAGGCCGGTCGCCTCGGCGTCGGTGAGCACGACCTCGGCGCCGCCCCAGAACTCGTTGGCGGGGCCCGCCCCCTCGCCGCCGGGGTGGGTGGTGTAGACGGTCCGCTGGTCGTCGATCGCGGACAGCGCCGGCGGCGGGATCGCCTCGATCGCGTCCCCGCACGTCAGCGAGACCTCCTCCAGGTTCGTCTGGCCGGCGACGCAGCCGGGGTCCCGCGAGCAGGCGATGTCGGCGCAGTCGGCGACCCCGTCGCCGTCGTCGTCGCCGAGGTTGAAGCAGACCTCGCCGGACGCCTGGCAGCCGACGGTCACCGTCCCCGCGAGCGCCTGCTGGTTGGACGCGATCAGCTCCAGCGTCAGCGTCTCCCCCGCGCCCTGGAGGCCGGGGACGAGGCGGTCGCCGGTGACGGAGTCCCAGATCTCCAGCGCCCGGGTCAGCGAGTCCCCGGTGGACGTCGCCAGCCGCGCCGAGTGCGACGCGTCGGCGAGGTCGAGCCGGAGCTCCAGCCCCGTCCCGTCGGGGACGTCGACGGGGAGCGCGTCGCCGCTGCCGTAGCCGTCGAGCACCTCGACGTCGCCGCACTGGAGCACCCCGTCGACGTTGAGGTCGGGGTCGGGCGGGTTCCAGAACTCGCACCCCGCGAGCGCGAGGACGAGGCAGACGGCGGGGGAGGAACGCAACACGGCGGGGATGATAGCGTCCCGGGGTGCTGCGGAGTCGATACGCGCTACCACTGGCGGTCCTCCTGAACCTGGCGCTGCTCTTCCTGCCGGGGTGCGCGTACATCGCGAAGCAGGCGCAGGGCCAGCTGACGCTCCTTGCAGGGCGGGTGCCGAACGACAAGGCACTGGAGACCGTGGACTTCACCGACGACGAGCGCGCGATGCTCGAGTGGGTCCCGGTCATCAAGCGGTACGGCGAAGACGTCATCGGCCTGTCGCCGACGAAGAACTACGAGACGATCAACCCGGAGTTCGACAGCGTCGTCTGGAACGTCAGCGCCGCGGCGCCGGACGCGTTCACGTCGCACCGCTACAGGTACCCCATCGTCGGCGAGCTGCCGTACATCGGCTTCTTCGACAAGGAGGACGCGCGCGCGGAGGCGGCCCGGCTGCAGGAGCTGGGGTGGGAGACCTGGATCCGGGGCGCCGGCGCCTACTCGACGCTGGGCTGGTTCCGGGACCCCCTGTGGCGGTCGATGCTGGACTGGGACCTCGAGCAGATGTCCAACACGGTCCTCCACGAGCTCTGCCACAGCACGCTCTGGCTGGCGGGGGAGGGGAAGTTCAACGAGAGCTTCGCGAGCTTCGTGGGGGACGAGGCGAGCCGCCGGTTCCTCCTCTCGATCGCCGGCGAGCACCCCGACGTGTGGCAGACGTACCTCGATCGCGAGGCCGACTCGGCGCAGTACCGGGCGTTCATGCACGGCATGGTGACGAGGCTGAAGGGGCTGTACCGGAGCGGGCTGTCGCGCACCGAGATCGTCCGCCGCCGGGACGCGCTCATCGAGGAGTCGCGAGCGGAGTACGGGCAGCTCGACTTCCGGCTGGACGGCTACCGCCGCGCGCTCCGACCCGAGCGGACGCTGAACAACGCCCGGCTGAAGCAGTTCCGCGTCTACAACACGGGGATGGACGCCTTCGACGAAGCGCTGGCCCGGTTCGACGGCGACCTCCGCCTCTTCGTGGAGACGGCGAAGGCCGAGCTGACCCGGGAGAAGCGCCGCGCCCCCCGGAAGTTCGACCCCTACGAGGCCCTCCGGGAGCTGAACCCTCCGCAGTGATCGTTCTGGCACGGGGCGTGCAAGCAAACACGCCGACACGCCGACCCGACTCGCTGAAGGAGCGTTCTGCATGGCCAAGCTTCGTCCCCCCCGTGACGCCCGCATCCTCGACTCGTACCTGTCCGACATGGGCGCTCACCCGCTGCTTTCGCGGGACGAGGAGTACGAGACGGCCCGCCTCTGCATGGAGGGGACCCCGCAGGAGCAGGAGCGCGCGAAGGACAAGATGATCAAGTCCAACCTGCGCCTCGTCGTCTCGATGGCGAAGCAGTACAGCTACCGCGGCATCCCGATGTCGGACCTCATCCAGGAAGGCAACATCGGCCTGATGCGGGCGGTGGAGAAGTTCGAGTACCACCGCGGCTTCAAGTTCTCGACGTACGCGTCGTGGTGGATCCGTCAGGCGATCGTGCGCGCGATCGAGTCGCAGTGCCGCACCATCCGCGTGCCCATCTACAAGCTCGAGGTGATCAACCGGCTGAACGCCAAGATCCGCGAGCTCGGCAAGGAGCTGGGCCGCGAGCCGACGCGGACGGAGATCGCCGAGGGGATGGAGATGACGGTGGACGAGGTGGACGACCTCATCCGCATGAACCGCGAGCCCGTCTCCCTGGACAGCCCGGTGGGCGAGGACGGCGACGCGACGCTGTCCGACTTCATCGGCGACGAGGTCCACGAAGCGCCCGGTGAGGCGCTGGAGGAGCAGACCATGCGGAAGCGCATCGGCCGCGCCCTGGCCACCCTCGATCCCCGCGAGGAGAAGGTCCTCCGTCTGCGCTTCGGCCTGGACGACGACACGACCCGGAGCCTCGAGCAGATCGGCCGCGAGTTCGGCCTCACCCGCGAGCGCATCCGCCAGATCGAGATCCGCGCGCTCGCCAAGCTGCGCCACGCCAAGCGCCGCAGCTACCTGGACGACTTCCGCGTCGCGTCGTAGCGTCGGTCCATTCATAGGAATTTCTTCACGGCAACCTGTACTTTTTTCATAGCTGCCGGCTGTGGACCGAGCGGTGCGCCGCTCTGCGCCGGGTTGTCACCCCAGCACGCCACGAGGGACGGGATCGCCGACGCCGGCGAGGTCGCGGAAGGCGACACGGTGGAGGACGTGGTCTTGTGGGTGTCGTCCCCGGTGGACGGCGTCGGGGCGGGCACGCTGGGGGTCGAGTACCGGTTCCAGGACGAGTCCGACGCTTGCGCGATGACGGTGTCCTGCGCGCCCAACCAGATCACGCCGGGGGATGAGCTGGGCTGCGACGTGACGAACGACTTCGTCGGGGACGCGTGCGTCTACCGGACGACGCTGACGCTGACGGTGACGGCGTTCGACGACGCGATCTGCAACGACGTCGTGCTGGTGACGGAGATAGCCGCCGAGCACGCGCCGTAGCGGGGCTCAGGCGGCCTCGAAGGCGACGCTCAGCCCCATCCCGCCGCTGACGCAGAGGGTCGCGAGGCCGCGGCCCGCGCCGTGGCGCTTCATGGCGTGGACGAGCGTGACGGCGATGCGGCAGCCGGTGGCGCCGATGGGGTGGCCCAGGGCGATGGAGCCGCCGTGGACGTTGAGCTTGGCGTGGTCCATCGGGAGCTCGCGATCGCAGGCGAGGATCTGGGCGGCGAACGCCTCGTTGAGCTCGATCAGGTCGAACTCGTCCATCGTCCAGCCGTTGGCGTCGAGGAGCTTCCGGGTGGCGGGGACGGGGCCGAGGCCCATCACCTCGGGGCCGACGCCGGCGATGCCCCAGCCGGCGACGCGGGCGAGGGGGGTCAGCCCGTGCCGCTCGACGGCGGACTCCGACGCGACGATCACGGCGGCGGCGCCGTCGGTCACGCCCGAGCTGTTGCCCGCGTGGACGGTGCCGCCCTCCTTCTTGAAGACCGGCCGGAGCTTCTTCATCGTCTCGACGGTCGAGTCGGGGCGCGGGTGTTCGTCGGCGGCGACCGTGGTGACCGCGCCGCGGCGCCCGGGGACGTCGATGGAGACGAGCTCGCCGGCGAACGCGCCCGCCTCGATGGCGGCGCCGGCCTTCTTCTGGGAGGACTCGGCGAAGGCGTCCTGCTCGTCGCGCGTGATCCCGTACCGCTCGGCGAGCGTCTCGGCGGTGGCGCCCATGAGCTGGTTCGACAGCGGGCAGAAGAAGCCGTCGCGGTACATGCCATCGACGACCCGGTCGTGCCCCATGCGGTAGCCGAAGCGGGCGCGGGGGAGCATGTAGGGGGTGTTGGACATCGACTCGACGCCGCCGGCGAGGAAGACGGAGCCCTCGCCGAGGCGGATGCAGCGGGCGGCCTGGACGATGGCGAAGAGCGACGACGCGCACGCCTTGTTGACGGTGTAGGCGGGGGACGTCTCGGGGATCCCGGCGCGGATGGAGACCTGGCGAGCGGTGTTCGGCCCCCCGCCGGCCTGGCGGCCGTGGCCCCAGATGGTCTCGTCGACGAGCTCGGGCGCGACGCCCGCTCGCTCCATGGCGGCCTGGGCGACGGGGACGGACAGGTCGGCGGGCATCAGCGACGAGAGGCCGCCGCCGAACTTGCCGATGGGGGAGCGGGCGGCGGAGACGATGTAGGCGGCTTCGGTCATGCGAGCTCCTCGAAGGCGACGTCGGCCTGCTCGCCCGTCGCGAGATCCTTCACGCGGACGAGGCCTTGCTCCCATTCGGAGGGAGCGACGAGCACCAGGCGGGCGGCGCCGCGGGCGTCGGCGTGGCTGTAGGCCCACTTCATCTTCTTCTTCTCGAGGACGAGGTCGACGGACCGCCCCGCGGCGCGGAGCTTCGCGGCGACCTGCTGGGCGGCCGGACGGAGGGCCTCGTCGAAGGCGAACACGACGTCGTCGCAGGTGCTCGTCAGCTCCGGGATCAGCCCCTTGTCCTTGAGCAGCTCCACGATGACGACGTCGCCGAAGCCGAACCCCGCGGCGGGGATGTCCTTGCCGCCGAACGTCGACAGCAGCCGGTCGTAGCGCCCGCCGCCGCAGATCGCCCGCAGCGTCGCGCCCCGGTCGAACGCCTCGAACACGGTCCCCGTGTAGTACGCCAGCCCCCGCACCACCGACGCGTCCAGCACCAGCCAGTCCGCGAAGCCGTACGCCCCGGCGAGCTCGAAGATCGTCCGCAGCTCGACGACCGCCTCGTGGTCGGCCCCGAGCGCCGCGGTCAGCCCGTCGAGGTCGCGGATGGAGAGCGTCTCGATGATCGAGTCGATCAGCGACCCGTCCAGCCCGAGGTTCCCGAGGTCCTCCTCGATCGCCTCACGCGGCATCTTCTCCAGCTTGTCGACGAGCACGCAAACGGGCGCGAACTTGTCCGCGGGGACGCCGAGCCGGTCGACGAGCACGCCCTGGAGCACCTTGCGGGAGCTGACCTTGATGCCGACGTCCGCGGACGTCAGCCCGAGCCGCTGCAGGAACGTCACCACGGCCGCGAGCAGCTCGACCTCGGCGGTGACGCCGGGCACCCCGAAGACGTCCATGTTCCACTGGTAGTGCTCCCGCTTCCGGCCCCGCGTCATGCGTTCGTAGCGCCAGCACTGGGGGATGCTGAACCACTTGAGGGGGAGCCTCAGCGCGCCCCCCTTCGCCAGCACCATGCGGGCCAGCGTGGGCGTCATCTCGGGGCGCAGCGCCAGCCGGCGGCCGCCCTTGTCCTCGAAGTTGTAGAGCTGGCCGGTGATCTCCTCGCCCGCCTTGCGGACGTACAGCGCCTCGGTCTCGAGCACGGGCGCGTCGTACTCCTCGAACCCGAACTGGCGCGCGACCTCCCGGAAGTGGCCGAACAGCCACGTCCTCAGCCGCATGTCCGCGGGGAAGAAGTCGCGCGTGCCCTTGGGGGGAGCCAGCTTCATCCGATCGTCCTACCTCCCGGCGAAGCGGGGCTTGCGCTTCTCGGTGTAGGCGTCCAGCCCTTCGGCGCAGTCGTCGCTGGCGAACAGCTTCGCCTGCAGCTCCCGCTCCAGGGCCAGCCCCTGCTCCAGCGGGAGCGCCGCGCCCGTCTGGACGGCCCGCTTGATGTGGCCGACCGCCATCGCTGCTGCATCCGGAGCGGTGAACCGGCGGGCGTATTCGAGGACCTTCCCGAGGAACTCCGAGGCGTCGCAGTCGTACACGTAGTCGACCACGCCCTCGGCGAGCGCCTCGTCGAAGTCGCCCGTGCGCCCCTCGAGCATCCACCGGAGCGCCTTCTGGTGGCCCACGAGGCGGGCGAGCCGCTGCGTGCCGCCGGTGCCGGGGAGCACGCCGAGCTTGACCTCGGGGAGGCCCCACTTGCCCGCCCCCTTGCGCGCGATCCGGAGGTCGGCGGCCATCGCCACCTCCAGCCCGCCGCCGACGCAGTGGCCGTTGATGGCGGCGATGACGAGCTTGTTCGTGTGCTCCAGCCGGGAGACCGTCTCGTTGGCGTGGAGGCAGAACTGGTACTTGAAGGTCGGCGTGACCGACGCGAGCATCGCGATGTCGGCGCCCGCGCAGAAGAACCGCTCGCCCGCGCCGACCACGACGATGACCTGCACCTCGTCGTCGAACCGGGCCTTCAGGACAGCCTCGTCCAGCGACTTCATCAAGGCATGGCTGTAGCAGTTGGCAGGAGGCGCATCCAACGTCAGGATGGCGATCCCGCCGTCGGCCTCGTAATGCACGCGGGCGTCCGTCATGGCGGCGGAATATAGTGGAAAACCCTGGGGACGCGACCTCGATGCTGAAGACCCTCGTCAAGCTGCAGATCAAGCTGGCGCTGCTGCCGGCCAAAGTGGCGTTCAAGATCGTCAAGAAGGTGCTCGGGGGAGCGGACCCCACGCGGCCCGCGTCGAGCTACTCGTCCCCGCCGCCGACGCCCCCGCCGCCGTCCGACCCGACCCCCAGCCCGCTGGACCTCCAGGTCGACCCCCAGCAGGTCATCGACCGCATCAAGGAGGGGGACGAGAACATCATGTTCATCGACGTGCGCCAGGCGACGGAGGTGGCCGGCGGCATGATCGAGGGCGCGCTCCACATCCCCACCCAGGACCTCCCCCGCCGCCTCGACGAGGAGCTCGGCGACAGCAAGGACGCGGAGATCTTCGTCTACTGCGCGGCGGGGATCCGGTCCCTGGACGCGGTGATGTTCATGCGCGAGAAGGGGTTCACCAACGTCCTCAGCCTCGGCGGCGGCATCGCCCACTGGCAGGCCGACGGGGGGGACGTGGTGGTCCCGGAGTAGCCGGCACGCCTACCGGGTGAGGACGTCGAGGAACTCGGCGCTGAAGAGGACGTCGCGGACCATGCGGCGGGTGTGCTTCCGCTGCCGCTTCTCCATCCGCTCCTCGGCGTCGAAGCCGCGCCGCTCGGCGCGCTCCTGGAACCGCTCCCGCCGCTCGGCCCGCTCGGCGTCCGTCGGGCCCACCGCGCTCATGGGGCGGAACGACTGGAGCGCCTCGCGCTGCTCCTCGGACAGGATCGACTCCAGCTGCGTCTTCAGCTCGCTGTGCATCGCGCGGCGGGCCTCGGGGTCGGGCTTGTGCTCGGCCTTGAACGCGCGCAGGGCCTGGGCGGTCTCCTCCGAGACGGCGCCGTTCTTCTGCACCTCGGCGAGGTAGTCCTCGAGGAGGTCCTCGAGCTGGCCGGCCTTCGCGGCGCGCTCGGCGTGGCGGGTCTCCCGCTCGGCGATCATGTCGGCCACGACGTCGGCCAGCGCGGTCCGCTGCGCCTTGGAGAGGTTCAGCGCGACGGCCAGCTCCTCGGCGGCGATCTGGCGCTTCAGCTGGTGGACGGCCTGCTGCTCGGCGGTGGGCTCGAACTCGGGGCCGCCGCCGCGCTTCCGCTTGGCGGTCGCGGGGGCGACGAGGGTGAGGGACAGCAGGGCGACGACGGCGAGGATCGAGAGGCGGATGCGCTTCATGGGGCGGACTCCGAAAGGGGTTGGTGTTCGTTCGACGGATGGACCCGAGCCGCATTCGAGGGGTTAAATCGTCCGCGACGATCATGACGCACGGCGCGGCCATCGCAGGGCTCGCGGCGGCGGCGGCGGCGGCCCTCGCGCTGGGCCCCCGGCCGGCGCTCGCGTGCACGTACGACGAGTGCCACGACGACGGCGCGGTCACGCTCCCCGGGGCGCTCGACCTCGCGCTGCCCTTCGCCGCCGGCGAGTCCGTGCAGCTCATCGCGGGGTACGGCCCCAACGCCGGCTCCAGCCTCCACTGCCGGGCCCAGGACAACGTCTGCGCGAACGACTGGTACGCGCTGGACCTGTGCCTGACGGGGCACGCGGACTGCGGCTACGGGGAGCCCGTCCTGGCGGCGGCGGACGGGGTCGTCCTCGACGCCGGGTGGGGCTCGTCGGGGTGGGCGGCGTACGGCCAGCGCGTCTACCTCACCCACGACGTCGGCGACGGCCACGTCTACACGTCGATGTACGCGCACCTCGCGTCGATCGACGTCAGCGACGGGCAGACCGTCGTCCAGGGCCAGCAGATCGGGACGCTGGGGAGCTCCTGCAACGGCGAGCTGAGCTGCTCGAACTTCTCCACCCCCCACGTCCACTTCGCCGTCCACCGGGACGCGGGGTTCGGGGGGACCGGCAGCGGCGGGTCCTACGGCGGGCGGGCGACGATCCCCGAGCCGCTCGACGGCGCCACCGGGCTGGAGCAGGGGGACACCCTGGTCTCGGCCAACGGCGGCGGCGGCGACGACGACGACGCGGGGGACGACGACGACGACGACGACGACGGCCCCTGCGGCGCCCCCATCGCGGCGACGGGCGCCACCGTCGTCGAGGAGGACCACCCCTGCACGATCGCGACGGGCAGCGACGGCGCCCTGACGTCCCACGACGGCCATGGGGGCGCGTCGGTCTCGACCCTCGTCGACGAGCCCGCCCCGGACTACGCCGAGGGGCGCATCCACGTGTTCGACTTCGCGGCGGCGGGCGACTACGAGGTCTGGGCCTGGGCGCCGGACGCGGCGGCGGCGGACGGCACGCCCTCGGCGCTCGTGAAGGTCCAGTTCGACGGCGACACGGAGCTCCTCCACGTCGACCAGGCGGCCGCCGCGGGGGGGTGGGTCCTCCTCGGCACGTTCGGGTTCGCCACCGGGACCGACCAGTGGGTCCGGACCGGCGACAACTACGACGAGGACGCCGCCGCGGGGACGCGCGTCTACTTCGACGCGGTCCGGCTCAACCCGCCGGGGTGGACGGGCGACGACGACGACGCGGACGACGACGACGACGCGAGCGACGA
>CAYFOA010000216.1:0-13752 GCA_964344575.1 uncultured Rickettsiales bacterium | reverse complement strand
GTCGCCCTCGGGGCAGACGCAGCTCTCCCAGCTCGCCCCGTCGGCGGCGCAGGTCTGGGCCCCCGTGACGCCTCCCACGCAGACGCAGGCCTGGGTCTCCCCGGGGGTGCAGACCTGGACCACGCACGCGTACAACACCACCGCCGCCGCGCTCGACAGCACCACCACCCACAGCCACTGCGGACCGAACTTCATCCCGATGATCCTCCTGCTCCGGACTGCCCGGCTCCCTGGATCGTAGCAGTCCAATCCGGCCTATCGGCAGGCGGGGAGGAACCTGAAGGGGCCCGCGGCGCCGGGCGGATCAGTACACGTCGAGCAGGTACCCGCCGGTCGCGAGCTCGTCGTACGTCGTCGCGAGGACGTACACCGTCTCGGCTTCGGCGGCCGTGAACTCGAGGCTGCTGTCGCTGATCAGCAGGGGGACGGCGTCGTCGTTGGCGCCCACGAACGTGCAGCTGCTGTCGTACAGCTCGACGTAGGCGTCGAAGTCGAGGGACAGGAGGTCGATCGTGAAGTCGCCGCCCGACGGGAGGCTCACCGCCCAGGCGTCGAAGTACCAGGTGCCGCCGACGCCGTAGGTCGGGTCGCTGCTGTCGATGGCGCCGAAGACCGGGCCGGCGCCCGCCGCGCCGAAGACGTCCGCGCCGCTGCAGACCGAGCCGGACGGGGGGCCGGTGGAGGGCTCGCCGCCGTCATCGGGGTCGCCGCCCGCGTCGTCGTCGTCGCCGGGGGCGGGATCGGGATCGGGGTCGGGATCGGGATCGGGGTCGCCGCCGCCGTCGCACGCGTCGACGCCGTCGCAGTCCTGGTCGATGCCGTCGCACTCGACGTCGATGGCGTTCGATCCGATCGTCGCGTCGTCGTCGTCGCAGTCGCCGAGGCAGGGGCTGAAGCCGTCGCCGTCGACGTCGAGGTCGCCAGGGAGGTACGTGCCGTCGCAGTCGTTGTCGACGCCGTCGCACTCGACCTCGACGCCGCCGGGGTGGACGTCCGCGCGGTGGTCGTCGCAGTCCTCGCTCGCGGGCCAGCCGTCGCCGTCGAGGTCGTCCTCGCCGGGGTCGGCGGGCGTGTCGTCGTCGTCGGAGGGGTCGTCGTCGTCGTCGCCCGACTCGTCGTCGGCCGGATCCTCGCCGTCGTCGTCGTCGTCGGGGCCGTCGAGGGCGTCCTCGTTCTCGCTCGCAGCGTCGTCGTCGTCATCCGGAAGGACGTCCGCCTCCTCCATGTTCCACAGCCCGACGTTGCAGCCCGTCAAGGCGAACGCGAGCACCAGCAACCAGCTCCACTTCATGCGGGGTCCTCTCCGTGCAACGACGGAAGGTAGCGGACGACGCACGGCGGATCGACGAAAAGGGGGCGCCCCTTCTCCACAACTCCGCAACAACTACTTCGAAGCGTCCCCCAGCGCGCCGGAGGGGTGGCGGCGGTGGTAGGCGGCCCGGTCGAAGCCGGACCGGTCCTGGAGCGCGCACGACAGCGCGGCGAGGACGGCGACCTGGGCGAGGACCGAGGCGCGGGGGGCGAGGCCCAGCGGACCCCCTTCGTCGGCGACGGGGGCGGGGAGGACGGCGTCGGCGCGGGCCGCCAGGGGGGAGTCGGGTCGCGCCGTGACGGCGACGATCGCGGCCCCCATCGCGGCGACGGCGTCGACGGCCTCGAGGAGCTCGGCGGTGCCGCCGGAGTTGCTGATCGCGATGACGACGTCGCCCGCGACGACCTGGCCGGCGCTCCCGTGGGTGGTCTCCAGCGCGTCGAGGTAGGTGGCGGGGGTCCCCGTCGAGGCGAGCAGGGCGGCGACGTAGTGGGCGGCGTGGCCGGGCTTGCCGACGCCGGTGACGTGGACGCGGCCGCCGGCGGCGAGCCGGGCGGCGACGAGATCGGCGGCCGCGTCCAGCGCGGCGTCGGGGAGCCGATCCTCCAACGCCCCCAGCTCGGCCGCGGCGGTGCGGAGGAAGGCGCGCGCCGCGGACGGACGGGCTCCCCGGATCTCGTTCTCGATCTCGTTCTCGTCCTCGATCTCGTTCTCGTTCTCGTTCTCGTTCTCGATTCCGCCGCGGGGCCCAGAGGAGGGCAGGCGGGCGGCGAGGTCGGGGCCCACCAGCGCGCGGACGCGGTCGAGGCTCTCGCCGCCGCGGGGGACGGCCCCCACAACCTCGCAGCAGGCGGCCCCGCAGGCGTTCGCGAGGCGGCCCGCGTCGGCCCACGACCAGCCCTTCGCCACCGCCGCGATCAACCCGCCGAGGAAGGCGTCCCCCGCGCCGGTGGTGTCGGCCACCGCGCCGATGCCCGCCGCCGCCGGGACGTGCTCGGTCAGCTCCTCGGCGACGATCGCGCAACCCGCCGCGCCGTCCGTCACCGCCACCGCCCGCGCCCCCGTGACGTCCCGAAGCGCCGCCGCCATCGCCGTCGCGTCCCCCGCCTCGACCAGCCCCGCGAGCGCGTTCTTCGCCGGCTTGAGGACGTCCGCGAGGCGGAGGCACTCCTCCAGCTCCTCCCGCGTCCCCAGGCTGGCCGTCGCGTCCGCCACCGGGATGTCCACGTCGAGCACCGTGGTCGCCCCCGCGGCGCGACCCGCGCGGAGGACGGCGAGGACACCGTTGAGCGGGATCTGCGAGATCTCCGTGCTCACGATCCGCGCCGACGCCAGCGCCTCGGCGTGGTGCGCGTCGAGGTGCGCGCCGTCGTTCTCCGCGTTGGCGCCGCGCGACATGTAGATCGCCCGCTCCCCCGCCGGATCGACCACGATCAGCGACAGCGCCGTCGAGCTGCCGTCCAGGGTGAGGCTCGGCTCGATGCCCAGGGCGGCCATCCCGTCCCGCGCGAACCGGCCGTCCGCGTCGTCCGCCGCCCGCCCCGCCATCGCCGTCCGGAGCCCCAGCAACGCCGCCCACGCGAGGTGGTTCAGCGTCACGCCCCCGACGAAGTCCGAGAACGGTGACTGCCCCGGGTCGTTCAGGAGCGCCATCTTCTCCTCGGGGCCGATGATCCGAGGGACGTGGGCGATCCGATCGACCACGATGGAGCCGACCCCGACCAGGTCCCAGCGGGTCTCCGTCACGCCTTCCTCCCGACCACGAGGTACGACCCCGCCGCCACCGTCAGCTCCTCGCGGGCGACCACCTCGAAGCCCTCGGCGGCCAGCCAGCCGGCCACCTCGGACGCCGGGAACACGCCGCCGGCGTCGGTGAAGAGGGCCATGCAGATCCCGAACCGGACGGCCGCTTCGGGGGCCAGTCGGTCGTCCGCCACCACCAGGTCCTTCACGGCCACCCGGCCCCCGGGGACGAGCCGCTCCCGGACCCGCCCCAGCAGGGCCCGCGTCCCCGCCTCGCCGAGGTTGTGGGCGACGTTCCCGACGATCGCCAGATCGAAGCCGTCCCCGAAGTCGGCGGTCAGGAAGTCACCGCCCACGAACCGGATCCGGGACGCCAGCCCCTCCTCGGCCGCCAGCGCCTCCACGGCGCCGCGCGCGTCGGGCCGGTCCACGAGCACCCCGGTCGCGTCGGGGTCGCGTCGGGGTCGCGTCGCAGCAGCGTCACCGTGTACGTCCCGAGCCCCGAGCCGAGGTCGACGACGCGCCGCGCCGGGCCCCCCGCGAGGAGCCGGCCGGCCACCTCCTCGGCGCCGGCGAGGCTGCGCGTATGGAGGTAGCGGAGGAACCTCGCCCGCTCCTCGGCGCTCGCCTCGCCCCCGCTCCCCGCGACCGGCAGGGGCGTGTCCGTCCGGAGCACCTCGACGCCTCGGCCGAGGCGCGCGAACGTGCCCGCGACGTCGTGGAAGCCGAGGGACCCGGCGCGGTCGCCCGCGGGGTCGAAGAGCCCCTCGTCGCCCGCCACGAGCCCGTACCGGTCCTCCTCCTTGACGAGGAAGCCGAGCGCCGCGACGCGGTCCAGGAAGGCTCCCAGCCGCCACCCCGACACGCCGCACGTCGCCCCGATCTCGTCCGCCGTGCGGGGCCCCCCGAGGAGCGCCGCGAACGCTCCCACCTCGTACGCGCCGAGCAGCGCGAGCGCGTCGGTGGCCCGCCCCGCGACGGCGCCGTAGGCCCGGATCCGGTCCTCGAGGGGGTCGCTCATTCCTCGCCGGCGACGACCGTGGCCGGGTCGCCGGGATACCCCAGGAAGTACCCCTGCGCGGAGTCGCACCCAAGCTCGACGAGCCGATCGAGCTGGCCCGCCGTCTCGACCCCCTCGGCGACGACCTCCAGCCCCAGCCCGGACGCCATGCCCAGGATCGCGCGGACGATCGCCTCGCTGCCGTCGCCATCGGGGAGCCCGGCGACGAACGAGCGGTCGATCTTGAGGACGTCGAGCGGGAACCGGTGCACGTAGCTGAGCGAGCTGTAGCCCGTCCCGAAGTCGTCGAGGCAGACCTGGATGCCGAGGCCCCGGAGATCGTGCAGCGCTGTCGCCGCGGCCCGCTCGTCCTGCAGCAGCGACGACTCCGTGATCTCCAGCCGGAGGGCGCCGGCGGGGACGCCGGTCCGCCCCAGCGCCTCCTCCACCTGGCGGACGAGCTCCGGATCGTTGAGCCGCTCGGGGGAGACATTCACGGCGACGTGGGCGCCGTCGGGGAGGCCGCCGCCGTTGCGCCACGCGGCGAGCTGCTCGCACGCCGCCTCCAGCACCCAGCGCTCGAGCTTGTCCATCAGCCCCGCCTCGCGGGCCACGTGGAGGAACTCGCCGGGAGCCACGACGCCGTGCTCGGGGCGGTCCCAGCGGACCAGCGCCTCGAACCCGGTGACCCGGCCGCCAGGGAGGGCGACGATGGGCTGGTAGTGGAGCAGCAGCTCGCCGCGGCTCAGGCCGGCGCGGAGCTCGTGCTCGAGGCGGACGAGGCCGACGATCTCCTCGCGCATCGTCGGCTCGAAGGCGACCGAGCGGTTCCGGCCGGCGGCCTTCGCGCGGTACATGGCGGTGTCGGCGTCGCGGAGGAGGTCGTCGCTGCGGAGCGCGTCCCCGTCCGGGAGCGCGATGCCGATGCTCGCGCTCACCACCAGCTCCGCGCTGCCCACCTCGACGGGCACGCGGACCGCGTCGAGGAGCCGGCCCGCCACCTCGTCGACCTCCTCCGCGCTCCGGACCCCGTCGAGGAGGACGGTGAACTCGTCCCCCCCGATGCGGGCGACCGAGTCCATCGAGCGGACCCCCCGGGCGAGCCGCCGGGCGACCTCCTGGAGGAGCCGGTCGCCGACGGGGTGACCGAGGCTGTCGTTGACGTTCTTGAAGCGGTCGAGGTCGATGAAGAGGACCGCGAGGCTCCGGTCGGGGTTCCGGATCCGACGCTTGAGCGCCTGCTGCAGGCGGTCCTCGAAGAGCACCCGGTTGGGCAGGCCCGTGAGGGCGTCGTGCAGCGCCTCGTGACGAAGCCGCAGCTCCGCCGTCTTGCGCTTCGTGATGTCGCCCTGGGAGCCCGCGAGGCGGACGGCGGTGCCCTCGTCGTCCCGCTCGGCGAGCCCGCGGCACAGCATCCAGCGCCAGCCGCCGTCGCCGTGGCGGATGCGGTACTCGCACTCGATGTGGTCGGAGTCGCCGTCGGCGTGCCGGCGGAGCTCCAGCTCCAGGCCCGCGCGGTCGTCCGGGTGCACGCGATCCAGCCACTCCGCGGGGGGCCCGTGGTGCTCGACCGCCTCGTGCCCGAGCATCTGCTGCCAGCGGGCGGACAGGAGCACCTCGTCCGCGACGAGGTCCCAGCCCCACATCCCGTCGTTGGCGCCGGCGGCGGCGAGCGCGAAGCGGGACAGCGCGGACCTCAACTCCTCGGCCTCGGCCATCGCCTCGGTGACGTCGCGGCGGAGGCACATGAAGGCGATGACGTCCCCGGCCTCGCCGAACACCGGCGACAGCGTGCAGTCTGCGGTGAAGGTGGAGCCGTCCTTGCGGCGGCTCGTCATCTTCCCCTTCCAGATCTTCCCCGAGGCGGTCGTGTTCCAGACCTCCTCGAAGAACTCGGGGGGGTGCGCGTCCGACCGGAGGACCTCGGCGGGCGTGCGCCCGAGGACCTCGTCGCGGTCGTAGCCGGTGAGCTGCACGTACGCGGGGTTGACGTACTGGATGGCCCCCTCGGCGTCGGTGAACTCGATCGAGTCGCCGACGTGCTCGGCGGCGAGCCCCAGGCGGGCGAGCTCGTCCTTCTCCTCGAGGCGCTGACGCAGGGCGTCGATCCGCCCCTCGGCGACGCTCAGCCGCTCGATCAGCTCATCGACGGTCGGCGCCGCTTCGATGCCGGTCGTGGTCAGCTTCCGCCCCTCGTCCAGGAAGATTGGCCCCGGAGCATTGTATCAGCCGCTCCCTCGGCGTTCCTCGGTTCCGTCGGCGTGGTGTGCGAAGCGGCCCGCCGTGCGCGCGTGCACGGGGTCGGGGCGGTCCCACGGCCACCCGCCGAACCCGGTCCGCTGGTAGTCCGCGAACGCCTGCACGAGCTCCGCGCGGGTGTTCATGACGAAGGGGCCGTGGTGGGCGACGGGCTCGCCGATGGGGCGGCCCTGGAGGAGGAGCAGCTCGGCGCCGTCGGGGCCGGCCGTCAGCGGCTCCGAGGCGATCAGGTCCCCTTCGAAGAGGTACAGGCGGCGGTTCGCTCCGTCGGGGGACGGGGGCGCCGTCCACGCCGCGCCGGGGGCCAGCCGGATCGTCCAGATCGCGACCGCGTGGGCCGGATCCGAGGCCCAGGAGGACGGCGGCGGCGACGGCGGCGACGCGCCGTCGAGGGTCCCCGCGACGACGGTCACGGTGACCCCGGCGGCCGGCTCGACGACGGGGATGTCCTCCGCCCAGAGCATCGTGTAGTGCGGCTCGACGAGCTTGTCCGCGGCGGGCAGGTTGAGCCAGATCTGGAACAGCTCGCAGGGGTTCGGCGCGTCGTCCTTCAGGAGCGGGAACATCTCGCTGTGGACGATGCCCGCGCCGGCCGTCATCCACTGGGCGTCGCCGCCCCCGAAGCGGCCCGTCGCGCCGAGCGAGTCGGCGTGGTCGATGCGGCCGCGGCGGACGAGGGTGACGGTCTCGAAGCCGCGGTGGGGGTGGGCGGGGAACCCCGGGACGACGTCGCCGTGGTACATCCGCCAGCCGTCGATCCCCTCGAAGTCCATCCCCATCCGGCGCCCCGCGAGCGACGCCGCGGGGCCGAGGGCGTCGTTCCCCGCGGGGTAGGCGTCGTCGTGGTGGACGCAGAAGAGGAACGGGTCGAGCGTGGGCCAGACGAACGGCAGGTCGGCGGCCCGGAGGATCTCCACGGGGGGAGGCTAACGGTGGACGTCCACCAGTTCCAGCAGCGGCTCGGCGGCGAAGTCGGCCTCCAGCGCGAGCGTGGCGACGACCTCGTCGTCCTCGCCCAGCAGCGCCTGGCCGACCTCCCAGACGCCGTCGCCGGCGTCGCGCAGGGTCGTGTGCTCGGACAGGCGGGCGGCGTGATCGAACCGGACGGGGGCCTCCAGCGCGTCCTGGATCGCGGCGACGTCTCCCGAACGGAGGCACGCCGCGGCGTCGTCCCAGGCCTGCGCGGCGAGCGCTCGCACGAGGAGGTGGACCGCCGCGCGGACGCGGGACCGGAGCGTGCGGGGGTCGAGGACGACCGCGGGGGGCGGCCCCGACGGCGTCACCGGCGCGTCCCCGGCGCCCGAGACCAGCTCCTCCCACTCCGCGAGCAGGCTGCTGTCGGCCTGCGCGACCACGGCCCGGAGCCAGGCGATCGCGTCGACGAGGTCGTCCGTGAGCGCCGACGGGGGAAGCGTCCGCGCGAGCACCTTGTAGACCTGCGACAGGTAGCGCAGCAGGACCCCCTCCAGGGGCGCGATCTTCAGCTCCCGGACGTACTCCGAGAAGCCGAGGTAGCCCTCGTACATCTCCCGCGCGATCCCCTTGGGGCGGACGTGTTCGGCCGCCAGCCACGGCCGCCGCACGAGGTACTCGTCGAACCGGTCGTACAGCCAGTCCGCGTCCGGCTTGGGGTGGTCGACCGACTCCAGCGCCTCCATCCGCTCGGCGTAGTCCATCCCCTCGGCCTTCATCATCGCGACGGCCTCGCCCCGCTCGCGGCGGCGCTGGGCGCCGAGGATCGGGCGCGGCGACTCCGAGATCGCCTCGACCAGGGAGATCACCCGCGCGGGGTAGTCGGCCGCCTCGGGGTCGAGGTCCGTCAGCGCGAAGAGCACGAACAGCGGGAGGCTCCCGAAGACGGAGAAGTTCGGCGGCAGGTCCGCGGCGAGGCGACCGGTCTCCTCGACCACGATCCCCGCCTCGGCGAGCGACGTCAGGAGCTGCTCGGCGCGCTCCTTCAGCTTGACCTTGTCGGTGGGGCCGACGTGGGCGCGGTCGATGAGGTCGCTCAACTCGTCCATCCCCGCGTAGACGTCGTCGGGGTGGCGGCGGAGGACGTTGACCAGCGTCCCGTGGTCGATCCGGAAGACCGGCTTCAGCGCCTCGGGGCGGCCGCTGCAGAGGCGCTCGAACGTCGTCTCGTCGTAGGCGACGTACCCCTTCGGCGGCTGCTCCCGGCGGAACTTCTTCTTCGCCATCTGCCCCATCTGGACCTTGGCCTCGCGGCGGCGGTTCTCGACCACGTGGGCGGGCGCCTGGGCGACGACGTAGCCGTGGTCGTCGAAGCCGCGGCGGCCCGCGCGGCCCGCGATCTGGTGGAAGGCGCGGACGGTGAGGACGGCCGACTTCTGCCCGTCGAACTTGTAGAGGCGGGACAGGAGCACGGTCCGGATGGGGACGTTGACGCCGACGCCGAGGGTGTCCGTCCCGCTGATGACGGCGAGGACGCCGGTCTGCGCGAGCCGCTCGACGAGGCGGCGGTACTTCGGGAGCAGCCCGGCGTGGTGGATGCCGACGCCGTGCTCCAGGCAGCGGCGCAGCTTGGGACCGAACGGCGTGTCGAAGCGGAAGCCCTTCAGCTCGTCCCGGATGGCGCGGCGGCGCTCCTTGCCGACGAGGTCCGCGCTGACGAGCGCCTCCCCCTGGGCGGTCGCCTCGCGCTGGCTGAAGTGGACGAGGTAGACGGGGGCGCGGTCGCGGCGGACGAGGTCGGCGAGCGTCTCCAGCAGCGTGTCGTCGGCGTACTCGAAGCTCAGCGGCACGGGCCGGTCCGACGAGGTGACGTGCGCCGCGTCCAGCCGCTCGACGATGCGGGTGACGTCGCCGAGCGTCGCGCTCATGAGGAGGTACTGCACGTCCTCGAGCACGAGCAGCGGGATCTGCCACGCTGTGCCGCGGTCCCGGTCGCCGTAGTAGTGGAACTCGTCCATCACGACTGCGTCCACGTCCGCCCCGGCGCCGTCCCGCAGGGCCTGGTTGGCGAGGACCTCGGCGGTGCAGCAGAGGATCGGCGCGTCCGGATTGACGGCGCCGTCGCCCGTCAGCATCCCCACGTTCTCGGCGCCGAACGCCTCGCACAGGGCGAAGAACTTCTCGGAGACGAGGGCCTTGTTGGGCGACGTGTAGACGGAGCGCTCCCCCCGGTGCAGGGCCCGGTGGTGGAGCGCGGCGGCGACCAGCGACTTGCCGCTCCCCGTCGGTGTCTCGAGGACGACGGAGCGGCCGTCGAAGAGCTCGAGGATCGCCTCCTCCTGGGCCGGGTACAGCTCCAGCCCGAGGCCGTCGACGTAGCCGAGGAAGTCGTCGAGGAGCGCCTCGTCACTCACCGCGGCCCGGCGTCCTTCACGTAGGTGTCGGCCCAGCGGATCATCTCCCACAGGGCGTGGCCGATGGACTCGCGGGCGCGGTAGCCGTGCTCCTCCAGGGGCAGCTCGACCCACCGGACGGTGCCGCCGTGCCCCTTCATCGCGGCGTACATGCGCTTGCTCTGGACGGGGTACGTCCCCGCGTTGGGGTCCTCGGCGCCGTGCAGCAACAGCAGCGGCTCGTCGATCTTCGGGGCGTGCGTGAAGGGCGACATCGTCACGTAGACGTCGGTCGCCTCCCAGTACGTCCGCTGCTCGGACTGGAAGCCGAAGGGGGTCAGCGAACGGTTGTAGGCGCCGCTGCGGGCGATGCCGGCGCGGAACAGGTCGGTGTGGGCGAGCAGGTTGGCGGCGGTGAAGGCGCCGTAGCTGTGGCCGCCGATCAGCAGCCGGTCCGGGTCCGCCACGCCCATCCCGACGACCGTGTCGACGGCCGCCTGGGCCCCCGCCACGAGCTGCGCGACGTAGTCGTCGTTGGGCTCGACGTCCCCCTCCCCGACGATCGGGATGGTCGGGTTGTCGACGACCGCGTAGCCGGCGAGCAGCATCATCAGGACGGAGCTGCCGTAGGGGCGGGTGAACGTGTTCTCGGACCGCGTCTTCTGCCCCGCGTCCTTCTTGCTCTTGAACTCGCTCGGGTACGCCCAGAACACGGTCGGGAGCGGCCCGTCCCGCTTCGGGTCGTAGCCGGGGGGGAGGTAGAGCGTGGCGTTCAGGGGGAGCCCGTCGGCGCGCTCGTACTCGAGCTGCTGCTTGGTGACGTCCTCGAACTGCGGCGCCCAGTCGGCGAAGGTCGTCAGCGCCTTGCGGCCGGCGTAGTAGTTCGGCGGCTCCGACTTCGACTCGCGGCGGGTGACGCGGCGCTTGCCGTCGTCGTCGAGGACGTGGACGAGCGTCTCGTAGTAGGGGTCCTTCGACTGCCACAGCCGCTTCGTCGCGCCCGTCTCCAGGTCGTAGGCGTCGAGGAAGGGGTGGACGCCGTCGGGGGACGCGCCCGGGCCGCTGAGCAGCAGCGCCCCCTTCGAGGTCCGTTTCAGCACGCGCGCGCCCCAGGGGCCGGGGGTCGTCAGCGGGGTGCCGGGGTCGGCGTAGCGGTCCTGGTAGGAGCGGTCCCACAGCAGCGCCGGGGCGACGTCCCGGTCCGACGGGTCCAGCCGCCACGTCCGCAGCTGCCGCGTGTCGTACCACCACTCCCAGGCGAGCGCGGTCTGCTCGTCCCCCCAGCGGACCGAGCTGAAGCGGAGCTCCGACTCCCACAGGGGCTTGGGGTTGCCGTCGAACGGGGCCGCCAGCGTGGACAGCCGGTCGCGCTTCTCCGCGGGCGCCCCGGCATCGCCGCCGTCCAGCGCTTCGACCAGGTACAGGACGTTGGGGAGGTCGGTCCTCCAGCCGATGATCCGCTTGCCCGTCCGGACCGAGCCGAAGGGGACGGGGACGTCGTCGGCGAGGTTGAGCGCCTCGATGCCCACCGAGCGGGTCGGGTCGACGAGGCTGACGACGTTGGTGATGCGGGGGAACCGCCGCACGGGGACCTGGTAGCTGAACGGCTCGTGGACGTACTCGACGAGCACCCAGCGGCCATCGGGCGAGGGGCGAGCGTCGAGGATGAGGGCGGCCTCGTGCAGCACCTTCCGGTTGGGGTGGTAGGTGATCGGGAAGTGGACCACCTCGGAGGTGAGGTAGTGGCGGAAGAGGGCCTCGTCGTGGGGGCTCTGGAGCAGGTTCGTGTAGGTCCGGGCGGGGGTGACGCGGCCGAGGTTCTGCTCGATGCGGGGGCCTTCAGGGACGGCGGGCTCGGCGGGCGGGGGGCCGAGATCGCGGGGGACGGCCTTGCAGACGAGGCCCTCGTCGCCGGGGAGCCAGGCGCAGGGGTCGCCGTAGGTCGCCACCAGCTCGGGTCCGGTCATCGCCTTGGGGGTGGCGGTCTCGGCGTCGACGATCCACGCCGTGATGCCGCTGTCGTGGGTCCACAGGAACCGGAACTTGTCGCTGTCGGGGTGCCACTCGACGTGGCTGACGCGGACGTCGCCGTCGAGCTCGATGACCCGGCCGGGGCCCCGCTTGCCGACCTCGTGGAGGGTGAGCTTCCGGTACAGGTAGGGGCGGGACGGTCCGCGGGTGCGGGGGTCGAGCTTGATGCCGGCGACCTTGACGACGGGGGCGGCGAGCTCGTCCAGGGTCCGCAGCGAGGGCCGCTCCAGCTCGACGAACCACTTCCCGTCGGGAGACAGGCGGACGGCCGGGGGGTAGGACGCGTCGAGGATGTCGGCGATGACGGGGGGCGGCTGCTGGTAGCTGGGGAGGAGGCAGGCGGCGAGGAGGAGGCAAACGAGGTGGGGCGCGCGCATCGCGCGGCACTCTACAGGCCCGTGCACTCCTCGCACGCGACGCTGGCGCCGCCGTCGCCGGCGAGGAGGTCGCCGATCCAGTCGATGAGGCGGACGCCGTCGACCTCCTCGTCGTACAGGCGGTCGCGGGTGACGATGCAGTGGTAGTCGTCCCCGGTGGTGTAGGAGCAGAAGTTGGGGGCGCGGTCCTCGATCTCGGCGACGGACTCGAGCATGCCCTCGGTCCACTCGGCGGAGCCGCCGCCGCCCATGTACTCGAAGTAGCTGACCTGGGTGGTGTCACCGAGGGTGTTGAACTGGCTGAACTTGGCGTCGGGGTAGTGGTCGGCGATGCCGACGTACAGATCGGGGAGCTGCTGCTCGAGGAGCTCGTTGCGGGCGGGGTCGAGGTCGGGGATCCAGGCGGGGAAGGCGGGCTCGGCGTTCCACTGGGGGAAGGAGTCCTCGAAGAACGCCTCGGTGATGACGCCGGCGCCGCTGTCCCCGAACTGGACGACGTCGGCGTCGGGGTAGAGGTTCTGGAGGTGGGCGCTCCAGAGGATGGAGCCGTAGCTGCCGGCGGAGCAGCCGGTGACGAACACCTGCTCGGGGCGGTTGAACTCCTCCGCGATCCAGTCGAGGACGGCGCGGGCGTTGACGGCCCCCTTGTGCTCGATGGTGAAGGAGTTGGCGCCGGGGTTGTAGACCTGGAGGTTGTCGCCCCAGTGGATGTCGCCGGTGCAGTACGGGATGACGACGTGGTACCAGTCGGCGAAGGGGTTGTCGGGGTGGCCGAGGTTGTAGATGCCGGTCCCCTCCCCGCCGGACTCGACGGCGGCGCGGATGGGCTCGACGGAGTCGGTGAAGATGGCGTCGGCGACGGAGCAGGTGGAGTCGTTCCAGCAGGCGCCGCCCCCGAAGAAGTCGACGACGAGCTTGTTGGTGGAGCCGCCGCGGACCCAGTAGGCGTAGTCGGTCCCGCGGGAGCAGACGGTGTCGCCGCCGGGGGCGATCTCGGTCCACGCGTCGGTGGGGAGGTCGGGGGTGCGGACGGGCTCGGGCTCGGGGTCGCCGGGGCAGGCGGTCAGGAGGAGGGCGAGGCCGGCGGAGGCGAGGACGGCGGCGGGGCGGGGCATGCCGCGCATGCTAGGCGAGTTCGCGGAGGCGTCCCATGATCTCGTCGCGCGTGGCGCGGAAGTCGGCGAGGCGGTCGCCGGGGTCGGGGAGCGGCCAGTGGAGGCGGCGGGCGTCGCCGAGGAAGGCGGGGCAGACCTCGTCGGCGCAGAGGGTGACGACGAGGTCGACGGAGGCGGGGTCGATGGCGTCGACGGAGGTCGAGGTGTGGGAGCTCGCGTCGATGCCGACCTCGGCGAGGGCCTGCAGGGCGAGGGGGTTGGGCCGGGTCGGGGCGGAGCCGGCGGACTGGACGCGGACGGCGTCGCCGAAGAGGTGGCGGGCGAGCCCCTCGGCCAGCTGGGAGCGGGCGGAGTTGGCGACGCAGAGGAAGAGGACGGAGGTGAAGTCGGGCATGGCGGGGACGCGCACCCTAGCGGACCGCGATTCACCCTGGATCGCGGGCGCCGAGTCAGGTAGACGGCCGCGATGCGCTCCAACCTCCTGGTTCTGTTCGTCTTTCTGATCGGCCTCAGCCTGGCGGCGTGCCCGCCTTCGCGGGGGAGCGGTCGCGACGACGACGACGACGACAGCGCGGCGGGCGACGACGACGACGCGACGGACGACGACGAC
>CAYFOA010000215.1:0-13773 GCA_964344575.1 uncultured Rickettsiales bacterium | reverse complement strand
AACACCGGGAACTCTCGCTGGGATCGAACCGGGAGAGATCGGCGGTACGGGACACCGGTGGTTCACTCCGTGGAGGACGGCTTCGGTTACGCCCCAGGGGGGGGAGAGGAGTTTCTGGCGGTCGAAATCGGCGTCGCAGTGCCCTCTGGACGGGCCCCTTGGGAGTTCAACTTCGTTTGGCAGTATCGGGCGTCCGACTCGGACTGGCAGGCTGGGGACTGGTTTGGAGTTGCCTATGGGGACGTTGTCGATCGGCCCGAAGACGGAGCCGAGCTGGACGGCTACTCGTTGGGGAGTGCCGCCGTGTACTGCGCCGAAACGGCCCCAGGCACGCACGGGTGGTGCTCCTCCCCTGATTCCGGATATGGCTGCCCCGAGGATCAGATCCTGGCGGTGAAGGTCACCGGAGTCGACGCCAATGGCGACACCGTTGAGGGCTTCGCCGAGGCGTCCTTGCGATCCGCTGAAGAGCTGCTCGACGAGAGTTCCGAACCGACGTCCCAACCGTGCGGCGGGCAGACCCTCACTCGGCCCCCGTAACGGTCTGGACCGGCGGCGCCGGCGTGGACTGCGCGCTCAGCAGACACCACTCGCTGGCGCTACTGCCCCTCGTCCTTCAGGAACGCGATCGTCGCCCCCCACGCCCCCCGGTCCCCCGCCAGCTCGAACCGCTCCACCCGAGGGTCCCGCTCGAGCACCTTGTGGACCCCCTTCCGCAGCGCCCCCGTGCCCTTTCCGTGGACGATCCTCACCCGCGTGATCCCCGCCGCCAGCGCCTCCGTCAGGTACTCCGGGATCAGCGACCCGATCTCGTTCGGACGGAACCAGTGCAGGTCGAGCACGTCCGTGATCGGCACCTCCACCGCCTCGGGCGGCTCCCAGGGGCCCTCGTCGCTCATGCCCGCGTCCCCCCCTCCGCCAGCGCCTGCTCCAGCTCGGCCGCGAGGTCCTTTCGCCGGGCGTAGCCCCGCTGCGTGATCGTCGCCAGCGTCCGCCGCGCCGCGGCGACGTCCGCCGCCGAGCAGACCTCCAGCAGCTTCCGGATGTCCACCCGGTCCTGGCCCCGCGCCGCGTCGTCGCGCGACAGGACCTTCGTCGCGAGCAGGTGCGCCGAACGCGCCACCGGCACGACCACCCCCGGGAACACCGCCAGCCGCTCCGCCTCCCCCACGATCTCCCCCTCCACCCCGCTGCTCGCGAACAGCAGATCGACGTAGACCCCACGCGCCACGCCCTCGGGGGGGCGCAGCCGCACCGTCCCCAGCCGGCCCGTCGCTTCGTGCTCGACCGTCGTCACCGCGCCCCACCCGCGCCGGACGAACGCCAGGATCACCTGCTCCGCGTCCCCGTCGTCCGTGGTCGCGATCGCGAGGTCGACGTCGCGGGTCGTCCGGGGCTCGGTTCGCACACTCACCCCGAGGCCGCCCACCAACGCGTGGCCCCGGGCCTCCTCCTCGAGGACCGCCGCCGCCTCCGCCAGGGCCGCGGCGAGGCGGCCTAGCGGCGGCGCCACGGGCGAACCGTCCCCGGGCAGTCGCCCCCCGGCGCCCCCGGACGGTCCAGGAACCACGCGTCGAGCCGCGCCTCGATCTGTGCCTCGTCCTCGTCCGGATGGCGCCGCCGCAGGTTCTGCCGCATCAGCTCCTCCGCGTCCGCGCTCATCTCCAACGCGAGGCGGAGCTTCTCCACCGGCGTCAGCTCCTCCTCGGGCTCACACAGCGCGGCGACGCGTTCCTTCGGGCCCGACTCGGTCATCGACGCCATCCTAGCCAGCCCCCGTCACGGCAGCCCCGGGCAGACCGCCGCCAGCGGGACCACGCCGAGCGGGGGGCCGTCGCCGTCCTCGTAGTGCGAGACCCCCGCCGCCACCACCAGCCGGTCCCGCAGCGGCGCCAGCGACTCGCACACCAGCGGCGCCATCGCCGCCTCGTGGGCGAGCAGCACGATCGGCTCGGGGCGGTCCGCCAGCAGCGCCAGGCCCTCGCTCCACCCGTCCGCCGTCAGCCCCGCCTCGCGCCCGTCCACCAGCGCCGTGTCCGCGAACACGTGCCCCGTCCCCGGACCCACCGCCAGCCGCAGCGCCGCCTCCGGGAGCGCCTCCGACGCTTGCCCACCCGTGGGCAACGCCGGCAGCGTGATCCCCCGGTAGGTCGCGATCGCGTCGTACGGGTGCGTCGCCGGGGGAGGCTCCGCCGGCGCCGGGTACCGCCGGATGCAGCCCCCGATCGTCGCCCCCGCCACCGCCACCAGCAGCAGCACCACCGTCAGCCCCACGCGGACCCGCTCGCTCACGCGCGGCGCCTACAGCCCGAGGACGTCGTTCATCGAGTACCGGCCCGGCGCCCGCCCCGCCTCCAGCAGCCACCGCGCCGCCCGCACCCCGCCCCGCGCGAACGTGTCCCGGTCCCAACACCGGTGCGTCAGCTCCAGCCGCTCCCCGTGACCCACCAGGTAGACCGTGTGCTCACCCACCACGTCCCCGCCGCGCAGCGCCTGCACCCCGATCTCCGCGTCCGTCCGGGCCCCCGTCTCCCCCACCCGCGACGCCACCGCCCGGTCGCGACCTCCCGCCGCGTCCACCAGCAGCCACGCCGTCCCCGACGGCGCGTCCACTTTCCGGCGGTGGTGCATCTCCAGGACCTCCACGTCCCAACCCTCCCCCAGCGCCGCCGTCGCCTGCTCCATCAGCCGCCGCAGCACCGCGATCCCCGTCCCCGTGTTCGCCGCCTGCACCACCGGGACCCGCTCCGCGAGCCGGTCGACGTCCGCCTGCAGCGCGTCGCTCAGCCCCGTCGTCCCCAGCACCAGCGGCCTCGGCTGCTCGAGGAGGGAGGCCACCAGGGGGGCCGTCCAGTCGGGGTGGCTGTAGTCGACGACGACGTCCGCGTCCCCGGGGCCGTCCGCGAGCTCCAGGTCGGGCGCCTCCCGCACCAGCCGGAGGACGGCGCTGCCCATGCGGCCGTCGCCGCTGACGAGGACCCGGGCCGCCACGCGCGTCTAGGACTCCGGCGCGACCATGGCGCCGATCTCGAGCGTCCGCGCCTGGCTGATGTCCGGATCCACCAGCACCGAAGGGCCGAGCGTGGACTTCGCCCCCGGCGACGTGTTGAACGCCAGCTTCGCCCCCCGGAGCGCCTGGGCGAGGACCTCCGCCCCCGCCTCGGTCAGCGGCGACAGCGGCAGCCGCAGCTCCGCCGAGGGGATGACCCCCATCCACGCCGCCGCCGTCTTCACCGGGATCGGGTTCGACTCCACGAAGAGCGACCGGATCACCGGCAGCAGCCGGAGGTGCAGCTCCACGCCGCGGTCCATCTGGTGCCACTCGACCGCGTTGAACATCTCCACCATCGCCGCGGGGACGATGTTCGACACCACGCTGATGACGCCGTCGCCGCCCTGCGCGAGGAACGGCATGACCGTGAAGTCGTCGCCGCTCATCAGGCCGAACTCCTCGCCGACGAGGCGCCGGATCTCCGCCGCCCGCTCCATCGACCCCGTCGCCTCCTTGATGGCGACGATGCGCTCGTGCTTCGCCAGCTGCGCGACCGTCTCGGGGAGCAGGTCCACCGCCGTCCGGCCGGGGACGTTGTAGAGGCAGATCGGCAGCCGCGTGTTCTCCGCGACCGCCTCGAAGTGCGCCCTCAGCCCCGCCTGCGTCGGCTTGTTGTACGCCGGGGTCACGACGAGCAGCGCGTCGGCCCCCGCCTTCTCCGCCGCCTCCGCCTGGGCGATGGCGCCGTGCGTCGAACGCGACCCCACCCCGGCGGTCACGGGGACCTTGCCCAGCACCTCGTCGACCACCTGCTCGACGACCCACGCCGCCTCGTCGTCGGTCAGCGTCGCCCCCTCGCCCGTGCTCCCGCAGGCCACGATCCCGTGGACCCCCGCGTCCACCTGCTTGCGGACCAGGTTGCGGAGCCCGCCCGCGTCGACGGAGCCCTCCTGCATCGGAGTCACGATCGCGGTCATCACGCCGCGGAACTTCATCTCGACCACCTCCACCGGCCCCGGAACACCGTCACGGCCGGGCCCTGCAACTCGACCTGACCCCCGTCGAATCCCGGCAAGTGTACCCGCAGCCGGCCCCCCGGGTTCCAGACGTCGATCACCCTCCCCGAGACGCGCGACGTCGCCGCCGCCGCCACCGCCGCCGCGCACGCCCCGCTGCCACACGCCGGCGTCTCGCCCACGCCCCGCTCCCACACCCGCATCTGCAGGGCCCCGTCGGGGCGGACCGTCACCTGCTCGACGTTCGTCCGGTCGGGGAACGCGGGGTGCGCCTCCAGCCGGGGCCCGAACGTCATCAGGTCGTCGTCCGTGAACACCACGAAGTGCGGGTTGCCGAGGTCCACCCGGTGGCCCCGGACACCGTCGACGTCCACGGGATCGCCGTCGATCAAGCGCGGTACGGCGATGCCCACCTTCACCTCGTCGCCGCCGGCCAGTTCGGCGTGCACCGGACCCGCGCCCGTCTGCACCGCGCCGTCCCCGCCGCCCGGCCAGCGGCCGTCCTCGACGAGCCGCCGGACCACGCACCGGAGCCCGTTGCCGCACATCTCGGCCACCGACCCGTCCGCGTTCCAGACCTCCATCGAGGGCGGGTCGTCGCCGACCACGAGCACGCCGTCGGCGCCCACGCCGGTGCGCCGGTCGCAGATCGCGACCGCGTCGGAGGGGCCGGCGGAGGGGGGAAGATCGGTCCGGTAGACGACGACGAAGTCGTTCCCGGCGCCGTGCATCTTCCAGAAGTCGGTCAGAAGCGCACCAGGGCGATGAGCTCGCCGGCGAACGTGAACGCCCGGTGGTCGCCGTAGACGGGTCCGGGGAAGAAGAGGCCGGCGTTGGCCGTGACCTCGAACGCCTCGAAGAGCGTGTACGTCGCGCCGAGGTCGATCTCGACGCCGTAGAAGTTGGGCTCGTCCTCGCCGAACGCCGCGGGCACCACGGGGAAGGCGAACGTAGCCCCCAGCCCGGCCCGGAGGTCGTCGCGGATGTCCACGTGGAGCTCGGGCTTCAAGTAGAAGGCGTTGCTGACGCCCTCGTGGCTGACCGCGCGGGACAGGTCGAGGTTGCCGTTCTCCTCGTCCGCGAACTCGCCCACCGCGAACGTCGGGATCGACTCCTCGAACATCACGATGCCGACGTTGTGGTCGCGGTCGAACGAGAGCGTGTGCCACTCGTTGTCGGTGGGGTCCTTGTCGCCCGTCGCGAGGCCGATCTCGAGGCCCGCCGCGATCGGGTTGATCTCCAGCCCCGCCCGGAACACGCCGCCGCCCGCGAGGACGCGGAGGTCGTCGATGCCGATGTCGGTCGTCGCGGCCCGCCCCCACAGGAGCAGCGCCTCCAACTCCATCGACAGCGGCCCGAGCTGGGTCGCGCCGTACAGGTCCGCGTGGATGACGTTGAACCGGTTGCTCGGCTGGCGCGTCCACCGGAGGTACGCGGCGAGCTGGTGGACCTCGCCGAGGTAGCCGCCGCTGGCGAGCAGCGAGGACGTGTCGTCGTTCCGGTTGATGAACCCCTCGGCGCGCGTGTCGAAGGCGACGTTGATGCGGACGGGGTCGAGGTAGGAGGTCCCGATCTGGATCCGGTCGACCGTGTCGCCCCAGTCGCAGGACTCGCAGTTGCCGTCGTTCGCGAGCAGCCCCATCCCCCAGTGGCTCCCCATGCGGCCGACCTTGATGTCGACGTACGGCGTGTAGACCTCCGCCCACGCGCGGCGGACGAAGAGCGACTCCCGGTAGTCCGAGCCCGGGATGACCGACCCCGACAGCGCCAGCGGCTCGTCGAACGCGTCCCCGTTCTCCTGCGTCGCGCCGACCGCCTCGAGGATCTGCGGGTTGGTGCCGAACTTGAGCGCGTCCATGACGTCGAGGTCGACGAACACGTGGACGTTGGGGTTGATCCGGAGGTGCGGCTTGAGCACCAGCCGGTGCTCGAAGTAGGTCCGCAGCCCCTCGGCCGCCTCGTCCTCGCGGTCGAGGCTGAGCGAGTCGAAGAGCTTCGCCTGGAAGCGGTAGTAGCCGTCGAGCCGGAACTCGGTGGCGGTCGCCGTCGCGGGGAGCGCGATCGTCGCAATCAGCAGGAGCGGGGGCAGCAGTCGTCGCATGGGCAGGGGGGTCCCGAAAGGGCGGCCTAAGTACCACCCAGGTCACGGCACGTCAAAGCGCGAGGGCGCTGGTACATTCCGTCGTCATGAGCGGAACGATTGGCCAGACGCTGACGCAGCACATCCGCGCGACACAGTCGCTCCACCCCGAGGCCCGCGGCGAGCTGAGCGCGCTGCTGACGCAGATCGGCGTCGCGGGGAAGGTCATCAGCAGCAAGGTCAACATGGCCGGCCTGCTCGGCGTCCTCGGCTCGACGGGCAAGGTGAACGTCCAGGGGGAGATCGTCCAGAAGCTCGACGAGATGGCCGAGGACGTCATGCAGGACATCGTCGGCGGCAGCGGGCTGGTCTGCGCGATGCTCAGCGAGGAGCGGAAGGACGTCCTCGAGATCGAGACCGGCGGCCGCTACGTCATCGCCTACGACCCGCTCGACGGCAGCTCCAACATCGACGCCAACGTCAGCATCGGGACCATCTTCAGCATCTTCCGGAAGGTCAGCCCCGGGACCGAGGTGACGCGGTCGGACACGATGCAGAAGGGGTCCGACCAGATCGCCGCCGGGTACATCCTCTACGGCAGCTCGACGGTGTTCGTCTACACCGCGGGCGAGGGCGTCCACGGCTTCACGCTGGACCCGCAGGTCGGCGAGTACATCCTCAGCCACCCCGACATCCGCCTCGACGGCACCTGCAAGTGCTTCAGCATCAACCAGTGCAACGCCCCCTACTGGGACCGCTGGGTGCACGACTTCATCGACCGGATCATGGCCCGCAACGACGAGGACAAGCGCCGCATCAGCGGCCGCCACATCGGCTCGCTCGTCGCCGACTTCCACCGCAACCTCATCTACGGCGGGGTGTTCGCCTACCCCACGGACAAGCGCTCGCCCAAGGGGAAGCTCCGGCTGATGTACGAGGCGTCGCCGCTGGCCTTCATCGCCGCGCAGGCGGGCGGGTACGCGTCGGACGGGCGGCAGGCCATCCTCGACATCGCCCCCATCGAGCTCCACCACCGGACCGGGCTGATCGTCGGGAACCGGGCCGAGGTCGAGCTCGCCGAGGAGTGCGTCCGCAGCGCCGCCGTATAGTCCGTCTGTGCAGGTTCCGTTCACGCTGGGGCAGTACGACGTCGTCGGGCAGGTCGGCACGGGCGGTTTCGCGACCGTGTACCGCGCCAAGGTCACCGGCGACATGGGGTTCTCGCGCGACGTCGCGCTGAAGCTGCTCCACCCCCACATCACGGCGGAGATGCCGGACGTCGTCGCCATGCTGGCCGACGAGGCCCGCCTGCTGGCGCGGATGCAGCACCCGAACATCGTCTACGTGCAGTGGTTCGGGAAGATCGACGGCCGGTTCGCGATGACGATGGAGTACGTCGAGGGGCGGTCGTGGCGGTCGCTGCTCGACGAGTCGCGGGGGATGGGGCGGCCGGTGCCGCTGTCGGTCATCCTCGACGTCCACACCGACATCGCCCGCGCGCTGGAGTTCGCCCACTCGCTGAAGGGGGACGACGGCGTGCTCCTCGGGCTCGTCCACCGGGACCTCAAGCCGGACAACGTGATGGTGTCGTCGGCGGGGGTGGTGAAGCTGTTGGACTTCGGCATCGCGAAGGCGCGGGACCGGATCGCGCAGGCGACGCAGACGGAGCTCGTGCGCGGGACGGTCCACTACATGGGCCCGGTGCAGGTCCTCGGGGTGAAGGACCTCGACTTCCGGTCGGACCTCTTCAGCTTCGGCGCGATGCTCTACGAGGCGGCGTGCGGGAAGCGGCTGATCGAGGCCGACACGGTGGTCTCGGCGGTGCGCCAGCTGGCGGACTTCGACCCCACGGAGCGGCTCGCCGAGGCGGCGGAGCGGGCCCCCCAGGTGGCGCCCCTCCTCGAGCGGCTGGTGGCGGCGGACCGGGCGGAGCGGTTCGCGTCGACCTCCGAGCTGGTGGAGGCGCTGGTGCAGCTCCGGGGGACGGTGACGGGGGCGACGTCGACGCGGTGGCTGGCCATGCGGGCCGAGCCGCTGGGGGACACGACCGCGATCGTGACGCCCGCGGGGGTGGGGACGTCGTCGTCGGGGGCGGCGTTCGAGGAGACGGTCGACATCCACACCGACAAGACGACGGCGCAGGTGCCGCCGGGGCGGTCCGAGGCGCCGGTCCCGGGGGCGCACAGCGGCGTGGCGCCGACCCGGGCGATGGAGCGGACGGCGCCGGCGGGGACGGAGACGCGGCCCATCGCGCGGGGACGGGGGCCGGAGCGCGGTCCGGGGGGGCGGCGCGGGCCGGCCGTGGGGCTGGCGCTGATCGCGGTCGGGGTGCTGCTGGGGGCGTTCGCGCCGAAGTGGTTCGCGAAGGACGAGCCTGTGGCGACGCCGCCCGTGGCGGAGCCGGATCCGGGCCCGGGGCCGGCGGAGCCGGGGGACGTCGGGGCGGAGGCGGACGGCGTCGCGGGGATGGAGATCGCCGCCGAGGAGGACGCCGTCGCCGCGGACATGGGGTTCGACGCGATCGAGGACGTTCTCGAGAACGAGAACGAGAACGAGAACGAGACCGAGAACGAGAACGAGAGCGAGAACGAGATCGAGACCGAGAACGAGTCCGGCAGTGAACCGGCGGCAGCGGCTGGGCCCGACCCTGAGCCCGTGCCCGCGGCCCCCGGCCTCGTCCGGCTCGCCGCCGACCACCCCTTCAGCGTCACCGTCGGCGGCAAGACGTACACCCAGCTCGAGGCCCGCCGCGGGATCACGCTCCCGCCGGGCGAGTACGACGCCCGCTTCTCCTGCCTCGCCTGCCCCGAGGGGGTCGAGCCGACCAAGGAGATCCACCTCATGGTGACGGCGGGCGAGGAGGCGGTCCGCAAGGTGAAGTTCGAGGCCGCCCCGTGAGGCTGCTCGGGGCGCTCGTCGCGGCGGCGCTGCTGGCGCCGGCGCCGGTCGCGGCGGGGACACTCGGCCTGCTCCGGGCGGACGGCGGCGACGCGACGGCCGACGACCGGATCGCCGCCGCCGTGGGGGTCGCCGTCGAGGACCTCGTCCCCGCGACGTGGCCCGCCGCCGAGGGACCGTGGGTGCACGTCCGGACCGCCGTCCTGCAGCACTGCGCCGGGGAGGCGTCGGACCTCGCGGGGGTCGTCACGGCGGCCCGCGCCCAGCTCGACGACCTCGACGCGGGGGCCGCCCAGGCCGCCCTCAGCGAGGCCCTCCAGACCCTCCCTTGCGCGACGACGTTCCTCGATCGCGGGCTCCTCTTGGAGTCGCTGGAGCTCTTCGGCCAGGCGGCCCAGGACCAGGCCGACGAGGCCAACGCCCGCGAGGGCTACGAGTCGCTCCTGACGTTCGATCCCGCCTACGCCCTGACCTCGGCACCGGGGACGGGCTACGAGGTGCTGTGGGAGGACGTCCGGCGGGAGGTCCTGGCTCGCGGCACGGTCGACGTCGCCGTCCCGCACGCCTCGGCGGACCTCCGCGTCGACGGGACCGCCGTCCCCGCTTCGGCGCCGGCGCCGCTCCGGCTGGTCCCCGGCCGCCACCTGCTCCAGTGGGCCGAGGCGGAGGCGGTCCAGACGGCGTGGCTGCTCATCCCCGGGGACGACGACCCCGTCGACGACGGCGCGCCCTGGCCGCGCGTCGCGATGCAGGAGGCGGCGGTGGCGCCGCTGCTGCAGGCCGGCCCCGTCGACCTCGGCCGGCAGACGGCCCTGCGCGGGCTCCTCGGGAGGCTCGCCGAGGCGCGCGGCTGGGACGGCGTCGTGATCGTCCAGTCCGACGCGCCGCTGTCCGGATACCTCGCGCGCGAGGGCGAGCTCACCTCGTGGGCCGCCGCCCCGCAGGAGGTCCCCCGCCTCGGCACGGGCCCGTTCGTGGCCGCCGCGCAGACCCCGTTCGGCGTCCGCCTCGGCCTCGGCGGGGGGTGGCTGCTCACCTCGGGGGCGTCCTACGCGGAGCTGAGCGTCGCCGCCGACGTCCGCCTCGTCGGCCCCCTCCACGCCCGCGTCGACGTCGGCGTCGGCTTCAGCCAGCCCCTCCGCCTCCCCGGGAGCGCGCTCGACGGCAAGATCGCCATCCTCCCCGGCTTCGGCGGCGGCCTCCTCGTCCGCCCCGCCAAGGGGCTGGTCCAGCCCTTCGGGGCGGTCACCGCAGGGGTCTGGATCGCGCCCGCGTCCTACACCCAGCCGGCCGTCGTGGAGGCGGCCGCGATCGGCGCCTCGGCGGACGACGTCATCGCCCTGGAGCGGCGCGGCGCGACGACGTTCCGGCTCTTCGTCGACGGCGGCGTGGACCTCCTCCCCGGCGACGGCGCCTTCTTCGCGCGGCTGTCCGGCGGGATCGGCTACGGCTTCGGCTTCCAGGCCCGCGCGGGCGTGCAGGTCGGCTTCCGGGTGGGCCGATGAGGCGCCTCCTCCTCCTCGCGACGGCGCTCGCCCCGCTCGCCTGCGCGGTCGACGCGCCGCATCCGGAGATCGCCGGCGAGTCGGCGCTCCCTTCGGTCGTCGAGGCCTCGTGGTCCGACCAGGGGACGGACACGAGCGAGAACTTCGGCTACGCGGTCGCGGTCCTGGGCGACGTCGGCGGCGACGGCTACGACGACGTCCTCATCGGCTCCCGCCACTACGAGTCGGGCGAGACCCAGGAGGGGGCGATCTTCCTCTACCCCGGCGGCGCCGCGGGTCCGGCGGCGTCCCCGATCTGGTCGGCCCAGGGGAACGAGGACTGGGCCAAGTTCGGCAGCGCCGTCGCGGGCATCGGCGACTTCAACGGGGACGGCTACGCCGACTTCGCCGCGGGCGCGCCCCAGGGCCTCAACGGCTCCGGCGTCGAGACGGGCGAGGTGCGCGTCTACCTCGGCGACCCGTCCGGCGTCCCCAACGGCCTCGGCATCATCCACGGGGCCCAGCTGGAGATGGAGCTGGGGGCGGCGGTCGGCGGGGCCGGCGACGTCGGCGGCGACGGCTTCAGCGACCTCCTCATCGGCGCCCCCGCCCGCGACAACGGCCCCGGGCTGGACGACGCGGGGGCGGTGTTCATCTACGCCGGCGGCGACCCCCCGAACCTGGTCGGCCCGGACTGGGCGGTCTACGGCGACGAGGAGGAGGAGAACTTCGGCGTCTCCGTGGCGGGGGCGGGCGACGTGAACGGGGACGGCTACTCCGACGTGATCGTGGGCGCCGACCTGTACGACGGGGGGTCGAACGACCTCGGCGGCGCGTTCCTGTACCTCGGCAGCGGCACGGGGCCGAGCACGACGCCGGACTGGATCGGGGCGGGGAGCGGCGCGTCCAACTACGGGTTCTCCGTCGCGGGGGCCGGCGACGTCGACGGGGACGGGTACGCGGACGTGGTCGTGGGCGCGTTCGACGCGCAGGATCCCGAGTCCGGCGAGGGCCACGCCATCGTCCACTACGGCTCCGGGGTCGCCCCCCTGACCGCGGCCCCTCCGACGATCCTGCAGTCCGACGTCGAGGGGGCCGCCCTCGGCTTCGCGGTCGCGCCGGCGGGCGACGTCAACGGCGACGGCTTCGCGGACCTCGTGGCGGGCGCGCCCGAGTACATGTCCACCCCGTCGACGCCGAACGAGGGCGCCGTCTACTTCTACTGGGGTCGCCCCGGGGGTCCGCTCGCCACCCCTGACCTCCTCCTCGAGTCCGACGTCGACGAGACCTACTTCGGGCGGGCGCTGGGCGCAGGGGACGTCGACGGGGACGGGCTGTCGGACGTCCTGCTCGCCTCGCCGTTCGCGGAGGACCCGGTCAGCGGCTCCCTCAACGTCGGCATCGTCGAGCTCTGGCTCGGGGAGACGACGGGCCCGAACGTGCCGGTGGTGACGGCGCCGGAGCAGACCGCCGCCGCCGTCTTCACCGGCCTCGCCAACGGCGACGAGCTCGGCACCTGGGTGGCGGCCGCGGGGGACCTCGACGGGGACGGCTACGACGACTACGCGATCGGCGCCCCCGGCTTCAGCGGCGGCCAGGGCGCGGCGCTCGTCTACCCCGGCGGACCGTCGCCCCTGGAGACCTCCGCGCCGCTCTGGTTCGCGTCGAGCGGGCAGGTCGGATCGGGGTACGGGCGCGCGATCGCGGGGATCGGCGACATCGACGGGGACGGCTACGAGGACCTCGCCGTGGGGGCGCCGCAGTGGACCCAGTCGCTCACCGAGGAGGGGGCGGTGTTCGTCTACCTCGGCGGTCCCGGCGGACCGGCCACGACCGAGGACTGGGTGACGTACGGGGGCGAGGCGGAGTCGTCGTACGGGCGCTCGGTGGGTCGCGCCGGCGACCTCGACGGCGACGGGTTCGCGGACCTCGTCGTGGGCCAGCCCCAGCTGGACGACCCGGCCCCCGGGGCGGGCGCCGCGCACGTCTTCTACGGGGCGCCCGGCGGCCTCGCGCTGACCCCCGACCTCACGCTGAACGGCGACGCCCAGGGAGACGAGTTCGGCGCCTCGGTGGACGGCGCGGGGGACGTGAACGGCGACGGCTTCGACGACCTGATCGTGGGCGCCCAGTACTACGACAACGGCAGCGACGTGGACGCGGGCCTGGCGCAGGTCTTCAAGGGGGGCGCGGGCGGCGTGGAGACGTCCGCGTTCTGGTCGACCTCGGGCACCACGGGCGGCCAGTGGCACGGCGCGTCGGTCTCGGGCGCGGGCGACGTCGACGGCGACGGGCTGGCGGACGTGGTCGTCGGCCGGCACCGCCACAGCACGACGCTGTACCAGCGCGCAGGCCGGGCGCTCGTCTACTACGGCAGCACGTTCTTCATGGCCACGACGCCGGACTGGGAGACCATCGGCGAGGACGACTTCGAGTTCCGCGGGTTCCGCGTGGACGGGGCCGGGGACGTCAACTGCGACGGGTACGCGGACGTGATCGTGGGTTCCCGCGGGGAGGACCAGAGCACGGCCCAGGAGGTGGGCGCGATGCGGGTGTTCCTCGGCTCGGCGACGGGCCCCGCGGCGGACCCGGTGTTCCTCGCGAAGTCGGGCCAGCACGAGGCCGAGCTGGGGAGGGCGGTGGCCGGGATCGGCGACGTCGACGGCGACGGCTGCTCCGACATCGCCGGGGGCGCGCCCTACTACAACGCGGACGGGAGCATCGGCGCGAACCACGACGGGCGGGCCTGGATCTACCTCGGCAACGGCAACGACGCGGGCCCCGCGGCGGACCCCGCGAACGTGGTCGTGGTCGACGCCGACAGCGGCGACGTCGTGCCCTCGCGGGGCGCGCTGGACGGCATCTCGGTCCAGCTCGACCGCCTCGCCCGGACCCCCTTCGGCCGGCAGACGGTGTCGGTGGAGGTCGAGCTCCACGAGCACGGCGTCCCCTTCGACGGTGTCCCCGAACTGGTCCTCGAGGACGTGGACACCGACGTCGGGGGCGTGGACGTCTCGCTGATCTCGGATCCGCTGGACGAGCAGACGGCCTACCACTGGCGGACGCGCCTCGTCCTCGATCCCGTGACCGCCCCCGTCCAGACCCGCACCCGCTGGATCGACGGCGGCTGGGGGGGCGAGCCCGAGGCGGTCCACTTCCGGAGCGGCTGCGAGTTCGGGGACGCGGACGAAGACGGCGTCTGCGACGAGGCCCCGGGCGACGACGACGACGTCGCGGACGACGACGACGCGGCCGACGACGACGACGTCGCGGACGACGACGACGCGGCCGACGACGACGACA
>CAYFOA010000214.1:0-13786 GCA_964344575.1 uncultured Rickettsiales bacterium | reverse complement strand
CCCGCCGAGGAGGAGGCTGCCCCGGTCGCCGAGGAGGCCGCCCCCGCCGAGGAGGAGGCTGCCCCGGTCGCCGAGGAGGCCGCCCCCGCCGAGGAGGCCGCCCCCGCCGAGGAGGCCGCCGCCCCCGCCGCGGAGGCCGAGCCCGAGGTGGTCGCCAAGGGCGGCCCCGCCCCGAGCCTGGACGACCTCCTGGGCGCCGGCTCCGACCTGCTGGGCGACGAGATCCAGGCCGGCTCCGCGCTCGACGCCGCCGACCTGTCCGCCGCCGACGCGCTGGCCGCGGAGATGAACCAGGACTTCGCGGCGATGCTCGCGGCGACCGGCGGCATGGCCGACGCCCGCAGCGGCGACAAGATCAGCGGCACCATCGTCTCGATCACGAACGACTCGGTGTTCGTCGACGTCGGCATGAAGTCGGAGGCGTGGCTCGACCGGCGCGAGGTGCTGGACGACGACGGCAACCTCACCGTCGAGGTCGGGCAGACGCTCGAGGCCCAGGTGGTCAAGGCCCGCCCCGAGGGGCTGCGGCTGTCGCTGGGGGCGCTGAAGGCGGCCGAGCTGTCCGAGATGCTGGCCGACGCCGCCAGCAGCGGCATCCCCGTCGAGGGGACGGTCACCGGGTTCAACGACGGCGGCCTCGAGGTCCGCGTCGGCAACCGCCGCGCGTTCTGCCCGAAGTCGCAGATCGAGCGCGGCTTCACCGAAGACCTCGCGTCCCACGTGGGCGAGACGTACCGCTTCGTCGTCACCCGCTACGACCCCACCGGCCGCAAGATCGTGGTCAGTCGCCGGTCGCTCCTCGAGGCCGAGGCCAAGGAGATGGCGGCGGAGACGCGGGCGCTGCTGCAGGAGGGGGCGCTGCTGGACGGGACGGTCCGCAAGATCATGCCCTTCGGGGCGTTCGTGGACCTGGGCGGGATCGACGGCCTGATCCACATCAGCGAGCTGAGCTGGGACCGCGTCGAGGACCCCTCGACCGTCGTCAGCGTGGGCCAGGTGGTCAAGGTCAAGGTGCTCCGCATCGACCACGGCCGGGACCGCATCGGGCTGTCCCTCCGCAAGGCCGAGGGCGACCCCTGGAAGACGGCCGCCGACGACTTCTCGCCGGGCTCGACGTACGAGGGCGAGGTCACGCGCCTCGCCGACTTCGGCGCGTTCGTGAAGCTGAAGCCCGGCCTCGAGGGGCTCGTCCACGTCAGCGAGATCGACTGGAGCCGCGTCAAGCATCCCCAGGACGTGCTCAGCGTGGGGCAGGCGGTCACCGTCAAGCTGCTCGAGGTCGACCGCAAGAAGCGCCGGCTGAGCCTGTCGATCAAGCAGGTCTCGGGGGCCGATCCGCGGGCCGAGGCGATGAAGGGCGTCCGCAAGGGCGAGCGCATCCAGGTCGAGGTGGAGAAGGTCGAGAGCTTCGGCGTGTTCTGCAAGATCGGCGAGGGCGTCACCGGCCTCATCCCGAACTCGCACATGAACACGCCGCGGGGGACGAACCACTCGCGCCAGTTCAAGCCGGGCACCAAGCTCGAGGTCATGGTCATCGACCTGGACAAGCGGCGGAACAAGATCACGCTGAGCCGGAAGGCCCTCGAGGAGGACGGCGCCCGCGCCGACTACGCGGCCTACAAGAAGCAGCTCAAGGCCGAGGAGGCGGCGTCGGGGAAGACGGCGCTGGAGCTGGCCTTCGAGGCCGCCCGCGCGAAGAAGTAGCCGTCAGTCGGCTTCGATCTCCAGCAGCCCGGGCGCCTGGTAGGCGTAGCCGTCGGTGAAGTCGATCGGCTCCGGGCTCGCCGCCCAGTCGATCACCGAGCCGTCGATCGCGAAGACCCGGACGAGGTAGTCGCTGCCGTCCAGGGCGTCGAACCAGGCCGCGTCGACGGTCGCCGACGCGCCGTCCGCGACGACCGCCCGCCAGACCGTCTCGATCGCCAGCGGATCGGTGAAGTCGTCGACCCGGACGACGGTGTGGCCCGAGGTGACGTCGAAGGGGATGGAGACGTCGATCCCGCCCGCGTCCACGGACGCCGCCGGCGAGACCGGCTCGACCAGCTCGCCGAGGTCGATCGAGCCGCCGCTGTCGTCCACGTCGAGGCGGCCGCGGCAGGCGTGTTCGTCGCCCCGCGACTGGCACGCCTCGAGGTCCAGCGGCCCGGTCCCGATGCCCTCGGCCACGGTCAGCGACCAGCCCACCGGATTTCCCGACCCGGCGTGGGCGACGTCCTGCTCCCACCAGCCGAAGTCGGCGTCGTCCAGCGGTTGCGTCGCGGTCACCGAGAGGTCGACGTCGGAGCTCGTCGGGGACCACGTTCCGCTCAGCTCGCGCGTCGCGACGGGCTCGATGGTGAGCGCCACGGCCGCCGTCTCGCCGCCGGTGCAGGTCTGGACGTCCGTGATCCCGAAGCCCGCCTCGTCGCCGCCGTGCGCCCGCCCCAGCACCTTGAAGTCTCCCGGGGGGACGGCGAACACGCCCTCGACGGTGAGGCCGGACTGGAAGGTCAGGCCCAGGCTCGCGGTGTCCGTCGCGTTGAGCACGCGCAGCTCCAGCCGGCCGCCCGCGCCGTCGACCGCGCTGCCGTCGTAGCTCAGCGAGATCGGGCACCAGTCCGCCGGCGGGGCGCCGCCGTCGATCCCGATCGTCCACTCCGCGGCCGCGATCTCGGGGAGCGTCGCCGACCACACCGGGCGGCCCTCGCAGGCGACGTGCACCGTGGCGCCGAGGCCGACGACGATCGCGAACGCTCCGTCCTCGTCCGTCTCGACGGCGTCGTCCGGGGTGACCCCCACGAGGCACTCCTCCAGCGGGTCGCCGCCCTGCCGATCGACGACGGTCCCCGCGAACGCGGTCTCCGTGACGGGAGGCGGCGTCGGCTCGGGCTCGGGCTCCGGCTCGGGGCAACCGACCAGCAGCGCGGGCAGCGTCAGGAGGAGGAGGAGGCGCCGCATCAGACCGGCAGCACCGGGCGCTTGCGGGCCGGCCGCTCGACGGTCTTGTTCCTCGTCCGCACGAGCGCGTGGAGGACGACCTGCCGCGTCTCCCGGGGGTCGATGAGGTCGTCGATGAGCGCGAACCCGGCGGCGAGGTAGGGGTCGATCCCCTCCCGGATGTGGTCCGTCATCTGCGTCTTCGCCTGGTTCCGCTGCTCCTCGTCGGGGATCGCCGCGAGCATCTTCCGGGCGAAGATGGAGACCATCCCCTCGGGCCCCATGACCGAGATCTCGGCCGTCGGCCAGGCGACGATGAGGTCCGGCTCGTAGGCCCGCCCGCACATCACGTAGTACCCCGCGCCGTAGGCCTTGCGGAGGATGACGGTGATCTTCGGGACGGTCGCCATGGCCACCGCGTGCAGCATCTTCGCGCCGTGGCGGATGATCCCCTGCTGCTCGACGTGGGACCCGATGACGAACCCCGGGACGTCCTGGAGGAAGAGCAGCGGGATCCCGAAGCTGTCGCAGACGTTGACGAAGCGGGCCGCCTTGTCCGCGGAGTTCACGTCGAGCACGCCGCCGAGGTACTTCGGGTTGTTGGCGACGATGCCGACGGGCATGCCGCCCATGCGGGCGAACGCGCAGGTCAGGTTGGGGGCCCACTTCGGCTTGATCTCGAAGGTCGAGCCCTCGTCCACCATCATCTCGATCAGCTGCCGGACGTCCCACGGGCGCCGGCTCTGGTCGGGGAGGAGGTCGAGGACCTCGTCGGGGAGCCGCTCCCCGGCGCCCAACGGATCGAGCCCCCCGCCGTCGTTCCCGGGGGTGTCGTAGGCCGCGACCGGGGGGGCCTCCTCGCAGCTCGGGGGGAAGTACGACAGGTAGTCGCGGATCGCCTGGAGGCAGTCCCCGTCCGACTTCACCTCGAGGTCCGCCACCCCCGAGATCCGGGTGTGGATCTTCGACCCGCCGAGGCTCTCCTCGTCGATGTCCTCGCCGACCGCGGCCTTCACCAGGGGCGGCCCCCCGAGCGCCATCGAGGACGTCTTCTTCACCATCGGGACGAAGTCCGCCAGCCCGGGGATGTAGGCCGTCCCCGCCGCCCCGGGGCCGACCATCGCGCACACCTGGGGCACGACGCCGCTCATGTGGACCTGCTCCCGGAAGAGGTACCCCGTCCCCGCGAACATCGACGCCTGCTCCTTGAACCCGCTGTCCTTGTGGATGCGCGCGCCGGCGCTGTCGATGAGCCACACGATGGGGATGCGGGCCCGGAGCGCGACCTCGCGCAGCCGCGTCACCTTGACCTCGCCGGTCTCCCCGATCGAGCCCCCCAGGACCGTGAAGTCGTAGGCCGCGCAGGCGACCATGCGGCCGTCGATCAGCCCCGTCCCGCAGACGACCCCGTCCCCCGGGGCGCGGTGCTTCGCGGGCGTCCGGTCGGCTTTGTGGTCGGTCGCGTGGATCCCCATCTCCAGGAACGTGCCGTCGTCGAACAGCTCCTCGACCCGCCGCCGGACGTCCCACTTGCCCCGCCCGTGCTGGCGCGCGACCTTCTCGGCGCCGCCCATCAGCTTCGCGTCCGCGCGGCGCCGCTCCAGCTCCGCCACCAGCTCCCGCATCTTGCTCATGTCGTCTCCTGCGCCGATCGCCCGATCGGCTCGATGCCCTCGGGCAGCGTCGACGTGTCGGCCCCCTCGGGCAGCGTCTTCATGCCCCGGAGCGTGGCCACGGCTACCGTCGCCAGCGTCCCCAGATCCTCGAACTCCCGCAGCGCCCACCCCGCGAGGCCCCGCGCCAGGGTCCCCACCGAGCCGATCCCCAGCCCGGCCCGGAAGTGCAGTCGGTGGCCCATGTTCCGGTGGCCGTAGTGGCCCGACCACATCCGCCGCCGGGCCAGCCGCCGGAGCCGCCGGCTGTAGGTCCGCATCAGCGCCGCGCGGAGCGTCCCCCGGAGCCCCGTCATGGGCAGCCGGAGCGCCGCCCGCTGGCTCTCCCGGGCCCGCGGCGTCACCTCGCAGAGCATGTACAGCGCCCGATCCATGAGCAGCGCGGGCCAGTAGAGGTCGAAGTCGCCGGCGAGGAGGAAGCGGTCCCGGAAGCGGGCGTCGAAGGTCCGCCGCCAGGAGGTCCGGAAGGCCTTGTCGTAGGCCGCGACGTCGTGCTCCACGGGCTTGCCGTCGAGCTGGTCCACGACCAGCCGGATCGTCGCCTCGATCGTCCGCCCCGCCGTGTCCGCCGACGCCGACCCGCAGGGGTCGAACGAGCCCGCCGCGCTCCCCAGCAGCGCCCAGCCGAGGCCCGCCACCTGCCGGACGTCGTAGGCCGTCTGCGCGACCACCTCGAGCTCCTGGCGGGGGAGGTGGGCCTTGCTCAGGAGCTGCCGCGTCGCGGGCAGGCCCGACAGGAACGCGCTGTAGGCGTCGCCGACGGCGTCCCCCCCGGAGCCGAAGTCGATGACCCGCCGGTCGTACACGACGGCCACCCGGACGCCCCGCTCCTGGTCCTCGGCCCGCCCCCCCGTCGGCTGGACGAGCACCTTGTAGCCGTACCCCTGGAAGTGGTTCGTGCAGAGTCGCCGGGCGACGGCGGGGCCCTGCGCGAACGTCGAGTCCGGACCGAACGCCGGCCCGTCGAGGTCCAGGTCCCCCGTCCACCGCCCCACCACCGCCGAGACCGGGTGCGCCTCGTTGGCCTGGACGACGCCGAGGATGTGGCCGAGCACGCACTGGCGGCCCGAGGCGTCGAGCACCCACGTCGCCAGCGCCTCGTGTTCGCCGTCGTCCGCGTCCGTCCAGCGCACGCGGCTGGCCCACGGCCGGACCACTACGTCCGTCACCGTCGCGGGGCGCGCGACCTCGACCCCCTTCTGCTCGGCGCGCGCGAGGAGGTGCTCCTCGAGGACGTCCTCGCGCACGACGAAGCTCGGCGTCGGCGGCATCTGCCACGTCCCCAGCTCGCTGGCGTCCTGGATGCGGAGCACGTCCTCGTTGTGGAACCAGAACCGGGGGCCGTGCGAGGGCAGCTCGTCCCGCGCGAGGTGATCCCAGAGGCGGAGCGTCGACGTCAGGAAGAGCCCCCCGATCTCGGAGGTCGCCACGGAGCGGGGGCCGTACTCGGACTGGCCCTCGACGACGAGCACGCGGGCCTCGGGGCGGACCCGCTTCAGCAGCAGCGCGGCGGCCGCGCCGGTGAGTCCTCCGCCGATGATGACTGCGTCGTACCGCTCCACGGGACGGGGATTCTACTCCTCCGGAAAGGAACGAGGGCCGACGGGTGCACCGCCGGCCCTCGCGCGGGTCCCTGGAAGGGGAGGAAGCTAGTCGATGCCGAGGTAGAAGTACTCCGTCGAGTTGCTCGGCGTGATGACGAAGCCCTCGCCCGAGACGGTCCCGATGGGCACCTCGAGGGTGACCACGGAGATGACGCCGTCGTCGAGCTCCTGCGGGGTCAGGGCGATGTCGTCGATGTTGTCGATGGCGCTCTGCGGGTCGACCTCGGCCTCGTAGCTCTCGGGGCCGGTCTCGAGCATCGCCGACTCGCCGTCGAAGAAGCAGGACCAGAAGTCGGTCTCGTCGAACGCCTGCACCGGGGCGTCGGCCTCGGAGATCATGTAGACGTCGACCAGGTCACCCTCCTGGGCCTCGGCGGGGGAGACGCCGACCAGGTTGTAGGTCGCCATGCCCTGGACGCCCCAGCGCGGCGCGTCTCCCTCCTCGTACCCCTCGTGGGTGTCGAAGTAGGCGCAGCCCGTGAGGGCGAAGACCATCGCGAGCGAGGCGACGGAACCGGCGATGCGGGAGAGGGTCATGACGTTCCTTTCGTTGCAGGCAACCCGAGTCTTCCTAAAGCGTACTGGATCGATTCGGCCCCCGAAAGGCAAAGATCGACCCGACGTCCGTCACATAGTGTCGATCCGGGGGCGTTTCAAACCCCCCCGGGAGATCGTCCGTTCGTCTATCCTGCGGGCCATGCGAATTCGCTGGACGTCCGCGCTGTGGGGCCTGCTCCTCTCCGTCCTGACCGGCTGCACGACCCTGGGCCTCGAGGTCGAGCCGGGCGAGATCGACTTCGGCACGCTGCCGGTCGGCGGGGAGGCGGTCGCGTCGGTGACCGTCGTCAACCGGGGGGAGGATCCGTCGGTCCTCGTCGCCGTCGACGGCCTCCAGTTCCGGCTCCACGGGCCGTCGCAGCTGGAGATCCCCCAGGACGAGGCCGTCGTGGTCGTCGTCCGGGCGACCTCGTCCGCGGTGGGGACGTTCGAGGGGGGGCTGGAGCTGGTCAGCGACGGAGTCCGCACCCTGGTCCCGCTGTCGTTCGAGACCGGCGTCGACGGGCTGGACGGCGACCGCGACGGGTTCGCGGGGGACGAGGACTGCGACGACAGCGATCCGTTCGTCCACCCCGGGGCGGTCGAGGAGTGCAACGGGATCGACGACGACTGCGACGGCGCGCTCTCCGACGAGGAGGCCGACCTCGACGGCGACGGCACGTCGGCCTGCGACGGCGACTGCGACGACGACGACCCGGACGTCCACCCCGACGCGGTCGAGGAGTGCAACGGGATCGACGACGACTGCGACGGCGAGCTCGGCGAGGAGGACGCCGACGCCGACGGGGTGCGCGGCTGCGAGGGGGACTGCGACGACACCAACCCCCTCGTCCGGCCCGGCGCCGACGAGATCTGCGACGGCCTCGACAACGACTGCGACGACCAGATCGACGAGCTCTTCGACACCGACGGCGACGGCTGGACGACGTGCGGCGGCGACTGCAACGACCTCCAGGGGTCGATCAACCCCGACGCCGACGAGATCTGCGACACGATCGACAACGACTGCGACGACGAGGCCGACGAGGGGTTCGACGCCGACGAGGACGGCTTCACCACGTGCGCGGGGGACTGCGACGACTCGAACGCGGACGTCCGCCCCGACACCGACGACGTCTGCGACGGCGTGGACACGAACTGCGACGGCGTGTTCGACCTCGACGAGGCGGACGACGACGGCGACGGCGTCTTCGTCTGCGCGGACGACTGCGACGACGCCGACGCGGACACCTACCCCGGCGCCCCCGAGCTCTGCGACGGCGCCGACAACGACTGCGCCGGCGGGATCCCGGCCGAGGAGCTCGACGGGGACGGCGACGGCCAGGCCCCCTGCGCGGGCGACTGCGACGACGCCGCCGACACGATCTACGACGGCGCCCCCGAGCTGTGCGACGCGCTCGACAACGACTGCGACCTCGTCGTCCCGGACACCGAGACGGACGACGACGGGGACGGCTTCGCGGAGTGCGAGGACGACTGCGACGACGCCGACGCGACGCGCTACCCGACGGCCGCCGAGGGGTGCGACGGCCTCGACACGGACTGCGACGGCGTCACGCCCGCGGACGAGCTGGACGCCGACGGGGACGGCCAGGCGGAGTGCGAGGGGGACTGCGACGACGGCGACGACACCGTCTACGACGGCGCCCCCGAGCTGTGCGACGGCCTCGACAACGACTGCGACACGTTGATCTCCGTCGACGAGTCGGACAGCGACGGCGACACCTGGCGCGGCTGCGAGGGGGACTGCGACGACGGCGACGCGGCCGTCAACCCCGGCGCGTCGGAGGTCCTCTGCGACGGGATCGACAACGAGTGCAACGGCACCATCGACGACGGGGCCGTCTTCGAGGAGTTCGCCGTCAAGGGCGTCAGCTCGTTCTACGTCAACCGCTGGCCCTCGAACTTCGACGGCAGCTTCGGCTCCGCCGTCTTCCACGACCCGCCGGGCAGCGGCAACGCCTACACCAACGCGACCGGCGACTTCAACGGCGACGGCTACCTCGACTTCATCGTCCAGCGGTGGAACACGATCTTCAGCGCGACCACCGTCTACGGCTACACCTCGGACTGCCTCGGCGGCTTCGACGTGGCCTCGACCGGCATCTCGCTCCTCGGCAACGCCGACATCTGGGGGACCGCCGACCTCGACGGCGACGAGGACCTCGACGTATTCGGCTGGGACTGGTGGGACGGCGAGGGGCAGGTGTGGCTCAACGACGGCACCGGGACGAGCTGGTCCCGCGTCCCCGCGAGCAGCGGTGACCCCCGCCCCTTCGACCTCCTCCAGTGGACCAACGGCGCCAACGAGGTCATCTCGATCCCGCCCGCCGACGTGACCGGCGACGGCGTCGTGGACCTCGTCGAGTGCGAGTACGACGACGGCGCGACGGAGTGCAACATCCACGAGGGGGACGGCGACGGGACGTTCACCCTGGGCGACAGCTTCGAGGTCGACCGCCACGTCAACGGCTTCGCCATGCGCGACCTCAACGGGGACGGCTTCGTCGACTTCATCGGCGGCCTCGACGACGACGGCGACGCCGGCCAGGTGTGGGTCTGGTGGGGCGACGTCAGCGGGACGCTCCCCTCGGGCGACGGCGAGGAGGCGTTCGACGTCAACACCCCCGACGTGCCCAACGACGAGGGCGAGATGGACGACGACGACAAGCCCGGCTACGGCTGGCTCTTCCCCTACGACCACGACGGCGACGGCGACATCGACCTGCTCGTGGACTGGTCGACGGTCGGGTTCGGCTCGCCGCGCGCGATCGCGATGGCGATCAACGACGGGGCGGGGAACTTCACGCTGCAGGAGCCGTCGATCCCGACGAGCCACCAGTTCAGCTACACCGAGTCGTTCACGATGGACCTCGTGTCGGTCCCCGTCTGGCCCTGAGGCCGCTCAGCTCGCGGCGCGCCCCTCGGCGAAGATCGGCTTCTTCTGCTTGCTGAGGTCCCACAGGGACTTCGCCGTCTTGGCGTACTGCAGCAGCTCCTGGGGGCGCCGGATCGAGCGCCGCGCCTGCTGCGCGATGTAGGCGGGGCGGAAGTAGAAGCTCCGGACCGCGTCGTGGCGGATCTGGCGCATCTCCTCGTGGGTGATGTCGCCGGGCGCGTACTCGGGGTAGCCGATCTCGCCCCGCATGAAGCGGTCGAAGATGTCGTGCGTGGCCTTCCCCTCGTCCACCGCGAGGTAGAAGTTCTTGGTCTTCGGGATGAGGACCATGACGTGGAACTCGACGTACGCCGCCTGGATGTACTTCACGAACTCCACGGACTGCTTCATGTCCTCGCGCGTCTCGTTGGGGTGCCCGAAGACGATGGTGCAGGCCGGCTCGACCCCGATCCGGTTCGCGGCGGCGAAGATCTCCTTCACCTTCTCGTTGGAGAAGTCCTTCGTCATGTCCTTGCGGAGGTCGAAGACGCCGGATTCGAGGCCGAAGCCGATCTTGCGGAGCCCCGCCCGGTGCATCAGCTCGAGCAGGTCGGCGTCCATGAGATCGATGCGGGTCTTGGCGCCCCACGTCATCTCGATCCCCTCGTCGATGATCGCGTTGCAGATGTCCTCCACCCACGGCCGGTTGACCGTGAACGTCTCGTCGATCATCTCGAGGTACGCGGGCCGGTAGTGGGTGATGGTCTGCTTGATGTCGCGGACGAGGACGTCGGCGGGGACGTAGCGCGACGCGTTGAACATCGAGTTCGGCGACGCGCTGCTGCAGTAGCAGAAGGGGCACTTGTAGGGGCAGCCGCGGCTCCCCAGGGCGACCTCGATGGAGCCGACGAAGGGGAGCTTGTAGTTGGGCGAGCGGAGGCACTCCCGGTCGGGGAGGTAGTTCTCCAGGTCGTCCAGCAGCACCGGGTGCTTCGTGTAGACGGAGTGGTCGTCGGGATCGTCGGGCTTCTCGGTGATGATGATCCCGGGGATGTCCTCGACCTTGCCCTCGCCGCGGACGAGGTAGCGGCACAGCGACGTGAACGCCTCCTCGCCTTCGCCGGAGATGCGGTAGGTCAGGCCGAGCTTGCTGACGACCTCGGGCTCGACGCTGGGGTGGGCGCCGCCGACCACGATCTCGTAGCCGCGCCCCTTCATCACCTGGATGAGCTGGTAGGTCGCCCGGAGGTTCGCCACGAGGAGCGAGATGCCGATGACCTTGGCGCCCTCGCAGCGGCGGGCGAGCTGCTCCATCGTCAGCCCCGCGACGTTGCTGTCGATGCACTCGACGTTGAAGCCGGCCCGCTTGAGCGTGCCGCTGATCGCGAGGATCCCGATCGGCGGGTACATGAACTCCAGCGAGGGGAGGTCCATGACGAGCGGGTCGTCCTTGATCACGTCGGTCGGCGGCAGGGGCGCGTAGACGTAGCTCGGGTTGACTAGGATGACTTCGGCCGCCATGCCGAGGACGATAGCCGCCGCTTCTGACGATCCGCAATCTGCGGTGATCGCGTGGGTCCTGGGGGTGGGCGCGACGATCGCGACCGGGCTCCCCTTCCTGCTGCACGCGGACGGTGTCGACGTCCCCGACGACGCGCTGTACTACGCCGTCGCCTCGTGGGAGTGGCTGGCGCGCGCGTGGGGGGACGGGGCGAACCCGTACTTCGTCGACGGCAAGCTCGGGGGGGTGTCGCTGTTCGGCGACGCCGTGCCGATGGGGCCGTTCTACCCGGCGGCGTGGCTGCTCCGGGGGGGGCTGCCGGTGGCGGTCGCGTTCCCGCTCGCGTGCGCGCTCCACGGGCTGCTCGCGTTCCTGACGACGCGTTGGCTGGCGAAGACGCTGGGGGCCTCGGAGGCCGCGGCGGCGCTGGCGGGGGCGGCGATCGCGGCGGGGCCGCTGGGGACGATGGGGTTCGTTGACAGCCGCGCCGATTCGTGGGCGATGGTGGTCTGGTTCCCCGTGGCGGCGGGGGCGTTCGTCCGGCTGCGGGAGGCGGACGGGGTGCGGGCGCGGCTGGGGTGGACGGCGCTGGCGGCGGCGGGGGTGGGGCTGATCCTGCTCGGCTGTCACGTCCGGCTGGGGATCGCGGCGACGGTGGCGGTGGCGCTGTGGGGGCTGCTGTCGGGGGCGCCGCTGGGGTACGCGGCCCTCGCCGTGGTCCTCGGGACGGCGGCCGGCGCGCCGCTGTGGGTGCCGACGCTGCTGGAGTGGACGGAGGCGTCGAGCGTCGCCGGGGCGGGGGGGCGGTTCGGGGGGCTGTCGGCGCCGGTCCGGACGGGGCTCGGGCCGGCGGGGCTGCCGGGCGTGCTCGCGCCGCGGCCGTGGGTGTCGTACGCGGACTACGGGGTGGGGGCGGTGCTGGGGGTCGCGCTGATCCTGGGCCTGGGCCGGGGGCGGGTGCGGCTCGGGGTGCGGGGAGACGCCCCGGCAGCGGGCCGGCTGGGGCTGCTGTTCGCGATCCTGGCGCTCGCCTCGTTCAGCCCGACGGTCCCCGGGCTGCGGTACCTGTTCGCGCCGCTGCTCATGCTGTCGCACCCGGTCAACGACGTCTGGAGCGCGCTGGCGACGCTGGCCGCGGCGGGGGCGGGGGCGGCCGCGCTGGACGCGGTGATCGCGCTGGGGAAGGACGGGGTGACGGCGCGGCTGAAGGGGCTGCGGGGGGTGGTGATCGCGGGGCTGCTCGGCGGGGGCGGGGTGATGGCGCTGGCGGGGACGTTCCGGGACGGGGACGCGCGGGTGCTCTACGCGACGGGGCTCGCGGCGGCGGTGGTGGTGGTGCTGGCGACGGTGGGGTTGCTGACGCGGGCGGCGGGGCGGTCGTGGCTGCCGGCGGCGCTGGTCGTGCTGGCGGTGGCCGACGTCGGCGTGATCGCGGCGCGGATGCACACGGCGGTCCCGTCGGCGCCGCTGGGGTTGGAGGGCCGGACGGACGTGCCGGGGGCGGACGCGCTGGCGCCGGGGTTCGTCGACCTGGACGACCTCGCCCGCCTGGAGGGGTTCACCTACGACGACGTCGACGCCGGGGGGCCGGACGAGCCGGAGGAGTTGTCCGGCGCGTCCGGCGCCGGAGCCCTTCGCGCCGCGCCGCCTTCGGCGGCACGCGACTCTTCGGCTCCTGCCTCCGAGTTCTGGCAGGACACGGCTCGGGACATGCAGCAGCAGATCCTCGAGCGGCGGTGGCCGGTCCATCTGGGGATGGCGCGCGGCTACCGGGGGCTTTCGGGGCGGGCGAAGCTCCCGCCGGCGCGGCAGGTGGCGGCGCTGCTGCCGCTGGCCGAGGAGCTGCGGCGGGACGGGCTCGGGCACGACGCGCTGGAGGAGCTCTTCGCGCCCGACGGGGTGGGGGCGCGGACGCTGAGGCTGCACGGGATCCCGCGGGTCGCGGAGCCGAACGGGAACGTCCGCGACGTGGCCGACGTCCTGCCCTTGTGTCGGATCCCGCGCCACCTCGAGCGGGAGGGAGAGGAGAAGGAGCGGGTCGGCCGGCTCCTCCACGACGACGCGTTCGTCGTCGGCGGCCCGATGGCGCTGGTGGAGGAGGCGGTCCACGAGGGCAAGGTCCGTGGAGGGGAGATCGTCGCGTGCAGCGACGGAGAGGCGACGGTCCGCTCGGAGAAGGGGACGGTGCTGGTGGTCCGGACGCGCGTCCACCCGGGCTGGACGTGGACCCTCGCGGACGGCGCGGCCCCCGAGACGTTCCCCGTCGACCAGGTCCACACGGGCGTCCGCCTCTCGGCAGGTGAACACGTCGTCCGCTGGACGTTCGTCCCGCCGGGGTTGGCGGAGTCGACGCAGGTGGCGGGGGTCGCCTGGGGCCTGCTCTTGCTGGGCGGGGTGGTGGGGAGGCTCCGAAGGCGGCGTTCCCCGCGGCCGACGACGGCCGAATAGACGCCGGTGAGCCGATCGGCTCCCGGACCTCGATCCCCGCGGGAGCCGCGGCGTCCTGCTCGCGATCCCTTTCGGGCTCGTCGTCCTGGACTCGCTGAAGGCGCGAAGGGCCCGCGTCCGGCGGGCGAAGGTTCGCGAAGGGTGGACCGGGAGGGGGGAGGTGATGCCGGCGGTGGGTTGGGTGGGCCGAACCGGCCGTGGATTCAAC